>DASYCG010000161.1:0-29820 GCA_036500325.1 Herbaspirillum sp. | reverse complement strand
GCGACGGCGCTGCGGCGAATGCGCCAGGCGCTCCAGGTTTTGGACAAAATGTAATACCAGCTCATCAGCGACATGACGGCCAGTACATACGCCACGGTGTGCGAGATGGCGTCGCCCTCAGCCCAATAGTGGGCAAATCCGTTGGTGGTTTCGATCATTGTGGGAGGCTCGCGATATGCATGATGGACTGCATTTTATACTGATGACTAGCTCAGCCCTAAAACATCCTGCATATTGAACAACCCGGTCTGGCGATCGCGCAGGAAACGCGCGGCGCGCAGGCTGCCTTGCGCATAGGTCACGCGGCTGGATGATTTATGGGTGATTTCAACACGCTCGCCGATGCCGGCAAACAGGACTGTATGGTCGCCGACGATATCGCCGCCGCGAATGGTGGCGAAACCGATCGAGGACGGATCGCGCTCGCCGGTCACGCCTTCGCGCGCGTAGACGGCAACGTCGTCGAGCTTGCGGCCGAGAGCGTCGGCAATGACTTCGCCCATTTTCAGTGCCGTGCCGGACGGCGCGTCGACCTTGTGGCGATGGTGGGCTTCGACGATTTCAATGTCGTAACCGTGCGAAAAGCTTTTGGCTGCCAGTTCCAGCAGTTTCATCGTGACATTCACGCCGACGCTCATATTGGGCGCGAAGACGATGGCGGTTTTTTGCGCAGCGGCCGCGATGGCATCTTTGCCCGCCTGATCGAAGCCGGTAGTGCCGATCACCATTTTGATGCCGTGCGCGGCGCAATACGCCAGATGCGCCAGCGTGGCTTCGGGACGGGTAAAGTCGATCAGGATATCGGCGCCGGCCAGGCCGGCGGATAAATCGGATGCGATGGCAATAGACGACGCGGCGCCGAGGAAGGCTGCGGCATCGGTGCCGATGCCGGCGGAATCGGCCCGATCCAGTGCGCCGCTGAGCGTGGTGTCGTCGGCCGACTGCACTGCCTCGATCAACATATGGCCCATGCGGCCGGATGCACCGGCCACAGCGATTTTCAATTGATTCATGATGATGTTATTGCCCAGGGAGTCCCGGGTTGGTGAGAGGTTTCTGGTCGGAGATGAAAGGCATCAAAGTTGGCTTGGAACCAGCAATAAAGCCCAGATATTCGCTCTCGCTCGGCAGATTGCCGCCTTCCCATTTGCTCAGGCTGTTGCCGTCGAAAAATACCGACACCCGGCTGGCGATGATTTCGCCGTTGCCCTTTTTCAGGCGGAAATCGTAGTCCCAGCGATCTGCGTGGAACATATCGGTCAGCAGCGGGGTGCCGAGCACGAAGCGGACCTGCTCGCGGGTCATGCCTACCTTGAGTTGCGCCAGCATTTCGGCAGAGACGAAATTACCCTGCTGAATATCGATCTTGTAAGGCGAGAAAAAGCCGAGAAACCGGTTTTTCGAAGTGGTTTGGACGCCGGCATTGGCATCGGTCACCATGGCGCCGCTGCCGGCGCCGACAGGCACGTTATTTTGCTTCCATGGATTCCAGCTGGCGCATCCCGACAGGGCAGCCACGGCGATCAGGCCAAGGGCCAGGACGGACTTGCGCAATGGGGAAGCGCCGGCGGTTTGTCGCATGGTTTGTCGAACCGCGGTTTGTTGAAAAAAGGGCAGCATACGCATAAGGATCTCAAGTGATTGAGCAATTGTGCTAAAACGCTATATGATAAAGCACTTATCCTGCTTGTGACCAAATGATTGCGATCCCACCATGCCTAATAATCCCTCCGAACTGAAAGCCAGCGGCCTGAAAGCGACGCTGCCGCGGCTCAAAATTTTGGAAATTTTCCAAAATTCCGATGTGCGCCATCTGAGCGCCGAAGATGTCTATAAGATACTGCTCAACGACAATATGGATGGCGTCGGCCTTGCCACGGTTTACCGGGTGTTGATGCAGTTCGAACAGGCCGGCTTGCTGCAACGCAACCATTTTGAGACCGGCAAGGCGGTTTTCGAGCTCAACGAAGGCGCGCACCACGATCATCTGGTGTGCCTGGATTGCGGCAAGGTCGAAGAGTTTTTCGATAAGGAAATCGAAGAGCGGCAAGTCAAAATCGCGCAGCAGCGCGGCTTTACCATCGTAGAGCACGCATTGGCGCTCTACGGACGCTGCCACGATTGCGTCAGCAAAACCAGCAAGCTGGGCAAAAACAAGTAAGCCGATCGCACCGGACCGCCGGGCGGGTATAGCGGGCGGGTGACTTTCAAGCCATACTTAATTGCTGCTCAACGCATTCGAGAGCAGCTTCGCCGTAATATCCACAATCGGAATCACCCGTTCATAGGCCATCCGCGTCGGCCCGATCACGCCCAGCGTGCCGACGATGCGCCCGCCCTGCTGGTACGGCGCAGTGATGATGCTCATATCTTCCATCGGCACCAGTTGCGATTCGCCGCCGATAAAAATCTGAACGCCGGTGGCTTTGCTGGAAACGTCCAGCAATTGCATCAACCCGGTTTTTTGTTCGAACATTTCAAACAGCTTGCGCAGCGAAGTCATATTCGACGATAGATCGGTCACGCTGAGCAGATTGCGCTCGCCGGAAATGACCATGGTTTCGCTGTCGTCGCTCATGGCATCGCTGCCGGTTTCGACCGCCGCCTGCATCAGCTTTGTCATGTCGTCCTGCAACTCGCGCAATTCGGTTTTCAGGCGCATCCGCACATGCTCGAAACTCAGGCCGCCGTAATGGAGATTGATGTAATTGGCCGATTGCACCAGCTGCGCAGGCGTGTAGTCGGCATCGGTCAGCAGCAGGCGGTTTTGCACGTCGCCATTGGGGCTGACAATGACCAGCAGGATGCGCTTCTCGGACAAGCGCAGGAATTCGATTTGCTGGAAGACCGATTCGCGGCGCGGCGTCAGCACCACGCCGGCGAACTGCGACAGCGACGACAAGACCTGTGCCGCGTTGGCGATGATTTTTTGCGAAGAGTTCTGAAAAGCGCCGCGCCCCTGCATGCGCGCCACCAGCAAGTTTTCATCGATCGGCTCGACTGTCAGCAATGTATCGACGAAGACGCGATAACCGCGCGGCGTCGGCACGCGGCCGGCCGAGGTATGCGGGCTGGCGACAAAACCCATGTCTTCCAGATCGGCCATCACATTGCGAATGGTGGCCGGCGACAATTCCAGGCCGGATATCTTGGAAAGCGCACGGGAACCGACCGGTTGGCCGTCAGCGATGTAACGTTCGACCAGGGCCTTCAGCAGGGTTTGCGCGCGAGTATCTAATTGCATGGCGGATTTAGGCAAGCACGAATGAAATAGCAGTAACGGTTAATGTGTGATGAACGGCAAAGTCATATTATGCACCCTGCACGCCCCGCATAGTCTTTACAGTTGACAGCCACGTTTCTAATTGCTCCAGGTTATTGCAGACGGCATCCGGCCGTATATGCGCCGGCAGCGCCCGGTCGAAGCGATTGATCCAGACTGCCCGCATCCCGGCCTGTTGCGCGCCGACGATATCGGCTTCCGGATCGTCGCCTACATAAACCGCTTCGGCAGGCGTCACTCCCAATGCATCGCAGGCGTGCCTGAAAATGGCCGGATCGGGTTTGGTGCTGCCGAATGCATGCGCGGCGATCGATATCCGGAAATGTTGCGCCATGCCGATCGCCTCCAGATCTGCCGCGCCGTTGGAAATCGAGCCCAGAATGACATTTTCGCTCAAGCGCTGTAAGGCCGGCAAGACGTCGTCGAACGGTTGCACCCGGTTGCGCGCGGAGCTGAAGAGCGCCATGCCGGCCGCGATCTTGCCGGGGTCTTCGCCGCAAGCCTGGAACGCTTCGTTGAGGACGACGCTGCGCAGCGCGGTCAGATCGATGCGATAGCGTGCATCGGCCTCCATCAGGGCTTCGCGCCGGTTGCGCAGGCTTTCAATGCTGTGCGCGGCCGCGACTGCCGGCGCATGGTGTTGCAGCCATTCGTGCAGCACTTTTTCAGCGGCGACGATGACCGGGACGATCGGCCACAGCGTGTCGTCGAGATCGAACAATACGGCCCTGACCGGACACGGCCCGTCTTCGCCGGCCGTGGCCGGAGATTGCCGTGAAGAAAATACGTTGTTCTGGGCGCTGTTCTGTCCGTTGTTCGGTTTATTCATTGCATCGATTGCAGGCCGATTTGGCGGCCCGATTTGTTGGTGAATAAGTTGGCAAATAAGTTGGCAAATTTGCTTGCGAATTTGTTTGCGACAGGCAAATTATGGTCTAATCGCCAGCATGTCGCCTACTAAATCCACTGCTACTGCTTTCAAGCCCCACACAATCGCTATTGTGGGCAAGTATTTTGCCGCCGGCATTGCTGTGTCGCTGTCCGATATTGCCGGGTTTTTGAGAGGCCGCGGTTATAAGGTCGTATTCGAAACCGAGACTGCGCAAAATAACGATACGGCAGGATACGAGACCATGACGCCCGAGCAGATCGGCCGGCATGCGGATGCGGCGGTGATCGTCGGCGGCGACGGCACCATGCTCGGTATTGCCCGTCAACTGGCGCCGTTCAATGTGCCGCTGATCGGCATCAACCAGGGCCGGGTCGGTTTCATGACCGATATTCCGCTGGACAGCGTCATGCCGGTTCTCTGCGAGATGTTGGCAGGCAAGATCGAAACCGAATCGCGTTCCTTGCTGGAAGCAACCGTGATCCGCGACGGCGCCAGCATTTTCAGCGCGCTGGCCTGCAACGATGTGGTGGTGTCGCGTGGCGCAACCTCCGGCATGGTGGAACTGACGGTCGAAGTCGATGGCCGCTTCATGTACAAACAGCGCTCGGACGGATTGATCGTGGCGACGCCTACCGGTTCGACCGCGTATGCATTGTCTGCCGGCGGTCCAATTTTGCATCCTGGATTAAGCGGTATTGTGCTGGTGCCGATTGCGCCGCATGCGCTGTCGAATCGTCCGATCGTGATCGCCGATAGCAGCGAAATCGTCATCGAAGTGATCGGCGGGCGCGAAGTCAGCGCCAATTTCGACATGCAATCCCTGACCAGTCTGTCGCATGGCGACCGGATCGTGATTGCCCGTTCGCTGCACACCGTTACCTTCCTGCACCCGGAAGGCTGGAGCTATTACGATACCTTGCGGCGCAAACTGCACTGGAATGAGTACCCATCGACCAAGGGAAGTTAAAATAGACGTCGCACCGGTTTTGCCTACAACCTTGCCTACAGCGCAATTTCGATCCTTAATCTTTCTCCTCTGACCGAACTCGTCCCTCATGCTGCGCACACTTGCCATTCGCGATTTTGTCATTGTCGATGTTATTGAACTGGAATTCGGTCCCGGATTTTCGGTATTGACCGGTGAAACCGGCGCCGGAAAATCGATCCTGATCGACGCGCTGACCTTGGCGCTGGGTGGTCGCGGCGATGCCAGCGTGGTGCGCGAAGGCGCCGCCAAAGCCGATATCAGCGCCGAATTTGCGGTCGATACCGCGGATGCCTCGGCCTGGCTCGCAGCCAACGAATACCTCAATGAAGAAGATCATGGCGGCGTGCTGCTGCGGCGCGTGATCGATAACGCCGGGCGCTCCAAAGCATTCATCAACGGCATCGCGGCAACCGCGGCGCAATTGCGCGAACTGGGGGAATTGCTGGTCGATATTCACGGCCAGCATGCGCACCAATCGTTGTTGAAGAGCGATGCGCAACGCTTGCTGCTGGATAGCCAGGCCGGCCTCGCGGCCGAGGCTGCGGCGCTGGCGCAGTTGTATAAGAATTGGCGCGCGGTGATGAAGCAACGCAGCGAATTCGAAACCGACGCCAAAAATGTATTGCTGGAGCGCGAGCGGCTGGAATGGCAAGTCAGCGAACTGGAAAAGCTGGCCGTCAAACCGGGTGAATGGACCGAGATCGGCAATGAGCATTCGCGGCTGTCGCACGCTGCCGCGCTGATCGAAGGTGCGCAGGAAGCATTGGCGCTCATTTCCGAAGCGGATACGCCGATGCTGTCGCAGTTATCCGCGCTGACGCTGAAGCTGGACAAGCTGAGCGATGTCGATGCGGATCTGAAGCCGGTGTTCGAATTGCTGGAACCGGCCCGCATCCAGATGCAGGAAGCTGTCTATGCGCTCAACGATTATCTGAGCCGGATGGAGCTCGATCCGGCGCGGTTGAAGACAGTGGAAAGCCGCCTGGAGGCGATTCATTCCACGGCGCGAAAATTTCATGTCGATGCCGACGATCTGCCGCAAACGCTGATCGAATTGTCGGGCCAGTTGCAGCAACTGGCCGACGCCAGCGATCTGGATGCATTGCGCGCCAACGAGGAAAAGCTGCGCGTGGCGTATATGAGCGCGGCGCAAAAATTGTCCAAGGCGCGCACCAAGGCCGCCGCCGCATTAAGCCAGGCGGTGACGATGGCCATGCAGGATTTGAGCATGTCGGGCGGGCGTTTCGAGATTGCATTGATTCCCGGCGAACCGGCGGCTTACGGTATCGAACAGATTGAATTTCTGGTGGCGGGCCACGCCGGCGTCGCGCCGCGTCCGCTGGCAAAAGTCGCTTCGGGCGGCGAACTGGCGCGGATCGCATTGGCTATCTCGGTCATTACTTCCAGCGCCACTGCAACGCCGACGCTGATTTTCGATGAAGTCGACAGCGGCATCGGCGGCGGGGTTGCCGAAGTTGTGGGACGTCTGCTCAAGCGCCTCGGGCAAGATCGCCAAGTGTTGTGCGTAACGCATTTGCCGCAGGTCGCAAGCCAGGCCAATCAGCATTATCAAGTCAGCAAATATCAGACCGCCGGCAAAACCATTTCGCAGATAGCCGCGTTGGACAACAAGTCCAGAGTGGAAGAAATCGCGCGCATGTTGGGCGGCCTGGACATCACCGCGACGACGCGCAAGCATGCGCGCGAATTGCTGGCGCTCTAGGGCAACGTTGCCCATGATCAGTTAAGCCTTAGAATGAATCATTCTTTGGATTTTGCCTGGCAAGGAAAAATCCAAAGAATGTTTCACGCATAAAATATCTTATTTTCAGTTTTCCGGAAATTATCCCAATGCCTTTTCGTAAAGAACCGCCTCACACGCACGGTACCGTCAGTAAAACGGCGGTGCTGCTGGTCAATCTCGGTACCCCGGACGCACCGACCACCAGCGCAGTGCGGCGTTATCTACGGCAATTCCTATCCGATCGGCGGGTTGTCGAAATCCCGAAATTTATCTGGTGGTTTATTTTAAACGGCATCATTTTGCCGTTCCGTTCCTCAAAATCGGCCGCAAAATATGCCTTGATCTGGCGTCCCGAGGGATCGCCGCTGCGGGTGCATACCGAACGGCAGACCGCTGCCTTGCGTACGCGCCTGAGCGAACGCGGACATCAAGTCGTGGTCGCGCATGCCATGCGCTACGGCCAGCCGTCGATTTCGAAGGCGCTCGATCAATTCAAGCAGGACGGTTGCGACCGGGTGCTGGTGGTGCCGGCTTATCCGCAGTATTCCGCTACCACGACTGCATCGATTTTCGACGCGGTGTTCAGCCATTTTTCAAATGTGCGCAACATGCCCGAGTTGCGCTTCATCCGTAATTATCACGATCATGACGGTTATATCCAGGCCCTGAAAAAATCGGTGCTGGCGTATTGGGATGCCAACGGCACGCCCGATAAATTGGTCATGAGTTTTCACGGCGTGCCGAAGCGCACCCTGATGCTCGGCGATCCCTATCATTGCGAATGCCATAAAACCGCACGCCTGTTGGCGCGCGAACTCAATTTGACGCAGGACCAGTATCTGGTGACGTTTCAATCGCGTTTCGGCAAAGCAGAATGGTTGCAGCCTTATACGGCGCCCACTCTGGTCGCAATGGCCAAGCAGGGCGTTGGGCGGGTGGATGTGATGTGCCCGGGATTTGTCAGCGATTGCCTGGAGACGCTGGAAGAAATCGCGATGGAAGCGAAGCAGGGGTTTTTACAGGCAGGAGGGAAGGAATTTCATTTCATTGCTTGCCTGAACGAATCGCCGGCATGGATCGACGGGCTGGAGCAAATCGTCGAACAGCAGATGATCGGCTGGCCGACGATGTTTACCGCGGCGACTTTGCAGGAACAGGCACGCGAAGCGGAACGGTCGTTGCAGGAAGCGTTGCGGCTGGGCGCCGAGCGTTGACCGCTTTTCCCGGGGCGAGTAAAAAAACGGCTTGCAATATTCAAGGTGCAAGCCGATTTGGCAGAACAACGGTTGCTCAATATCAAAAGCGGGTAGTTTCATATTCTTCTGTTGTTTCGCCGGATTTGATGCTTTGCGCTTCCAGGAAATTTTTCCGGATTTGCTGAAGCGCGCTTGCTTCGGACTGAAGACTACCTGGGCTGCGGCGGCCCCGTTTTTTCGGTGCTTTTTCAGGCGCAATGGAGGAAACTTCCAAATCCTTGGCTTTGGCTTTCGGGATCAGATCGGCTGAAAAGTCCGACGTAAGATATCGATGTGCGACGGGAATTTCTTCCGCGATATGTAGTTTCGATGGCGTGTATGAACCGGAGCGCCCTCGCATCTTTCCAAGCATCTCAGATGCGAATTTCTTGACTTTGGAGGTGAACTTTTTTTTGCCGATTGTGGCTTCGACAGTATTGCCGCGATACTCGCCTTGATTTACGCGAATGCCGTTATTGCCTTGATCCGATTGCGCGGAAGTGATTCCGGCGCCGGCCAGTTTCGGGGATCCTATACACATAGCTGTATTCCTAATAAAGATGAAGTAGATAAAACTTGCGTTCATGCATATTAGGATGCAGCACTTTAACTGGGCAATAAGATCGGTCCTATTTACATCTCCCGCCGCTCACCCGCTCAATTCCCGCCAGATCGCACCAGCTTTGCACTTCCGTGAAACCCTGTTGTTCCAGCAGCGTCCGCACCGCCGCTGCCTGGTCGTAACCATGCTCCATCAATAACCATCCATCGCGAAGATGCGCCGGCGCGCCGCCGATGATGGTGCGCAACGCCGACAATCCATCTTGATGATCGGTCAGCGCATCGATCGGCTCGAATCGCAAATCGCCTTGCGAAAGATGTTCGTCGCCTGCCACGATGTACGGTGGATTGGCGACGATCAAATCGAATGGCTGCCCAGGTTGATCTTCGCCGGATAGTGCGCTGTACCAATCGCTTTCGATAAAGCGGATTGCCGTCGCCGGCGCTTGTCTTCCGGATAAATGCGTTGCCGCGTTTTCGGCCGCAATGGCCAGCGCCGCGGGGCTGGCATCGAGCGCGGTGACATGCGCATCCGCGCGGCTGTGGGCGATCGCAATTGCGATGGCGCCGGAGCCGGTTCCCATATCCAGCACGCGTCCCGCAGGCGGCAAATGCGCCAACGCCAATTCCACCAGCAGTTCGGTTTCCGGCCTGGGGATTAATACGTCAGGTGTGACGCGCAACATCAAACCGTAAAATTCACGCCGGCCGACAAGATAGGCGATCGGTTCGCCATCGAGGCGGCGCTGGATCAACCGGCGCAAGGTTTCCGCCTGGGCCGGCGTCAAAACCTGCTCGGATCTGGTGATCAGCTCAATGCGCGAAAGCCCGGTGACGTGGCTCAGCAGAATGCGCGTTTCCAACGCATTCAGAGGCGAGTGTCGTTGCAGCGTAGCGATGTCGGCTTCAGCGAAATCCATTATCGAACCCGGGCCGCAGGATGCAGGATGCGAAATGATTAACGCCGTTTGAACGTAGCGCGGCCAAGTGTCAGCGCCAGCACCAGAAACCAGATCAGCGACCATTGTGGAATCGACAGGCCGAAAATCGGTGCATAAGGCGTCGAGCAGAAACCGTCGGCGTTGAAGAGAAACGGCATCAGCTTGGCAGTGGCAATTTTATTGAGCGCAGTTTCCATCGGATCGATACCGCAAGAGGTGCCGGGATGCGCGACGATCCAGATATGCCAGCCGGCTGTAGCGGCGCCGGCCAGTGCCACCAGCGATCCCAGAGCCGCGCCGAAACGCGTCGCCGCTTGCGGCAGTAAAGCAAACAAGATGCAAAGCAGCGCCAGGGCAGCAAAGGCGTAGCGCTGGATGATGCAGAGCGGGCAGGGCTGCATATGTTTTTCATATTGCAGATACAGTGCAGCGCCCAGCAGTGCGATGGAAATGAAGGCAACGAACAGGAGCAGCGATTTGGAAGGTTTCATTTGGTGGTTGATCCGGTCATCGGTTGATCGGTTGGCTTGTCAGTTTGTTGGTTGATCGGTCGCGGGAACGATCAGTGAGCGCTGCGGGTACGCGCCAAACGAAAAATATCCGCTTCGCTAAAAACAATATTTTCCTGATTGTTTGGCGCATACCAGCACCACTCACCGCTCGTTCCCGCTTTTCTTTATGGCTCAAAGAGGAGCGCACATTTACGGGCTCTTGGAATCGGGGCAGCTTATCACCGCATTCTCCGGTCCTCAAAGAAACCCTTCGTCCTGCCGGCCGTCCTCCGGTGCATCGGAGGACATCGGATCGTAGCATGGCTGCGGCGTTTTAGTTTTCGTCGGCCAGCGCCGCCAGCAATTCCGCCTGATGCTCCGCTACCAGCGCGTTCGTCAGCTCTTCCAGATCGCCATCCATGATGAAGTCGAGTTTGTATAGCGTCAGGTTGATGCGGTGGTCGGTCATCCGGCCTTGCGGAAAATTGTAGGTGCGGATACGTTCGCTGCGGTCGCCCGAACCGATCAGTGATTTGCGAGTCGCCGCTTCCTTCGATTGCTGTTCGCGCAATTGACCATCCTTGATGCGCGCGGCCAGTACCTTTAACGCCGATGCCTTGTTTTTATGCTGGCTGCGGTCATCCTGGCATTCGACCACAATGCCGGTCGGGATGTGCGTGATGCGTACCGCCGAATCGGTTTTGTTGATGTGCTGCCCGCCAGCGCCCGATGCGCGATAGGTATCGATGCGCAGATCGGCCGGATTGATGTCGACATCTTCGACTTCATCGGCTTCCGGCATCACCGCCACGGTGCAGGCCGAGGTATGGATGCGGCCCTGGGTTTCGGTTTGCGGCACGCGCTGCACGCGATGGCCGCCGGATTCGAATTTGAGTTTTGAGTAGGCGCCGAAACCGATCAGGCGCACGATGACTTCCTTGTAGCCGCCGATTTCAGAGGCCGATTCGGACACCATTTCAACCTGCCAGCGATTGCGTTCGGCAAAGCGGGTGTACATGCGCAGCAGATCGCCGGCAAACAGCGCCGATTCGTCGCCGCCGGTGCCGGCCCGGATTTCCAGAAAAATATTGCGCTCGTCGTTAGGGTCTTTCGGCAGCAGCATTTTTTGCAGATCGATTTCAAACTGCGCGATGCGGGCCTTGGCGTCGGCGATTTCCTCTTGCGCGAATTCTTTCATGTCCGGGTCCGACAGCATTTCCTGCGCGGCCGCCGCATCGTTATTGGCTTGCTTGTACGTGTTGTACAAGACCACCAGCGGCCCCAGTTCGGCGTGCTCGCGCGTCATTTTGCGGTAGTTGTCCATATTGGACGTAGCGTCTTCCTGCATCAGCAGATCGTTCAATTCTTGCAGCCGTTCCGTGAGCTGGTCGAGTTTGGCGAGCATCGAAGGTTTCATCGTGTCTTGATTCCGGAAAAAGGGGTATTGCAGAGGATTTCGTGGCATGCCGCAGGAAGCGGCGCGCACTACTGAATGAGCTTGCTGCGACGATTGCGGTCGCCGACTTCGCTGACAGCAGCTAACGCTTGGTGCGGAATAACTGCGGCAGCAATGCCACCAGGCGCGCGCGTTCGTCGCCCTGGGCGTGATGCAAGGCCTGTTGCGGGCCGTGCAGGAATTTTGCGGTCAAGCCGCGTGACAATGCTTCCAGCACGGCTTCGGCATCGTCGCCGCGCAGCAGCATCTTTTTGGCGCGGTCCAGTTCGGCCACGCGCAGGCTTTCGCCGCTTTCCTGCAGATCCTGGATCAGCGGCACCACGGCGCGATTGTCGACCCAATGCATGAAGGATTGCACGCGGGTTTCGATGATCGATTCGGCTTGCGCCACTGCCGCCTGACGATTTTCCATGCCGCTTTGAATCACGGCGCCGAGATCGTCGACGGTATAGAGGAAGACGTCGTCGAGCCGGGCGACTTCGGGTTCGATATCGCGCGGCACCGCCAGATCGACCATGAACATCGGTTTGTGGCGGCGGGCCTTGACGGCGCGTTCGACCAGGCCCAACCCAATGATCGGTAGCGATGAAGCAGTGCAGGAAACCACGATGTCGAATTCATGCAGGCGGGCCGGCAGATCGGCCAGGCGCAGCGCGTTGCCGTTGAAACGATGCGCCAGGGTCGAACCGCGCTCCAGCGTGCGATTGGCGACGGTCAGCGATTTCGGATTTTTCGCGGCGAAATGCGTGGCGCAGAGTTCGATCATTTCACCGGCGCCGATGAACAGCACGTTCTGGCCGGCGACCGAATCGAAGATCCGTTCCGACAAACGCACTGCCGCAGCTGCCATCGATACGCTGTGCGCGCCGATTTCGGTAGTGGAGCGGACTTCCTTGGCGACAGCAAACGTGCGTTGGAATAATTGATGCAGATAAGTGCCGAGGCCGCCGGCAGCATCGGCCATGCGCACCGCATCTTTCATTTGCCCGAGTATTTGCGGCTCGCCCAACACCATTGAATCCAGGCCGGACGCCACGCGGAAGGCGTGACGCACCGCGTTGTCTTGGGGCAGAGCGTACAGGAAGGGGCGTAATTCGGGATAGGAAAGCTTGTGATAATCGGCCAGGAAGTGGGCGGTGCTGTCGATGGCTTCATCGATGCCGCCGCGGCTGCGGCCGGCTGCGTACAGTTCGGTGCGGTTGCAGGTGGAGAGCAAGGCTGCTTCGCCGCTCTGTTCGTCGATTTCGTTGCGGCCGAACCAGGCGCGGGCAGCCGCTACCGCCTGACCGATCTGATCGGCAGGAAACGCCACTTTTTCGCGCAAAGCGACAGGCGCGGTAGTGTGGTTGAGTCCGACGGCAAGCAGATGCATGGGATGTTGTGTGGCTGGTTTGGCAACTGAATCAGGCCGCTATTATACCCCTAGCAGGGAGAGGGCATTGGCGGGGACGCAACAGTGAAAAAATTGTTAAGAAGCAACTTTTTCCAGCTGATAACCATAGCCGTACACCGGCGTCAGGCGAAAGCCGTGTTCCGGCTTTAATTGCAGCTTATTGCGCACGCGGGAAATATGGGTATCCATCGTGCGGGAAGGCAGCTCGCTGTCGCGCGACCAGATCGCGTCCTGGATATAGGCGCGCGACAGCGGACGGCCGAGATTGCCGAATAGCAGCAGCGCCAGTTCGAATTCCTTTTGCGTGACGTCGATAGTGGCGCCGGCATGCGTGATCCGGTGCGACGGCGTTTCGAATACGTAGTCGGCGAAGCGGATTTGCTGCTGGTTCTGATGCTGCGCATGTTGCGGATAAGCGCGTTTGAGCAGGATTTGCACGCGTAGCAAGACTTCATTGAGCCGCAGCGGCTTGAGAACGTAATCGTCGGCGCCGGCCGCCAGGGCGTTTTCCAGGGCGGGCGATTCGCTGCGGGCGGCGCTGAGCAGGATGGGTATTTTGGCGGCGTGAATCGATGTCAGCAGCGCTGCCGACGCACGGTTATTGTGGTCACTGCCTTGCAGCGATTGCAGATCGAGCAGGAACAGATCGGTCTGATCGATGTGGCGCGGTAATTCGTTCGGGTTGTGAAAAGTCTGGCAGCGGTAAGCCGACAGCGTACCGCTCAGCTGCGCCAGTTGCCCGGCGTCGCTGTTGAGGATGGCGATCCTCAGCGCCATGGACTAGCCGACGCTGCCCAGCGGCACATCCGTATCGGGCAGCACGACGTTGACGTCGAGCACTTCAAGATTGCCCTGGCGATCCAGCGAAATCTTGATGTCGTCCGGATTGACCTTGGTGTATTTCGAGATCACGTCCAGCAATTCCTTGTGCAGCGCCGGCAGGAAATCGTTGCCGGAACCTTGCCGTCCACCGCGTTCGCGCGCGATGATGATCTGCAACCGTTCCTTGGCGGCGACCGCCGTCTTCGGTTTGGTGTTGAAGAGGAATGAAAGCAAAGCCATATTATTTCCCTCCGAAGAAGCGCTGCAGCAGACCCGGTTTTTCATAGGTGGTAAAGCGCAGCGGCAGGTCTTCGCCGAGGAAACGCCCTACCAGATCGTGATAGGCCATCGACACATCGCTGTCTTTCAGATGAATCGCGGGATTGCCCGAGTTCGACGCATGCAGCACCGATTCCGATTCAGGGATGATGCCGACCAGCGGGATGCGCAGAATTTCCTGCACATCGGCGTACGACAGCATTTCGCCGGCGTCGACGCGTTTCGGCGAGTAGCGGGTGATCAGCAGATGCTCCTTGACCGGATCGCCGCCGTTCAGGGCGCGCCGCGATTTGGCCTGGATGATGCCGAGAATGCGATCGGAATCGCGTACCGACGATACTTCGGGATTGGTCACCACGATGGCTTCATCGGCAAAGGTGAGCGCCATCACCGCGCCATGTTCGATGCCGGCCGGCGAATCGCAGATGATGTATTCGAAATCCATTTTCGCCAGATCGTTCAGGACCCGTTCGACGCCTTCTTCCGACAGCGCATCCTTATCGCGCGTCTGCGAGGCCGGCAGAATGAATAGATTGTCGCAATGCTTGTCCTTGATCAGCGCCTGGTTCAGCGTGGCTTCCTGGTTGACGACATTGATCAGGTCATACACCACACGGCGTTCGCAACCCATGATCAGATCCAGATTGCGCAGACCTACATCGAAGTCGATGACGACTGTTTTGTTTCCACGCATCGCCAGGCCGGATGCGAAACTGGCGCTCGACGTGGTTTTGCCGACGCCGCCCTTGCCGGATGTCACAACAATGATTTTTGCCACAAAGAGCTCCTTAAATTCAGATAACTTCGTCAGATAACTTCGGAATTAGATAACCAGCTAAAAGCATTTGCTAAAAAACGTCGCTGAAAGCAACGCAGCAAGCATGAATTCAGTAAAAATAAAAACCGGTTTTACGCGGTATTACTTACGCAATATCTAGGAATTCTTGATTGCCAGCACGTCCAGCCGGTCGCCGGTCAATTTGATTTGCACCGGTTTTTGCGCCAGATCGGCAGGCAGATCTTTTTCAAACGTGCGATAGACCCCTGCAATGGAAATCAGTTCGGCTTCCATGCTGGTGGTGAAGATACGGGCGTCGGCGTTGCCGCTGGCGCCTGCCAGTGCGCGCCCCCGCAGCGGCGCATACACGTGGATGCTGCCGTCGGCGATGATTTCCGCGCCGTTGTTGACCGCCGCCATCACGACCAGATCGGCGCCGCGCGCGTAGATGCGGGTGCCGGCGCGCACGGGGGTATCGATGATCATGGTTTGCGCTGCCGCTTGAGGCGCTGGAGATGCGGGCGCAGGCGCTGCACGCGGCGCCGGTTTTGCTGCGGCCGGCTCGGCTTCCGCCGCGCTTGCGATGTCCGGTGCGGTGTTCGGTATCTTCACGGCGCTGTCGTCGATGCTCAGGCCGTGCGCGACGATCTCGGCATGCAATTCCGGCGGCGCATGGCGTACCGCAACGGCATGGAGACGATAGGATTTGAAAATGGCGACCAGCGCCGGCCAATCGATTGCAGTGCCGGCCGGCAGCGCGGCAATATCGAGCACTGCAAATTCATCTTCGAAAAAATCGGATGCGCCGCCGGTCATCTCCTTGAGCGCCTGATCGATCGCAGCCGGCGCGGCCTCGTGCAAGAGCGCCGAAATTGCGACCACAGTGGAAATTTTTATTTCAATCGGTTTACGGGTTTTTTGCATAAATATAGCGGCTTTGAATACGTGAGCGTGGGGCGGTGAAACGAAGCACCGGTGCGCGTTGCTCGCCGCATTATACCGTTACAGTTCAATGATATTGAGCATTATGCGCAGCGGTAACAAATTTCCGGAACGGGCGATCCCCGGCGCCGGGTTATCCACAGATTTTGTGGTTAAGGGTGTTGATAACTCCGGGGATTAAAGCCTAAGTAATTGATATCAATCAATTTTGTACAAGCTGCAGTTTTCCGTGCAAAGCCAGGCTGCGCCGTAGTGCCGTTCAGTTAAGGCGTCACAGCCCGCCCGCGGCTTACTGCGGTGGCGGCGGAAAAGCCAGCAGGCCTTTTTGGTAGGTTTCGATGACCTCGGAAATCGGCAGCAAGTCCTGGCCGAAAACCAGGGCCCGGTGTTCGAATAGCGCCGCCGGCATGATCAGCTCGCTGTTGGCGCCTGCGCCGTCACGATGCATCGGCCCCTGGTGTTGCATCTCCCATTGCTGCGGCAGCGGCGACCACAGCAATGTGGCGGCGTAGGTGCGGCGGAACGGCTTCAGCGCCAGAACGGCTTTGCCGAAAGGCGTATCGCTGGTTTCGAGCTGGCGATTCATCTCGGCTGTCAGCCGCGCCGGCACATACCAGTTATCGGCTTCGGATAAAACCAGTCCGCCGCAGGATAGTTGCACGCGCCGGTACTTGATCGGTTCGGCCGGGCCGACCTGCAGCCTCTGACGCTGCGCCGGAGAAGGCGCCTTGTTGACACCCTGGACCAGCGTTGCGATCAATTTTGGATCGGCCGCCAGGCGGTGGTCGCGGCACCATTTTTCGAGGCTTAAAGTGGCGCTGGCGCTGCCGAGGATCTCTGCATTGGCGGTCTGGATCAATGCTTGCGCCTGCAGGCGGGAGATATAGGTGTCGGGCCACGGCGGCGCGGTTTGTGCGTGCGCCGTCAGCGAGGTCATGGCGCACAGCAGGGATGCGTTCAGGACCGAGACCAGACGCCGCGGCAGATTCGGGAAATGGGGGGCGAGAACGATGGTTGAAGCGGTTGGCGGAACAGTTGGCGTCATGCGGTCTCCGGGTAAACTGCGAATAGAATAAAACAGAGAGTAAGGTAAATTCCACCTGTTTTGCACGGTTTCGTCCAGTTTTTGCAGCGGCCGCACTGAGATGTGAACCAAGATGCAAAATCCGGTCTAAAACAGGCGGCCGGGGATGGCCGGACGAAAATCGAGGGGATTTTCCTGTTGCCGGTACAATACCTGCTTTCAACAACAAAGGTCGACGGGACAACCGTGCGGTCTTGCCTAGTGGACATATTAGTTATCTTGGGGCTGATTTTGGTGAATGGCGTCTTTGCCATGTCTGAAATCGCAATCGTGACATCCAAGCGCATTCGCTTACAGAAACTGGCTGAAAACGGCAGCAGAGGTGCGCAAGTCGCGCTCGATCTGTCCGAAAGCCCAAGTCGTTTTCTCTCCACCATTCAGGTGGGCATTACCCTCATCGGCATTTTCAACGGCGCGTTCGGCGAAGCATCGCTGGTAGCTGCGCTGACGCCGGAAATGGCGACCATTCATATGATCAGCCCCTATGCGCGCGAAGTGTCGCTGGCCCTGGTCGTGGTCGGGATCACGTTTGCTTCGCTGATTCTGGGTGAACTGGTGCCCAAGCGCATCGCCATGCAATATCCGGAAGCGGTCGCTGCGATGCTTTCGCCGCTGATGCTGCTGCTGTCCAAATTGATGGGCCCTTTCGTCAAGATATTGACCGTCAGCACCGAATTCATTCTGCGCGTGCTGGGTTTGCATCATAAGAAAAACGATTCCGTCACCGAAGAAGAAATTGCCGGCATGTTCCGCGAAGGCGCCGACGCCGGCCTGTTCGAGAAAACCGAGCACGATATCGTTTCGCGCGCCTTGCGCCTCGACGATCAACGCGTGGCGGCGCTGATGACCCCGCGCATGGATGTGCATTTCATCGATATCGAAGACTCCCTCGAAGTCAATCTGGCCAAGATCGCCGATAGCTCATATAACCGCTTCCCGGTCTGCAAGGGCGATATCTCGCACATCATCGGCATCGTGCATGCCGGCATGCTGTTCGAACAGACCATTCGCAGCCGTTCGATCACCACCATCGATATTGCCGCGGCCACGCGTCCGCCGCTGTTCGTGCCGGAAACCATCAGCGCGATGCAATTGCTGGAAACATTGAAAAAGAACCGCGCCGAGCTGGCGCTGGTGATTGATGAATACGGCGAGATCGAAGGCATCGTTACGCTGAGCGACGTGCTTGGCGCGCTGGTGGGCGATGTGTCGGTGATCAACGAAGATTACGAAGACGACGTGGTGCGGCGCGAAGACGGCTCCTGGCTGATCGACGGCGGCGTGACTTTCGACCGCTTCCGTGAACTGCTGGGAACCCAGGTCCGCTTTCCCGAGGAAACCTCCGGCACTTATCACACGCTGGCAGGGTTTGTGATGACCTTCCTCGGCCATATTCCGCAGATATCGGAGCATTTCGAATGGGAAGGTTTCCGCATCGAAGTGGTCGATATGGATCGCAACCGGATCGATCGGTTGCTGGTGACGGCGCTGGAAGAGAAACTTGCTGATGATGAGCTGGATTAATTAATCCGGCCTGATGGTGTCTTAACTAAACGGCATTACGCTGGAGCAAGGCTGATTAAGTGCCATGGGTGGCTTTTTTTTAGCGCCATGGGTGGCCTTTTTTTTACGCCGCACGGGCCGTACCCCTCACCCAAATGAACGATTTTTTATGACACTAAAGAAAATCGGTCGACTTCGAACTTTCTTTAAATCCATAAAAGACCGTTCATTTGGGTGAGGGGTACGGCCCGTGCGGCGTAAAAAAAAAGGCCACCCATGGCGCTAAAAAAAAGCCACCCATGGCACTTAATCAGCCTTGCCTAGAGGTAAATTGATCGCCTAATCAGCAATCGGGGGCGTCAACACGTCGCGGCTGCCGTTGGTCGCCATGGCCGACAGAATGCCTGCCGCTTCCATTTGCTCAACCAGCCGTGCGGCGCGGTTATAGCCAACGCGGAATTGCCGCTGTACCGCTGAAATCGAGGCCCGCCGGCTGCGTGCAACGAAAGCCACGGCTTCATCGTAAAGCGGATCGGCTTCCGGATCGGGCGCCGCGCCGAACAGATCGGTCGGGCCTTCCTCGATTGCAGGACCGGCCAGGATCGCTTCTTCATAATCCGGCTCGCCGAAAGTCTTCAGATATTCAACTACCCGATGCACTTCCTGATCGGACACAAACGCGCCGTGCACGCGTTGCGGATAACCCGAGCCCGGCGGCAGGAACAGCATATCGCCATGACCCAGCAATGCTTCGGCGCCCATTTGATCGAGCACGGTGCGCGAGTCGATTTTGGATGACACCTGGAACGCGACCCGGGTCGGGATATTGGCCTTGATCAGGCCGGTGATGACATCGACCGAAGGCCGTTGCGTCGCCAATATCAAATGGATGCCGGCCGCGCGCGCTTTCTGCGCCAGGCGCGCAATCAATTCTTCGATCTTCTTGCCGGTGACCATCATCAGATCGGCCAATTCATCGATGATGACCACGATCATCGGCAGCGTCGACAGCGGTTCCGGCGCATCCGGCGTCAGCGAAAAGGGGTTCTTTACATACTTCTCTGCTGCGATGCCGTCGCGGATTTTCTGGTTGTATCCGGCCAGATTACGCACACCCAGCGCAGACATCAAACGATAGCGTTTATCCATTTCGCCGACACACCAGGTCAGCGCATTGCCGGCCAGTTTCATGTCGGTCACGACCGGCGCCAACAGATGCGGAATACCGTCGTAGACGGATAGCTCCAGCATTTTTGGATCGATCATGATCAGGCGCACCTGTTCCGGCGTCGACTTGTACAGCAGCGACAGGATCATTGCGTTGATCGCCACCGATTTGCCGGAGCCGGTGGTGCCGGCGACCAGCATGTGCGGCGCACGGGCCAGATCGGTGACCACCGGTATGCCGGTGATGTCCTTGCCCATGGCCAGCGTCAGTCCGGATTCGGCGCGGCGATAGGCGTCGGATTCGAAGATTTCAGCAAGACGGATCATCTGCCGCTTGGCGTTCGGCAGCTCCAGTCCCATGCAGGTTTTGCCGGGAATGGTTTCGACCACGCGGATCGAGCTCAGGCCGAGTGCGCGCGATAAATCCTTCATCAAATTCACGATCTGCGCGCCGCGCACGCCCAGCGCGGGTTCGATTTCATAGCGTGTGATGACCGGGCCTGAATAGGCGCCCAGCACCGTGACCGGTACTTTGAATTCTTTCAGGCGTTGTTCGATCAGTTGCCCGGTCTCGGCCAATTGCGCCGCCGGAATATCGACGCGGGCATCGTGGCCGGCATCCAGCAGATCGAGGCTCGGCAGCAGTATCTCGTTGTCTTGATGCGGTTGCTGATGTTGCTGCGGTATCGGCGATGCGGGCGTGTATGTTTCGGTGCGGAAGACCGGCGCCGGCGGCATGAACGATGCGGTTGATACGGCCGGCTCGATTGGTGCGATCGGCGTGGAGGTCGTTGCTGCTGTGGCCTGTGTTTGCGGAATTTCGGCATACGACGGCGCGCTATCGTCGATGGCGGGCGAAGCTTGCAGAGGCTGCGGTGCGAATGAAGTTGCGGTTGGCGCATCGGCAATCTTTGGGGATTGCGGCGTCAGGGGCAGCACAATACGGGCGGGTGGCCGGATGCCGTCCGAGGCTTCTGCTGTGTGCGGCGGGGAAGTGCGAATGATCGTGCGCTGTCCGATGATGGGCTGCGGGCGGATGGACGGACTGGCTTGGGCCGATGATTGCCGTTGCGCAGTCGGCGGCGGCAAATTCTGGCTGGAAGCCGCGGCGCGCGCTCGCGCCAGCATCGGACCGGTTGGCCGCAGGCTTTCGAACGATGCCCATTCTTGCTCGGGCCTGGTGGCCGGATTCTGTTGCGGTTGCGGTTGAGAGGATGGCCAACGGCCATCCGAAAATGGCTTTTTTTCCATAGACGGCGTCGGCAGTTTCCACGATTCGGCCCGGCGCGGAGGGAGCGCGGCAGCGGGTGCGCGGCTGCGTTCACTTGTGCGCGGACGAGCGCCCATCGTATTGCTGGCGGCCGTCATCATCGGCTTGACGTCGAATTTCCCCATGCCTGCGCCGGATTTGGCTGTAGTTTCCGGGCGTTGCGCGGCGCTGGCGGCAGGCGCCGCTTTATATTTGCCGAAGCGGAAGACCCACGGCAGCGATATCAGGCTGGCCGCCAGCAGCAGCAACGCCGCAAAACCGCGTCCGGCCATGTGCGCCAGACCATCGCCGAATGCATGGCCGAAGGCGTTGTTATGCGGCGCAGCGCCATCGGTAATAACGGTCTGCAGCGTTGCTTCCAGCGCGCTGCAAGTGCACAGGATGATGGCGGTGCCCATCCACAAGCGGATCGAGCCTCTGCCTTGGCGTTCGGTGTTGGTAGTTGAGAAAGTGCGCAAAACGCGCCAGACCAGAGGAATCAGCCATAAGATCGACCAGCCGAACCAGGAGAGTATATGCATGCTGCTTACGTGAATTAACAGAAAAACGACGATAACGTGGGGTGTGCGATGCAAGACGTAAGTCTAATTCGTGAGTTTAACTCAAAGCGCCGGGGGCGCCGGAAAATGAATAAGGGCCTGTACAAGTACAGGCCCTTATTCGTTCTACATTTTATTTGCCCGGCGGTATGGCCCGGGACGGATTTATTTGAAACTGATCAGATCGCTACGGCTCAAGGTCACCTTTTTATCGGCCAGCGGGGTATTGCCGGGATTAAGGAAGCCGGGCTGGTTGAGCATCTGGTGACGCGCCAGGACCGTGTTGATCGGCAGTAGGGTCGACAAGCCATCCTCGGCCACCACGACCGTAAAGCCGGCAACGCTTGCATGGAACGCCGAGTACATTACCGCGCCGTTGGATGCGCTGCCGACAATGATGACGGTGCTGACTTTGCGTTTCTTCAAGATGCTTTCAAGATCGGTGCCCAGGAACTTGTCGGCGCGCGCCATGACAGTCGCTTCGCCCGCCTGCGGCGCAATTTCGTCAAGCGTCGGCGGCGGCCCGGCCGGATTGACCGTGGTCGAATAGACGACCGGCACTTTGGCGGCGCGCGCCTTGTTGATCAGGGAACTGACCGCAGGCAAGGTGGCGGTGCAGAGCGGGTTCGGCTTGCATACGGCAGTGTTGAGATCCAGCACCAGCAATGCCGTTGTGTTGGCGTCCAGCGTCACTGCAGCGGGAGCTGGAATAGGCGGAATGGTGTTGGACGACTGTGGACCCGTTGTGCAGCATGCGCTCAATGCCAACAGTAATGCCACTGGCGCGATTCGAAGTATTGTTTGTTTTTTATTCACGATACCGACTCCTGGTTAGTGTCCACGAAATTCGACGAATTGCTTTCTTTACCACGCTGATAGCGTTCGACCAGAGCGCCGAACAGCAAGCCGATCGTACACCACATGATGACCTGCATCCCGATCGCCGCAATGCGGAATTTCCATAGCAATACGGCTGGAAAGGCGGCCGGTACTTCATTGACCGCCGGCAGCGAGATTTGAACCGCAGCGATAATCGCGATAAAGATGCCGCCGGCAATGATCGACGCGTTCCAGGCGCCGAATTGCGCAAGCGCATAGCGCCTCGCTTTTAGCGAAAACACCATGGCGGCAATTGAAATGGCAATCATCAGGAAGAACAGGCCGGTGCGATAACCGATGGTATCGGGATCGCCGATCGATGGCGGATTGGCCGGATATTTGATATTGGGCACAATCACGATGGCGATGAAAGCCGCCAGCGACAGCCAGGCCGATAATGCCCGTGCACCAAGCTTGCCGACGCGGCCGTAAGCGTAGGCGAACACCAGCGCAAACAAACCGCCGATCGCCGCGCCAAAGACCATCACGCCGGTGAACAGGCCTAGGCCCGCTTGCGTCTCCCGGCTCACCAGTTCCGGCTCGGGCGCTTCGCCTTTGGCGGCGTCGGCTTTTTCCTCGAAGGAGATCGCCTGATCGACTTGCGGTTCGCCGGCGATTCTGGCGAAACTGAATGTGAGCAGCCCTGCGACGATGCCTGCCAGCATGCCGCGTACTAATAATTTACCGACCATGATCGCTACCGGTCAGTGGCAAGGAAAGCCGAGCAGATGCCGGCCGTCATGCACGAACTCATGCACGTACATGCCGGAAATCAGCGAGGTTGCGCCTTGCTCCGCGCCGACGAAATAAATCGCCAGCAACAGCAGCAGGCCGCCGAAAACGACCCACGGCAGTAATTCGCCGGCAGGAATAGGGACGGGAATCGGTTCCGCTTCTGCGGAAGGGTTGAAAACAGTAGCTGTCATGATGGACGTCTCCTGGGGTTGCGCGCCCCGATAGTCGGTTGATGAAGAGTTTGCGAAGCTTGGGACTGGCTTTTCTGCTGTTCGATAATTCGGGATCTGAATTCGAGAGCTGATTACAGTGGCGCGACCGCGCCGGATTTGCACCGGCTTCCGTACTTCTTAGCGGGTTATTATACGCACTAAATTATTGCGTCAAATACAGAGATTTCCGTAATTGGATAATGACGTTTCACCGTCTGAAAATGGTGTTTCCCGGAAAGAATACGAATGCCTACCAGGCTGTTATTGATCAGTCATGCGGCCACAGCGGCCATGCGCAGCGGCCGGTTTCCTGCAGACGATGCGCTCAATACGCTCGATGAGCGCGCCTTGATTGCGGCGGCGGCCTTGCGCCGGCGTCTGCCGGCGATGGAAGGCGAGGCGACTGCATTTTGCAGTCCCGCCCTCTGCGCACGCGAAACGGCGCAGGCGCTGGGCCTTGCCGCGCAGCTTAGCGAGCCGTTGGCGGATATGGATTACGGAAGATGGCGCGGCTTGCGGCTGGCCGAGGTTGGCGCCGCCGAACCGGCTGCGTTGGCGGCCTGGAGCAGCGATCCTGTTGCTGAGCCTGCGCCGCATGGCGGCGAATCCTTCAATGCGGTATTGGCGCGTGTCGGTGCCTGGCTCGATATGCTTGGGGATGCCGACAGCGCTGTTGGTTCCCCAGTCACTGGTTCCGTTATAGCCGTCACCCACGCACCGGTTGTTCGCGCCGCGATTGTGCATGCGATCGGCGCCGTGCCGCAAACGTTCTCGCGCATCGAAGTGGCGCCGCTGTCTGTGGTTGAGTTGCGACATTCGAAGCGCGGCTGGACATGGTGGCCGGCGCAATCCTGATTAATTCAGGATTGCGTCTGTGGATTTTCGATATGGCGTTTGAATGCCTCTAGCGCCCGCACGATCTCGGGCCTGATTGCCGGTGCTTCTGCAATCGTTTCGGCGCCCATGCCGCCGGCAAGCAATTGCACAGAAATAGTTGCTTCTTCGATGAGCGCAGCCGAGTCGGTAGCGGATTGACCCAAAAACCACCCGGCATCAAAAATTTCTAGACAAGCGATATTCTGTCATTTACACTAAGTTTAGATATCTAAGTAAAACAATAAAATATCGATGAATTCCATCCGAAAGCTGCGGCGACGGCATTGGATTTAGTTAAATTTAGGAGACGAATATGTTGACCATCGAAGAGAACGATCTTTTGTGCCGTGTCGAAGGCGATGCCCCGATGGGCCAAATGATGCGCCGGCACTGGAATCCGATATGCCTGATCGAAGAAGTCGCGGAACCGGACGGTGCGCCGGTGAAGGCGCGTGCATTCGGCGAAAATCTGGTGGTGTTTCGCGATAGCGACGGGCGCGTCGGCGTGATGGATGAATTGTGTCCGCATCGGCATGTGTCGCTGGCGTTGGGACGCAATGAAAACGGCGGGCTGCGTTGCCTGTATCACGGTTGGAAAATGGATGTGAACGGCTATGTGCTGGAGATGGTATCCGAGCCGGCCGCCAGCAATCTGGAGCAGAAGGTCAAACATCTGGCTTATCCTGCCAAGGAGTGGGGCGGCGTGGTCTGGGCCTATATGGGGCCTCAGGATGCGGTGCCGGAATTCATTCCGCCGGCCTGGGCGCCGACCGCCGATACAGTTGTCAGCCTCGCCAAGGTTTTGATTCCCTGCAACTGGGCGCAAGTGCTGGAAGGCGCGATCGATTCGGCGCACAGCTCCAGCCTGCATTCGTCCGACATGGTGCCGGCGCGGGTCGGCGGCGCCGAAGCAACCGATAAGAACTGGCTGCGTCCTTCAACCGACAAAGCGCCGCGCATGCAAGTGCAACGAGGTTCCTACGGCTTCCGTTATGCGGCGATCCGCCGTCCGATCACCAATTCCGCGACTCATGACTATATTCGGTCCACCGTGTTCGTGGCGCCCGCTACCGTGCTCATCCCGCCGAATAATCTTTACAACGTCGCCAACATCAATGTGCCGATGGACGACACCAGTACCACCTTTTACTTCATCGCCTGGGGCCATCCGGCGCAGACGCCCGAGACCGAAACCTGGCGCAAATTCCTGGGCCAGAGAGTCGGCATCGATCTGGATGCGCAATACCGGCCGCTGCGCAATCGCGACAATAATTTCTGGCAGGATCGCAAGGCGATGGATGCCGGCAATTTCACCGGCATCGTCGGCTTTCCAAATCAGGATCTGGCGATGTGGGTGACCATGGGCGAGATCGCGGATCGCACTTGCGAGCGCCTCGGCGCCAGCGATGTCGCGGTGGTCGATTTCCGGCGTCAGATGATCGATGCGGTGATCGCATTCAAGAACGGCGAACCGGCAATCGGCACCGGAGCGCTGCGCATTCCCGCCGATGTTTGCTCGTATCAGGCGATTATTCCGAAGGAAATGGATTGGCGCAATTATCCGGCGAAATACATTTGGGAAAAGACCGATGGCCCTGCGCTGGAACCATCGTATTCGACGCCGCCGCGCTAGATCTCGTTAAAACGCGCCAAGTCGGCAGCCTAAATTATATTCAGCAGCGGAGTTCAAATGGAAACCCAAGCATCCGTCGATACCATGATGGAACTTCAAATTGCCGGCGTTCAGGACGTCGCGAAAGATATTCGAAGTTTCGAATTGGTGCGCGCCGACGGCAAGGCGCTGCCTGCGTTTACCGCGGGATCGCATATCAAGGTGCGGACGCCGAACGGGCAGGTTCGTAAATACTCGCTGTGCAACGATCCTGCCGATCCGCATTTTTATCAAATCACCGTTAAGCGCGATGCCAAAGGGCAGGGCGGTTCGATCAGCATGTTCGACGACGCGCATGCCGGTGGATCGTTGATGGTGTCGGCGCCGGAAAATGCGTTTCCGCTGGAAGAACGCGCCAAGGGATTTATCTTCATCGCGGGCGGTATCGGCATCACGCCGATCTTGTCGATGATTCGTTCGTTCGGCGAATTGCCGCCCGGGCCATGGAAGCTGTTTTATTTAACCCAGGGACCGGAGACCACCGCGTTTGCCGACGAGTTGAACGCGTTGGGCGCACTGAATCCATCCTGCGCGGTGAAAATCCATCACGATCATGGCGATCCCGATCGCGCCTTCGATCTCTGGCCTGTATTGGAGCGGCCAAGCAATGCGCATATCTATTGCTGCGGTCCGCGCGGCCTGATGGATGCGGTGCGCGACATGACCGGGCATTGGTCGAACGACAGCGTGCATTTCGAAAGCTTTACCGACGGCAGCGTTGCGCGTCCGGAAGACAAACCTTTCCTGGTGCGGCTGGCGAAATCCGATAAAACGATCGAAGTGCCGGTCGGAAAATCGATACTTGCCGCGGTGAAGGAACAGGGATGCAATGTGTCGTCCTCTTGTGAAAGCGGCACCTGCGGCACTTGCCGCACCGGTTTGCTGGCGGGCGAAGCAGATCATCGCGATATGGTTCTGATGCCGGAAGAAATGGCTAGCCAGATCATGATTTGCGTATCGCGCGCCAAATCCGCCGAGTTGATTTTGGATCTTTGATTCTGTATTTTCGATGGAGAATAATGTGCCCGAATCTCTTTCACCGCAATCAATTCCACCGCGCCGCATTCGCTTGGGCATCGCCGGGCTGGGCCGCGCCTTCACCCTGATGCTTCCCACCTTCCTGCAAGACCCGCGCATCGAACTGGTGGCCGCCTGCGATCCGCGTGACGCGGCGCGTGCGCAGTTCGCCAAGGATTTCGGCGCACCCGCTTATGCCACCATTGAAGAACTCGCTGCGCACGACATGGTGGAAGCCATTTATATCGCCAGTCCGCATCAGTTTCACGCGGCGCATGCGCGAGCGGCCGCGAATCGCGGCAAGCATATCCTGGTCGAAAAACCGATGGCGCTCAGCCTGGCCGAATGCGATGAAATGATCGCTGTAAGCGCTGCCGCCGATGTGCATTTAATCATCGGGCACTGCCATAGTTTCGATGCGCCTTATGCCGAAGCGAGACGCGTCATTCAAAGGCGCGAATTCGGCGCCGTGAAGATGATCCAGGCCTTCAACTACACCGATTATCTGTACCGGCCGCGCCGTCCCGAAGAACTGGTGACCGCGGAAGGCGGCGGTGCGATCTACAGCCAGGCTTCGCATCAGGTCGATATCGTGCGTTTGCTGGCCGGCAGCCGAGCCGTCAAGGTGCGTTCGATTCTCGGTAATTGGGACCCGTCCAGGCCGACCGAGGGCGCTTATTCAGCCTTGCTCTGGTTCGAAGATGGCGCGTTCGCCTCGATTGCCTACAGCGGCTATGGCCATTTCGATTCGGATGAATGGTGCGACTGGACCGGCGAAATGGGCAACGCAAAAGATCCCGGAAGTTACACGCAGGCGCGGCAACGTCTGAGCACGATTGCGTCGCCGTCGGAAGAAGCGCAATTGAAGAATGCCGGTACTTACGGCGGTCCGGCATATCAAGCGGTGAAGCCGGAAGGTGTCAGGGGGGCGGAGGAAGCGCCGCGTAAATTCCAGCATTTCGGCCCCGTAATCGCATCGTGCGAACAAGCCGATATCCGGCCCATGCCGGATGGCTTGCTGATTTACGGCGATGCCAAAAAGGAATTCCGAGGCATTCCGGTGCCCTCGGTGCCGCGGTCGGAAGTGATCGACGAACTGTACGACGCGGTGGTTCACGGCAGCAAGCCCTTGCACGATGGCGCATGGGCAAAATCCACGCTTGAAATATGTATCGCCCTGCTGCGTTCGGGACGCGAACAAGGCGACGTTGATCTGGCTTGACTTATTTGATGGCTTATTGGGGGGACTTATCTGGCGGCCGCAGTCCAAAGCAATGAAAGCCCGGATGTCAGCATCAAACCGTCGACCACCAATCTGAATGTCGACGGCGCCATGCGAACCACCAGCGACTTCGACATGAATGCGCCCGTCATGATCGCCATGCCGGTCATCAAACCTTTTAAAACGATATCCATCGGCAACGCGCCGAACGATTTGAAGGCGATGATTTTTGCCACATACACCGCCAGCGAACCGGCAGCTTCCGTCGCAATAAATGGCCCCCATTCGAGGCCGTAGGAGGTGAAGACCGGCACGGTGATCGGGCCGGTGGAAACCACGATGCCGGTCAGGAAACCGACCGGCCCGCCGATCAGCGCCAGGTGCCACAAGCTGATTTTGATGGCGCGGCGCGCGAGCCAGCGGCGGGTCGGAATCATGGCGATGAAGAATAATCCCAGGGAGATATCGACTATATGCGGCGGCAGCACCAGCAGCGTATGCACACCCAGTACCGCGCCCGGCATGGCGGTCGAACAATAGGCGCCGCAGGCGCGCCAATCGATATGGCGCCACCAGGCCGCCATCTTGCCGAAATTACCCAGCACCGCGGCGATCGCCATGATCGGCACGGCGTGTTGCGGCCCAAATAAAACCACCAATATCGGCATCAGCATCATGGCCGAACCGGTGCCGACGATGCCGCTCAGCATGCCTGCGCAGACGCCGACGATTAAAACAAGGAGATATCCCATGCGATGCTGTCGTCTGTTTTTATATTGTCATGTATGCCGGCCGCGAAGACGGATCATTTCTTCTGAAGCTGGCCTTCCGAAACCAGCCGCCCCAGTTCCCTGGTCGACGGCATGCGGCGTTCGCTCGATGTCAGTGTCTCTTCATCGGCCGCCAGGTTTTCCAGCATCGCAAACAGGATCTTGCGCATGTGTTGAATATCCGCCTCGGCGATGCCCCGTACGCTGATCGAATTGACCTCCTCTGCCAGCGGTACCAGCTTTTCCCTGAGCCCGCTCCCGGCCTCGGTCAGAAAAATATAGTTGTTCCTTTTGTTGCCGGCCAATTGCCGGCGCGTGATATAGCCCAGCTTTTCCATGGCGATGATGGCGGCATAGGTGGTGGGCTCCATCACGCCGGCTTCTTCGCTCAGCGCCCTTTGCGTAATGCCGTCTTTCTCCCACAGAATGCGCAAAAACGTCCAATGGCCGAACGATACATTATGTGCAATCAGGCGCACCTGCAGCGCGCGCACTACCGCCCTGGAAGTATCTTTGATCAGGTGGGCAAGACGGTCGTCGAAACCTGCTTCCTGCCAGTGCTGCAATATGACTTGTGTGTCGGCTTTCGATTCAGGCATGCGTGGTATCACTGGAAAACTGGCTAATGGATTGTTCGAATACCGATAGTACTTGCGATTCCACGGCATGCATTTCTTCGCTGCCGTACACGCGCGGACGCGGCAAATCGATATTGATCACCGACGCAATGCGCGTCGGCTTCGGCGTATAAATCAGAATGCGATCGGCCAGATAGCAGGCCTCGACGATGTCGTGCGTGACGAAGACCACGGTGCGTTTGTCGCGCATCCAGGTCGCCACCAATTCCGCCCGCAACCGTCGCGCCGTCATTTCATCGAGCGCGCCGAACGGTTCGTCCATCAGCAGCAGATCCGGATTGCGGACATACGCCCGCGCAATCCCGACGCGGTTTTGCATGCCGCCGGAAATCTGGTGCATATAAAATTTTTCGTAGCCGGAAAGATTCACCAGATCGAGCACGTCGGCGATGCGTTTCTTTTCATCCGCTACCGCGCGCCCGGTTTCGGCG
>DASYCG010000160.1:0-3682 GCA_036500325.1 Herbaspirillum sp. | reverse complement strand
GACTGATTTTCTTTAGCGCCATAAAAAATCGTTCATTTGGGCGAGAGGTGCGGCCCGTGCCGCGTTAAAAAAAAGGCCGCCCATGGCACTTAATCGGCGCTGCTTTAGGTTAATAAATATTTTTTAAAACTACTGTTGTTTTGTACAGTGTTTGTGCTAAAGTGCAGTTTCTTTCATTCGTCAGGGGAAATGCGATGACCAGCACAACATCAATGAAACATTGGGTTCCAGCGGTAGCGAATCACGTACGTGAGCCGATTCCTTTCGGATTTTCAGTCCGTTTCGGCAGCCGCCAGTTGTCATTCAGCTACGACCCTTATGTGCGCCGCTACGATGTTCGCCCCTTTGTGGAATGCACCGCCGGCGCGCGTCCCGGTCATCTGGACATTCTGATCTTGCGCCGCTGGTTGCTGGTGCTGTCCAAGGCCTGAATCAGGTAACTGAATCAAGCAATTGGATCAGGCAATTTACTTTTCAGGCGTTTGCTTTACCCGCAACATGATTTTGCCGATGTGGGTGCTGCTTTCCATCAATTGATGTGCAGCCACCGCGTCGGCCAGCGGAAATACCCGGTCGATTACCGGTTTGCAACGGCCCTCGGCCAGCACATGCCATAACTGGGTTTGCAGCGCTTTGCCGATAGCGGCTTTTTGCGCGATGGTGCGGGGGCGCAAAGTCGAGCCGGTAAAGGTCAGCCGCTTGATCATGATCGGCAGCGCGTCGATCTGGCTCACGCTTTTTTGCATGAAGGCGATCTGCACCAGCCGTCCTTCCATTGCCAGCAAATGAATGTTCTTGTTGATATAGTCGCCGCCGACCATATCCAGGATCACATCGACGCCGCGCTTTTCGGTGTAAGTTTTGACTGCTTCGACAAAATCGTTTTCGCGATAGTTGATCGCCAGGTCGGCGCCGACCTTTTTGCAAAAATCTTCTTTCTCAGGCGTGCCGACGGTCGTAATGACGGTAGCGCCGAATTCCTTTGCCATCTGGATGGCAGTCAGGCCGATGCCGCCTGAGCCGCCGTGCACCAAGAGCGTTTCGCCCTGTTTCAGACCGCCGCGCTCGAATACGTTAGTCCATACGGTGAAGTAGTTTTCCGGCAGCGCCGCGGCTTCCAGCATGCTGAGGCCATCGGGAATCGGCAGGCATTGCACGGCAGGGCAGGCGCAATGCGTAGCGTAGCCGCCGCCCGGCGTTAAAGCGCAGACCCGGTCGCCGATTTGCCATTGCGTTACATCCGGCGCCTTTTCGACAACCACGCCCGATACTTCCAGTCCCAATATCTTGGAAGCGCCGGGCGGTGGCGGGTAGCTGCCGGAACGTTGCAGCACGTCGGGCCGATTGACGCCGGCGTAATGCACTTCGATCAGAACTTCTCCACTGCGCAGAACCGGTGTTTCGGCCTCTGCCAAATGCATGGCGTCGGCGTTGCCGCCTTCGCCGTGTTCTATATATTGCATGAATATCTTTGTAGGTGTGAATCCGGACGGAATGGTCTCACACTATAACGCCGCCAGCCTTCAGCTTTGTTTATCGCCGCAAGAGTTTGTTTATTGCGTTTGATGGATGGATAGATGCCGCCGGCTGCGGTTTTGCGGTATCAGGCCGCCATTTCTACTTAGGCAGATGTCCGCTGATAAGGATAGATGTCAATTCATGCGCGATGCGCTGTTCTTTTTCCAGTTTGGTTTCCGGCCTGTCATTTTCGTGCCGGTAATCCTCGTCATCCTTCTGATCGGACCGTTCTGCGGGAGCTGTAGCGATTTCAGTGAAGTTTAAAACTTCGTCGACGATCGTAATTTGCGACATGATCCGGCTCCTTGATAATCAAATAAGAATGAAGTAAGCAATGCAGGAAGTAGTGATTCAGGCCAGATTATGCTGCGCTGCATTAGTTACCTATAAGACATGTCCTTATTTGAATGTAGGATTTAGACACATGCCGCTACGTATTAGCGCGTATTTTCTGCCATTCGCTCTGCAATTAACCCCCGCAATTCCTGCAAAAAATATTGCTTGAACGCATTTTTACGATCGCGTTTCCATCTCTTTTTCTTTGTCATAATCTGAAAAATGCTGCACCGCTCTCCAGTAGGAAAGCACCTACGCCGCTTTGATAAGGTGTCCTATGGCAGGTCCGAGGTCGACTCTGTAAATTGTGACCTGTCAGACAAGCCGGTGAGATCCACGGGATGTGGGTATTTGCGTGTCTTTTTTTCGGCGCCTTCTTAAATTCCTGAATTCTTGCCTTTTACTTAACTCGCCACTGGGAGAACCATCTTGCAAGCCCGAGTCCTTTTAGTCAGTTCCGAAGCGGTTCCTCTGGTAAAAACCGGGGGCCTGGCGGATGTCATTACGGCCCTGGCAGATGTTTTACGCGAAAAGGGAATAGATGCGAGCGTGTTGATGCCCGGTTATCCGGCGGCATTGGACGGCGCAACCGGCCTCAAGAAAGTCTCGGGCGATCTGGGGCTGCCAGGCGGTGCCGGGCATTTGATGCAGGGCTTCATGCCCGGCACCAAAATTCCGGTGATTCTGCTCGACACGCCGCGCTTTCGCAGCCGTATCGCCAGCCCCTATGTCGACCAAAACGGCGGCGAACTGGCCGATAACGCCGAAAGCTTTGCGGATCTGTCGCATGCCGCGGTGGCGATCTGCGCGGGCCGCACGCAGCTTCCAGTGCCGCATATCGTGCACGCCAACGACTGGCATGCCGCTTTGATTCCGGGCCTGTTAAAGCAAGCCGGCGTACATGATATCGGCTCGGTGCTGACAATTCATAACCTGGCGTTCCAGGGCAATTATCCGATGGAGATGCGCGAAAAACTCGGCATTCCAGAGGCAATGTGCGGTTCGGACGGCATGGAATATTGGGGCAAGCTCAGCTATCTGAAAGCCGGTATCGCTTATGCCGACCGTATTTCGACCGTGAGTAAAACCTACGCCAAGGAAATTCTGACCGAGCGCTTCGGCAGCGGCATGAATGCCCCGCTGAATATGCGCAAGAACGATATTCGCGCGATTCCGAACGGAATCGACACCGACGTGTGGAATCCTGCGCTGGATGTATTGACCGCGCGCGGTTTCTCGCAACAGGACATGCGCGGCAAGGGCGCCTGCAAACGCGATTTGCAACGCCTGTTCAACTTGTTGCCGATCGATCCGTTTGCGCCGGTGCTGGGCATCGGCAGCCGCATCTCGCATCAGAAAATGGCGGATGTCGTGTTGCAGGCAATGCCGCACATCCTGGATCGCCAAAAGCGTCTGCAAGTGGTGATATTGGGTTGCGGCGACCATGCCTACGAGCAGGGCTTCCGCGATCTGGCGCTGGCTTATCCCGGCCGCATCGGCGTGCATATCGGCTACGACGAACGCCATGCGCATGCGCTGCATGCCGGTTCCGACATGTTGTTGCACGGCACCCGTTTTGAACCCTTCGGCCTGACACCCTTGTATGCGATGCGTTACGGCACCGTTCCGATCGGTTCGCGCGTGGGCGGCCTGATGGATACCATCATCGATGCCGGACCGATCGGCACGTCCGGTGCGAGTTGGATGACGCCCGGCGCCAACGGCTTCCTGTTCGACGGCGAAACGCCGGCCGATATGGCCGCGGCGGTGGACCGCGCCTTCACCGTGCATGCCAATACCGATGCGTGGCAAGCCATGCAGCGCAACG
>DASYCG010000159.1:0-12278 GCA_036500325.1 Herbaspirillum sp. | reverse complement strand
TCGCGGCGCAGGCGCAGGATGTTGTCGATATTGGCGGTGTTGTCCCATTCCACGCGCTTGCTGAAATCCTCGCCCAGCAGCGACGCCTTGGTCACATTGGCGCGGTAGACGCGGGCGCGCAGGGCGCGGTTGTCGGCGTATTGCAGAATCGGGAAGAAGGAAGGGAAGTGCAGTGTGAATTTGAAGCCGGTCTTGCCGTCGGCTTCGGCGGCGGCGCGCGCGGCGCGTTTGGCGTCGTCGGGCAGGCCGGCCAGTTCGGCTTCGTCTTCCACCAGCAGGGAGAAATCGTTGGTGGCGTCGAGCACGTTTTCCGAGAAGCGCGTGGTCAATGCCGCGTGCTCTTCCTGGATTGCGGCAAAGCGCTGTTTTTGTTCTTCCGGCAATTCGGCGCCGCCCAGACGGAAGTCGCGCAGCGCGTTTTCGATCACTTTCTTGCGTTCGGCCGACAGCGCTGCGTAATGCGGTCCGGCCTTCAGGGCGCGGTATTTATCGAACAGCGCGAGGTTTTGCGCGACGGAAGTCCAGAATTCGACCAGTTTCGGTTCCGCTTCGTTGTAGGCGGCGCGCAGTTCCGGCGTATCGACCACGGCGTTCAGATGGCCGACGATACCCCAGGCGCGGCCCAGTTTTTCGGAAGCGTCTTCCAGCGGCGCGACAAAGTTTGCCCAGGTCACATCGGCCATCGGCGCTTCCAGCGTGCGCACAACGTCGCGGGTTTGCGCCAGCAAGGTATCGATGGCGGGTTTGACGTGTTCCGGGCGAATCGTGTCGAAATGGGCCAGTCCGGAGAAGTCGAGCAGGGGATTGCTGGCTGTTGCCGTTGCCGTGGCGGGTGAATTCTGGATAGTCATATCAGGCTCTTTCCGCTGCTTCGATGGTGTTTACCAGCAGCATTGTGATGGTAATCGGCCCCACGCCGCCCGGCACCGGCGAAATATAGCCGGCAACCTGTTCGACGCCGGCAAAATCGACGTCGCCGCACAATTTGCCGGCGGCGTCGCGGTTGATGCCGACATCGATCACCATGGCGCCGGGCTTAACCATATCGGCCGTGACGGTATTGGCGCGTCCGACAGCGGCAATCACGACATCGGCCTGACGTGTGTGATATGCCAGGTCTGGGGTACTGCTATGGCATATGGTGACAGTTGCGTTAGCTTGCAATAGCAGCAGGGCCATCGGCTTGCCGACGGTATTGCTGCGGCCGATGACGACGGCGTGCTTGCCGCGCAATTGATAACCGGTGCTTTCGATCATCTTGATGCAGCCGTAGGGCGTGCAGGGGCGGAAGCCCGCCAGTCCGGTCATCAGCTCGCCGGCGCTCAGGACGGAATAGCCGTCGACGTCTTTATGGGTGGAAATCGCTTCGATCACCTTGTCCGGATTGATATGCTTGGGCAAGGGCATTTGCACCAGAATGCCGTGGATGGACGCATCGCGGTTCAGCGCATCGATACGCTGCAACAGCGCCGCTTCGCTGATATCGGCATCGTATTTTTCAAAAACGGAATGCACGCCGGCGTCGGCGCAGGCTTTGACCTTATTGCGGACATAAACCTGGCTGGCCGGATCTTCGCCGACCAGGATAACTGCCAGGCCCGGCTGTTTGCCGGCGGCTGTCAGCGCTGCGGCGCGTTGGGCAACGTCGGCGCGCAGGGTTTTGGATAATTGGTTTCCATCAATGATTTTTGCGGTCATGGGTGCGGCGTTGAAACGCGAAAGGCTAAAGAAGGTGAATTATAAAGGGCAGTGCAGGGCTGCGCGTGTTTTTCAGGACGCTGGGGTCAGAGTCGACGCCGGATCGACGCCGGGGCGGCAGGCGACGCACTTTTTGAAATTCGGGTATTCTCGCCGAACTAAATTATGAGGAAGCTGCATGACCGATCTCCTGAACCGCCGCCTGACGTTGCTTGCCGATTCCCAAAATCGTCCCCTGTTGAGCCGGGGCTTGCGGGGTATCGAACGGGAAACGCTGCGCGCCGATCAGTTCGGCGATCTGGCCATCACGCCGCATCCTGCGGCGCTCGGCGCCGCGCTCACGCATCAGCAAATCACCACCGATTATTCTGAATCGCTGCTGGAATTCATCACGCCGGCCGAAAACGATGTCGCCGATGCATTGGCGCGGCTGGATCAGATTCATCGTTTTGCCTATAGCCGCCTGGACGATGAGGTGCTGTGGAATCAATCGATGCCCTGCCATCTGCCGTCGGAGGACGAGATCCCGATCGCTTACTTCGGCAAGTCCCATATCGGGATGTTGAAGCATGTTTACCGGCGCGGGCTGGCGCTGCGTTACGGCAAAACCATGCAGTGCATCGCCGGCATCCATTACAATTTTTCGCTCAATGAAGAGGTGTGGAAGCTGTTGCACCACGCCGAAGGTCCGGCCGATAGCAAACTGAGCGATCGCCAATATCAATCCGAAAGCTATATCGCGCTGGTGCGTAATTTCCGCCGCTATAGCTGGTTGCTGATGTATCTGTTCGGCGCATCGCCTGCGGTGGCGAGTAATTTTCTGCGCGGCCGCACCGGCCAGATGGAGAAGTTGAGCGACGATACCTATTATTTACCGTACGCCACCAGCCTGCGCATGAGCGATGTCGGTTATCGCAATAGCGCCCAGTCCGGCCTGACGCCGCACTATAACGATCTGCAAAGTTATATCGATAGCTTGGCGCGCGCGGTCAGCGAGCCGTATCCGCCGTACGAGGCGATGGGCACCCAGCGCGACGGCGAATGGATTCAGATCAATACCAATATATTGCAGATCGAAAACGAGTATTACTCGACGATTCGCCCCAAACGCGTCATCAACAGCGGCGAACGGCCGATCCAGGCTTTGTCGGCGCGCGGCGTGCAGTATGTGGAAGTGCGCTGCATGGATATCGATCCCTTCGACCCCCTGGGCATCAGTTTGCAGACTTCCCGTTTCCTGGATGTCTTCCTGCATATGCTGGCGCTGGAAGACAGCCCGCTGACCTCGGATAGCGAAGGCGCGGAAAACAAGGCCAATTTCAGTACGGTCGTGAAGCAGGGCCGCATGCCCGATCTGCAATTGCAGCGCGACGGCCGGCATATCGGCTTGAAGCAATGGGGCATCGAACTGCTGGACCGGATGATCCCGATTGCGGCGCTGCTGGATGCCGAAATGGGCAGCAGCGCACATGCAGAAGCCATGCAAGTGCAGCGCGCCAAATTGCATGATGTCGCGTTGACGCCGTCGGCCCGCGTACTGGCCGAGATCCGCGCAGCCGGCGGTTCGTTTCACGAATTTTCCCTGGCGCGCAGCGTGGCCGATGCGGCCTATTTCAAATCGCGCAAACCGGATCACGCCGAACAGGCGGAATTCACGCAATTGGCGATTGAATCGATCCGCCAACAGCAACAGATCGAAGCGACCCAGACCGGCGATTTCGACACGTTCGTTGCCGCTTACCGGGCCAGCACGCTGGGTAATTTCAGCGTTTAAATTCGTTTGCATTCCGGTTTACCCCTCTGTTTAAGCAATTTGGTGTCGAAGGGTTACCACCATATTCCGCCCCCCATCAAGCGGTCTTCAACCCCGCTAAATCGCACTAAAACAGAAAATCAGCATCGCGCTGGACATCCCTGGTATTTGATGGGGTGTTCAAAATATATTTTTGTTGTCATTTTATAAATAATAGCGATAATCGGTTCTTAATGCATTTCATATGCGGCGTCGCACCAAAAATGCCCATAAAAATGCTCATATGTGATTTCAAAGATAACACCAAGATATGTGCAAAATTGACAAAAATATGTCGCTTTGCAGCATAATTTCACATTATAAAATTGAATATCGCCATTTGAAAATATAAAAAACTACTGCTAGAATCCTTCGTCCCTTCGGTAAAAAGACCGTACATTGGACGGAACGCGCGCGATTCGGCACATTTGTCGGGTCAACTTATTTAAATAGGAGACAGCAAATGTCAGCCCAACTCGACCAAATCATGGCGGAAGCCGCTAACGATCCAGATGTCATGGAAACACAAGAGTGGTTGGATGCACTCGAATCCGTTATTGAAAAAGAAGGCCCGGATCGCGCCCACTATTTAATGGAGCGCATGATGGATCTGGCCCGCCGCCGCGGCGCCGACGTTCCATTTTCCAGCAATACCGCTTACGTCAATACCATTCCCGCCGATCTCGGCGCGCGTTGCCCCGGCAATCTCGAAATCGAAGAACGCCTGCGCTCGTGGATGCGCTGGAACGCGATGGCCATGGTGGTCAAGGCCAATCGTTTCGACAGCAGCCTGGGCGGTCACTTGTCCAGCTTTGCCTCGCTGGCCAATATGCTGGGCATCGGTTTCAATCATTTCTGGCACGCGCCGACCGAAGAGCACGGCGGCGATCTGCTCTATATACAAGGCCATTCCTCGCCGGGCGTCTACGCCCGCGCCTTCCTCGAAGGCCGTTTGAGCGAAGAACAGTTGCTCAACTTCCGCCGCGAAGTCGACGGCCACGGCCTGTCTTCCTACCCCCATCCAAACCTGATGCCGAGTTTCTGGCAATTCCCGACCGTGTCGATGGGCTTGGGACCGCTCACCGCTATTTATCAGGCGCGCTTCCTTAAATACCTGCAAGCACGCGGCATCGCCGAAACCAGCAACCGCAAGGTCTGGGTATTCTGCGGCGACGGTGAAATGGACGAGCCGGAATCGATGGGCGCGATCGGCATGGCCGCACGCGAGAAACTCGATAACCTGGTGATGATCGTCAACTGTAATTTGCAACGCCTGGACGGTCCGGTGCGCGGCAACGGCAAGATCATCCAGGAACTGGAGTCGGATTTCCGCGGCGCCGGCTGGAATGTCGTCAAGGTCATCTGGGGCAGCGGCTGGGACGAATTGCTGGCGAAAGACAAAGACGGCATCCTGCAAAAAGTCATGATGGAAACCGTCGACGGCGAATATCAGAACTACAAGGCCAAAGACGGCGCATTCGTGCGTCAGCACTTCTTCGGCAAGCATCCGGCATTGCTGGAAATGGTCAGCAAGATGTCGGACGACGAAATCTGGCATCTGACCCGCGGCGGTCACGATCCGCACAAGATTTACGCTGCATTCAAAGTGGCGCAAGAACACAAAGGCCAACCGACCGTGCTGCTGGTCAAGAGCATCAAGGGTTACGGTTTCGGCAAAGCGGGCGAAGCACGCAACACCGCGCACAACACCAAGAAACTCGACGACGAAGCGATCCGCGCCATGCGCGACCGTTTCCAATTGCCGATCTCGGATCAGGACCTGCCGTCGATCCCATTCTTCAGGCCGTCCGACGACACGCCTGAAATGCAATACCTGCAGGAACACCGCAAAGCGCTGGGCGGTTTCCTGCCGCAGCGCCGCCAGAAAGCCGATGAACAACTGATCGTGCCGCCGCTGGAAACATTCAAGGCGATGCTGGAACCGACCGCCGAAGGCCGCGAAATCTCCACCACGTCCGCTTATGTGCGCGTGTTGACGGCATTGTTGAAAGACGAAAGCCTGGGCAAACGCGTGGTGCCGATTCTGGTCGACGAATCCCGCACATTCGGTATGGAAGGCCTGTTCCGCCAGATCGGTATTTTCAGCCAGGTCGGTCAGTTGTACGAGCCGGTCGATAAAGATCAGGTGATGTATTACCGCGAAGCCAAGGACGGCCAGATCCTGCAGGAAGGGATCAACGAAGCGGGCGGCATGAGTTCGTGGATTGCGGCGGCGACGTCCTATTCCACCAACAATCGCGTCATGATTCCGTTCTACACCTTCTACTCGATGTTCGGTCTGCAACGCATCGGCGATCTGGCCTGGCTGGCCGGCGACATGCGCGCCCGCGGCTTCCTGCTGGGCGGCACTGCCGGACGCACCACCATCAACGGCGAAGGCCTGCAACACGAAGACGGTCACAGCCATGTCGTGGCATCGACCATTCCGAACTGCGTGCCTTACGACCCAGCCTTCGCGCATGAAGTCGCGGTGATCATGCATGACGGCCTGCGCCGGATGGTGACCAATCAGGAAGACGTGTTCTATTACATCACTGTAATGAACGAAAACTATCCGCAACCGGGTTTGAAGCCGGGCCAGGAAGAAGGCATCCTGAAAGGCATGTATCTGTTGCAAGAGGGCGGCAAGAAATCCAAGCTCAAAGTGCAACTCATGGGCTCCGGCACGATCTTGCGCGAAGCCATCGCCGCGGTCGATCTGCTGCGCGACGACTGGGGCGTGGACGCCGATGTCTGGTCGACGCCTTCGCTCACATTGCTGGCGCGCGACGGCCAGGAAGTGGAACGCTGGAACATGCTGCATCCGGCCGACAAGCAACGCGTGCCTTACCTGACCGAATGCCTGGCGAAATCCAGCGGCCCGATCATCGTCGCGACCGATTACATGCGCACCTTTGCCGAACAAGTCCGCGCGTTCGTGCCGAAGGGCCGTACGTACAAAGTGCTGGGCACGGACGGCTTCGGCCGTTCCGATACCCGCGCCAAGCTGCGCGAGTTCTTTGAAGTCGATCGTTATTATGTGACGATTGCCGCACTCAAATCGCTGGCTGAAGAAGGCGCGATCAAGGGATCGGTAGTTGCTCAGGCGATTGCCAAATACGGCATCAATCCGGAAAAACCGAATCCGGTCTCAGTTTAAAAAAACGCACAACACTACCGATCAGCGGAGCTTAAGACATGAGTCAAATCGAAGTGAAGGTACCGGACATCGGGGATTTCGCAGAAGTCGAAGTAATTGAATTGATGGTCAAGGTCGGCGATACGATCAAGGTGGATCAATCGTTGCTGACCGTTGAATCCGACAAGGCCAGCATGGAAATTCCTTCCAGCCAGGCCGGTGTGGTCAAGGAAATCAAGATCAAGGTCGGCGATAAAGTTAAAGAAGGTTCGGTCGTTCTGGTGGTGGAAGCGGATGGCGCTGCTGCCGCGCCTGCCGCTGCTGCTCCAGCTCCGGCGCCCGCAGCGGTCGCCCCGGCTCCTGCAGCTGCACCGGCCGCAGCACCGGCGCAGGCAGCACCTGCCGGCGGCGGCAGCCAGGTTGTCACCGTGCCCGATATCGGCGATTTCGACGAAGTCGAAGTCATCGAAATCATGGTCAAGGTGGGCGATACGGTCAAAGTCGATCAATCGTTGCTGACCGTCGAATCCGACAAGGCCAGCATGGAAATTCCTTCCAGCAATGCAGGCGTGGTCAAGGAAATCAAAGTCAAGGTTGGCGATAAGGTTGCCAAAGGTACGGAGATCGTCGTGCTGGATGGTGCTTCGGGCGGCGCAGTTGCACCGGCACCTGCTGCTGCACCGGCTCCTGCAGCAAGCGCAGCGGCAGCAGCGCCGACTGCGAGCGTGGCTTCTGCGCCCGCAGCACCTGCTCCCGCAGCAGCACCCGCTCCGGCACCGGTAGTTTCCGGCGGCGGCGCGCATGCATCGCCATCGGTACGCAAGTTTGCGCGTGAACTCGGTGTCGATCTGACGCGCGTCGGCGGCAGCGGTCCGAAAGGCCGCATTCTGCATGAAGATGTGCAAGGCTACGTCAAGTCTGTGATGGCAGGCAATGCCGGCGCTGCAGCGAAAACCGGCGGCGCCAATGGCAGCAGCGGTCTGACACTCTTGCCATGGCCATCGCTGGATTTCTCCAAATTCGGCGCTACCGAATTGCAACCGCTGTCGCGCATCAAGAAAATCAGCGGCCCGAATCTGCACCGCAACTGGGTGATGATTCCGCATGTCACGCAATACGACGAGGCCGATGTAACCGAGCTGGAAGAATTCCGCAAGTCTTCCAACGAAGCGCTGGCCAAATCCAAATCGACCGTCAAGCTGACCATGCTGGCGTTTGTGATCAAAGCCTCCGTCGCGGCCCTGAAAAAATACCCGGCCTTCAATTCCTCGCTGGATGCCGCCGGCGAAAACCTGATCCTGAAACAGTACTATCACATCGGCTTTGCAGCCGACACCCCGAACGGTCTGGTGGTGCCGGTGGTCAAGGATGCGGACAAGAAAACCATCAGCCAGATCGCACAGGACATGGCCGATTTGTCCCTGCAAGCGCGCGAAGGCAAGCTGAAGCCGGCCGACATGCAAGGCGCGTCGTTCACGATCTCGTCGCTGGGCGGCATCGGCGGCACCTTGTTCACGCCGATCATCAACGCGCCGGAAGTCGCCATTCTCGGCTTGTCCAAGACAGCCTTCAAACCGGTCTGGGACGGCAAGCAATTCGTGCCGCGCCTGATATTGCCGCTGTCGCTGTCGTACGATCACCGCGTCATCGACGGTGCGATGGGGGCGCGTTTCTCCACCTATCTGAGCGAAGTGCTGGCCGACTTGCGCAAGACTTTGCTGTAGTCGCCATCAATCCATCTACGGAGCCAGAATGAGCCAAATTGAAGTGCAAGTGCCGGACATCGGCGACTTCGCCGAAGTCGAAGTGATCGAATTGCTGGTCAAAGCGGGCGATACGGTCAAGGTCGATCAATCGTTGCTGACCGTCGAATCCGACAAGGCCAGTATGGAGATTCCATCCAGCCATGCCGGTGTGGTCAAAGAACTGAAGGTCAAGGTCGGCGACAAGGTTAAAGAAGGATCGTTGATCATGGTGCTGGAAGCCAGCGATGCTGCGGCCCCCGCGGCCTCGGCACCTGCGCCTGCCGCAGCGCCCGCTGCTGCTGCTACTACTGCAAAAGCACCTGCAGCAACATCCGCACCAACGCCTGCGCCGGCCGCCGCCAGTTTTTCCGGCAAGGCCGATATCGAATGCGACACACTGGTGCTGGGCGCCGGTCCGGGCGGCTACACTGCTGCTTTCCGCGCCGCCGATCTGGGCCAGAAAGTAGTGATGGTCGAATATTATCCATCGCTGGGCGGGGTTTGCCTGAACGTCGGTTGCATCCCATCCAAAGCACTGCTGCACGCGGCCAAGGTCATTACCGAAGCCGAAGAGATGTCGCATTTCGGCGTGACGATGTCCAAGCCTGAAATCGATATCGACAAATTGCGCGGCTGGAAAGAAACCGTCATCAACAAACTGACCGGCGGTCTGGGCGGCCTCGCCAAAGCGCGCAAAGTACAAGTCGTCACCGGCAAAGGCAGCTTCAGCTCGGCCAATACCCTGACGGTGGAAACTGCGGAAGGCAGCAAAGTCGTTGCGTTCAAAAACGCGATCATCGCCGCCGGTTCTTCAGTTGCCAAAATCCCGGGTTTCCCTTACGACGATCCACGTCTGATCGATTCCACCGGCGCGCTGGAATTGCGCCAGATTCCGAAAACCATGCTGGTGATCGGCGGCGGCATTATCGGGCTGGAAATGGCTTGCGTGTATGACGCGCTGGGCACCAAAGTGACCGTCGTCGAATTTGCCGACGGCCTGATTCCTGCGGCCGATCGCGATGTCGTCAAGCCTTTGCAAAAACGGATCGAAAAGCGTTACGAAGCCATCTATCTGAAGACCAAGGTCACCAAGCTGGAAGCCTTGAAAGAAGGTTTGCGCGCCACATTCGAAGCCGCCGACGGCACCGGCGCAGCACCGGAACCGCAGTTGTACGACATGGTGCTGGTCGCGGTCGGCCGTCGTCCGAACGGCAAGGAAATCGGCGCGGAGAAGGCCGGCGTAGTGGTCAACGAACGCGGCTTTATCCCGGCCGACAAACAGCAGCGCACCAACGTCGCACACATCTATGCGATCGGCGATATCTGCGGCGATCCGATGCTGGCGCACAAAGCCACCAACGAAGCCAAGGTCGCCGCTGAAGTCATCGCCGGCCACAAGGTTGAATTCGATGCGTTGACCATTCCATCGGTGGCGTACACCGATCCTGAAATTGCATGGATGGGGCTGACCGAAACCGAAGCCAAGGCCAAAGGCATTCCGTTCGAAAAAGCCAATTTCCCGTGGGCGGCAAGCGGCCGTGCATTGGCGATGGGGCGCGACGACGGCATGACCAAGCTGCTGTTCGATCCAAAGACCAAGCGCATTCTGGGCGCAGGCATTGTCGGTGTGAATGCGGGTGAACTGCTGGCCGAAACGGTGCTGGCGCTGGAAATGGGCGCGGATCTGGAAGACTTGGCGTTGACGGTGCATGCGCATCCGACCTTGTCCGAAACGCCGATGTTCGCGGCCGAAATGGGCTTGGGCATCATTACGGATCTTTATATACCGCAGAAGAAATAATTGCTGAGGGTGGAGCTGCTCAAAGCGTCATCACAAAAAAACCGGAGCGCGCGATGAGCGTCTCCGGTTTTTTATTGCCGCGGCTGTCCGATCCAAGCGGACAACGGACGGTGTAATCTGTTAAACCATTCAGGTGTTATTCAAAACGCAAGTCTTATGCCGGCGACAAGCGCACTTATTCAGGGCTGCAAGGTCTATAGGGGCAGTTGGATTTGCCACGGTTTCGGCATCTGCGCCTCGTGAAATTGCCTGGCGGAAAAGTTGGCTGCTGCGTTGTGTAAGGACTGAGTAAGCGTAAGCACCTATGTTTTGAGCATTAATGTTGGGAGACAATTGTGGCAAATATCGAAACATTCACGCAGGAAAACCGGGTATTCGAACCAACGCCTGCCTTTATCAAACAGGCCAATATTTCTGGCATGCCGGCCTACCGGGCCCTATGCGACGAAGCGGCGCGCGACTATGAAGGTTTCTGGGCGCGTCTGGCCCGCGAAACACTGCAATGGCACCAACCCTTCACAAAGACGCTCAATGAAACCGACGCACCGTTTTATAAATGGTTCGAAGACGGCAAGCTGAACGTTTCCTACAACTGTCTCGACGTCAATCTGACCAACGGCAATGCCGACAAAACGGCCATTATCTTCGAGTCCGACGACGGCAAAGTGACGCCGATAAGCTATAGCTCGCTGTATCAAAAGGTCTGCAAATTTGCCAATGGCCTGAAGTCGCTGGGCATTAGAAAAGGCGACCGCGTGGTGATCTACATGCCGATGTCAGTTGAAGGCGTGATAGCGATGCAGGCCTGCGCCCGTATCGGTGCGACGCACTCGGTTGTATTCGGCGGCTTCTCGGCCAAATCCCTGCAGGAACGCATCATCGACGCCGGCGCGGTCGCGGTGCTGACGGCTGATCATCAAATACGCGGCGGCAAGCAAATACTGTTAAAAGCAATCGTCGACGAAGCGCTGGCCATGGGCGGCTGCGACGCCGTCAAAAACGTCATCGTCTACCAGCGCAGCGGCGCCGACATCGCATGGAAAGAAGGGCGCGATCTCTGGCTGCACGACCTGGTTGCCAAGCAATCGGATAATTGCCCGCCGGAATGGGTGGAGGCCGAACATCCGCTATTCATTCTCTACACATCCGGATCGACCGGCACGCCGAAGGGCGTACAGCACGCCTCGGGCGGCTTTCTGCTGTGGGCCGCGCTGACGATGAAATGGAGTTTCGATCTCAAGCCGGACGACATCTACTGGAGCACCGCCGACATCGGCTGGATCACCGGCCACACCTACATCGCTTACGGGCCGCTGGCAGTGGGCGCGACACAGATCATCTTTGAAGGCATACCGACCTATCCCAACGCCGGCCGTTTCTGGGAAATGGTGCAGCGTCACAAGGCGACCATTTTCTATACAGCGCCGACAGCGATCCGTTCGCTGATCAAAGCCGCCGACGCCGACGAAAAAATCCATCCGGATCGTTACGATCTATCTTCGCTGCGCTTGCTGGGCACGGTGGGCGAGCCGATCAATCCTGAAGCATGGATGTGGTATTACAAAAACATCGGCCGTGAAAATTGCCCGATTGCGGATACCTTCTGGCAAACCGAAACCGGCGGCCACGTGATCTCGCCGCTGCCGGGCGCGACGCCGCTGGTGCCGGGTTCATGCACCTTGCCGCTGCCGGGCATCATGGCGGCGATCGTCGATGAAGCCGGCCACGATCTACCGGACGGGCAGGGCGGTATTCTGGTCATCAAACGGCCATGGCCCTCGATGATCCGCACCATCTGGAACGACCCTGCGCGTTTCAAGAAAAGCTATTTTCCGGAAGAGCTGGGCGGGAATATTTATCTGGCCGGCGATGGCGCCATTCGCAATAAGGACACCGGTTATTTCACCATTACCGGGCGCATCGATGACGTGCTGAATGTGTCGGGTCACCGCATGGGCACGATGGAAATCGAATCGGCGCTGGTGGCGCATGCGATGGTGGCGGAGGCTGCCGTGGTCGGCAAGCCGGACGAGACTACCGGCGAATCGATTTGCGCGTTTGTGGTCTTGAAGCGGCCGCGGCCGGTTGGGGATGAGGCGAAGC
>DASYCG010000158.1:0-84471 GCA_036500325.1 Herbaspirillum sp. | reverse complement strand
CGGTCGCCGGGGAAAAGCAAGACGCGATGGCCGGTCAGGGTATGCAGCATACGCAGCAGGCTCACTGCTTGGCGCGAGAGCAGGACGATGTGAGGCGACTTCATTTTCATCCGCTCGGATGGAATATCCCAGCGGGCATTGTCTAGGTCAAATTCTTTCCAATGGGCGCCGATGAGTTCGGTCGTGCGCACAAATGTCATAGCCATCAGTTTCATGGCAAGGCGGGTAACGCTGCTGCCTTGGTAGACCTCGATATGCCGTAGCAGCGCGGGCAGCTCTTTGGCATCCAGACGGGCATAATTTTGCTTCTTACGTGCTATTAGGATATCGCCAGGCCGAATTTCGGTGGCTGGGTTGCGGATAGCCAAACCGTGGGCGATTGCATAACGGAAGATCTGGCCGCAGGTTTGCAGAGAGCGCTTTGCGATGTCCAGTGCGCCGCGTTCTTCAATAGCCTTGGTCATCCTGACCAATTCCGGGGCTTGAACGTCATCTATCGGGCGATGGCCAAGCAATGGGAAAATGTCGCCTTCCAGGCGACGTAGCACATATTCAGCGTGCCGCTCACTGCGCGACGGTGACCAGTGTTCCCACCATTGCCGGGCTACCTGAGCAAACGTTGTGCCGACGGTCGTTAGGGCTTGTTGTTTTCGTTCAGCCATCGGATCCGTTCCTGTTGCCAGCAACTTGCGGACAGTTTGATGTGCTTCCCGTGCTTCGGCCAAGGTCACCTCCGGGTAGACACCCAATGCCATGACTTTTTCCTTACCCTCGAAGCGATATTTCCAGCGCCAATATTTTCCGGCTTGATTAATCAGTAGATACAGCCCGCCACTATCAGCAAGCTTGCGAGGTTTCTCGGAAGGTTTTTCTTTGCGGATTTGCAGGTCGGTGAGAGGCATTTGGGGGTATCTAGTTGGGGGTGTATAACTGATACCCCCAAACATACCCCCGAATGTACCGGATTGCAACGGTCGGTCTTAGACGGCTCTGGAAAGGAAAAACCCCGTAGAACGTTGATTCTACGGGGTTTTTGGATTATCCGGGACTTGCCTGGATCAATTCTTGGCGGAGACGGTGGGAGTCGAACCCACGATACAGGTTTAAGCCCATATGCTTCCTTAGCAGGGAAGTGCCTTCGACCACTCGGCCACGTCTCCACACTGACGGCGAAAACTACTCGCTGCAGTAAAGTCAGGCATCATATCTTTTCAGCGCTGCCCGGTCAACCAGACTTCACATAAAAAGAACCCGATTTGATGGATTAGCGGATGCGGTCGCCCGCTGCCGGGTCGCTGTTTTCCAGGTCGAAGGCCTTGTGCAAGGCGCGTACCGCCAATTCCATGTACTTTTCGTCGATCAGCACGGAAATCTTGATTTCCGAGGTGGAGATCATCTGGATGTTGATGCCTTCTTCCGACAGGGTGCGGAACATTTGCGAGGCGATGCCCACGTGGCTGCGCATGCCTACGCCGACCACCGAAACCTTCGATACCTTGGTGTCGCCGACGATCGTGGTGGCGCCGATGCTGTCCTTGGTCTTGTTCAGTATTTCACTGGCCCGGGCGTAGTCCGCGCGCGATACCGTAAACGTGAAATCGGTCTTGTTGTCCACGGACTGGTTCTGGATGATCATGTCGACTTCCATATTGGCGTCGGCCACCGGTCCCAGGATTTGATAGGCGATGCCGGGACGGTCGGGGACGCCCAGTACGGTGATTTTGGCTTCGTCACGGCTGAATGCGATGCCGGTAATGGTAGCTTGTTCCATGTTGCTGTCTTCCTCAAACGAAATCAGGGTGCCGGAATTGGATTCTTCTTCCAGCGAAATTAACGGGTCTGTCAGCGATGACAGGACTCGCGTCGGTACTTTGTAGTTACCGGCAAATTCGACCGAACGGATTTGCAATACTTTGGAGCCCAGCGACGCCATTTCCAGCATTTCTTCAAATGTGACGGTTTTCAGCCGGCGCGCTTCGCTGACGACGCGCGGGTCGGTGGTATAGACGCCGTCGACATCGGTATAGATCAGGCATTCCGCCGCCTTCATTGCCGCCGCCACAGCGACCGCCGATGTGTCGGAGCCGCCGCGTCCCAGCGTCGTGATGTTGCCGTCCACATCCACGCCCTGGAAACCGGTCACGATGACCACTTTGCCGGCGTTCAGGTCTTTGCGGATCTTGGCGTCGTCGATGGAGCGGATGCGTGCCTTGGTGAAGGCGGAATCGGTTTTGATCGGTACTTGCCAGCCGGAATAGGAAACCGCGTCTTTGCCGATCGCCAGCAAGGCCATTGCCAGCAGCGCGACCGAAGCTTGTTCGCCGGTGGACGCCAGCATGTCCAGTTCGCGCTGGTCCGGCTGGTCCATGATTTCCCTGGCCAATCCGATCAGGCGGTTGGTCTCGCCCGACATGGCCGACGGCACAACAACAATCTGGTGACCCGCATCGTGCCATTTGGCAATGCGCTTTGCGACATTTTTGATGCGCTCGGTCGAGCCCATCGAGGTACCGCCGTACTTGTGAACGAATAAAGCCATAAAAGAGGTTGGAGCCGATTAAATAAACCCTCGACTTTACATCGCGGTGGCGGAAATAACAAGGGTTTGCGGGGCAAGACCCCGTTTTTAGGTGCTTGCGTCGTTCATGGCGTCGTTCAGCCGTTTCTGTAATTCGTAGTCGCGCTGCCATAAACGATGTTGCTCATTGGAAACTGCGTCGGCCTGCAGTTCTTCATCGGATCGTTGATGATGAGTCATGAAAATACGCTCGGCCAGCCGGATTTCCGGTTCCATTGCGCCGAAAAAAGTGACAGTACTGCCGCGTTGAATCAACAAAGTGGGGAAGTTATCGACATCGAAATCGCCGACGACATCGGCCTGGTCTTCGATATCGATCCAGACGAAGCGGTGTTGCGGATGGCGCTCGGCCAATTGCGCAAAGGCGATTTCGTACTCGCGGCAACTGCCGCACCATTGCGCGCACAGGCAGGCCACTACCCATTCATCGTTGGCGAGTGCCTGGGCCAGCGCTTGCCGGTTGTCTGCGTCGAGTCTGGAAAAGGTCATGCGCGGTATTTTACTCTGAACGGTTTGGCAATATGAATCGGCCGGTTCTGTCGATATCTGTACAGGTGCAGGTAAAATACGCGGATGCCTACGATCCTCGCCATAGAAACCTCCACCGAAATCGCTTCCGCCGCGCTATTGCATGGCGCAAATCTGCTTTATCGCGAATCTGCCGGCGTTCATACCCATTCCGAAGCTATTCTGCCGATGGTGCAAGCGTTGCTGGCGGAAGCCGGCGTGACGCTGGCGCAATGCGACGCGATTGCCTTTGGTGTGGGCCCCGGTTCATTTACCGGTGTGCGGACTGCCTGCGGCGTGGTGCAGGGGCTGGCGTTCGGCGCGGATGTGCCGGTGGCGCCGGTGGTGACGCTGGAAGCGATGGCGCAGGCTTGTCATGAAGGCTGCGGCGCGCTGAATGTATTGGCGGTGCTGGATGCGCGGATGGGCGAGGTTTATTGGGCGCAGTACCGTTATGACAATGGCGCCTGGCAAATTGTGACTGCGCCGACTTTATCCGCCGCCGCGGCAGTATTGCCGGTCGGCGAAGTAGTGGCCTGCGGTAACGGGCTGACGGCCTACGCGGAAGCATTTGCACCGGATGTGACGGGCCACGCTTTATTTATCGATTTGCAGCCGCTGGTCATGCCGTCGGCACGGCAGATCGCAACCCTCGGGCGCGCCATCGCGAGGCAAGGCGCTTGCGTCGATCCTGAGCAGGCGCAACCTTTTTATCTGCGCAATAAAATTGCATTCACCACGGCTGAGCGACTCGCCAAGGCTTCCGCATGAGCGCAATCGCCACACAAAACGCGGAACTGGTCTGCAGCGTCATGCAGGCAGCGGATTTGAGCGAAGTGCTGGCAATCGAGAATCGTGTGTATTCCCATCCCTGGACGCTGGGCAATTTTGAAGACTCTCTGAACAGCGCCTATTACGCGCGTTTGCTGCGCGATGGCGCGCAACGTCTGCTGGGCTATTTTTTGGTGATGCCGGTAGTCGATGAAGCGCATTTGCTTAATCTCAGCGTCGATCTCCCGCTGCAGCATCGGGGTTACGGACAATGGCTGATGCGCGAAGCGGTGAATCTGGCGCGGCTGCATAATCTGCAAACGATGCTGCTGGAAGTGCGCGTATCGAACCGGCATGCGCTGTCGTTCTACAGCCGCTACGGGTTTCAAGAAATCGGCCGCCGTAAAAATTACTATCCCGTTGCCGACAGCCGGCGTGAAGATGCCATCATGATGACGATGCCGCTATAGCCATGACGAATTCATTTGAAGCTTCAGCCCTGGCGCATCGGATTGCGATACTCGATGAGATCGGCGTCGGCCCGTTGTGGTTGCGCCGCGATGCCCTGATCGATTCGATCCCGTCTGCGGATGCCGCAGCGCCGATTGCCGCGTCAATTTCGGCGCCGGCTCCGTCCTCAACATCCTCCAGACCTCAGCCGTCGTCGCCACCCCAAAGAACACGCACGGCGCCTGTAGCGAATGCGCCGGCCGGCGACGCCGCCTGGGACGATGACGCGCCGGCTGCCGCAGGCGCAGCAGCGGCGCCGATCAAAACTTCCTTGACCTTGTGCACCAGAACGGGTGCTGGTGCCGCTGACGGCGCCGCCGCACTGCGTTATCTGTTCATCGCGCGCAGCTCCAGCGTGCAGGGCGCCGAAGAATTATTCGACAATATTCTGCTGGCGCTCGGCCTGCGCAAAGAAGCGCAGACAGCGGGCGATCTCGCCGATTTATCGACTCAGGTCGCCGCGCATAAACCGTCGGTATTGATTGTGATGGAGCCGGCGGCAGCCTTGCAGTTGGTGGCAGGCGATGATGGCAATGGTGGCGATGGCGACAATCAGGACAGCGCTTTCGACGCCTTGCGCGGCCACATGCATCGTGTCGGCGGATTACCCGTTTTAGTCACTTACGGCGCGGTGCATTTGTTGCGCAATCCCGCCGATAAGCGCAAAGCATGGGATGACCTGTGCTTGTTGACGACCTTGCAGGCCGCCGATGTCGTTGATCCGGCATAAATCGATCACTGCGTTTCAAACGCAATTCCATCGGCGTCATCATCATTTGCACGACCCGCACGTCCGTGCGCTCGCCTGGTTGTTGACCGCTCCCAATTTGCTCGATCCGCTGGCCGCGCGCTGGCATGGCGCAATTGCCGTCCTGGATCTGACCGGCGATAAGGCTTGTGAAGCATGGCTGCGGGCGCTGGATGCCGATCCGGCGGCGCTGCATACGATTGTCAACGAACGGCCGACGGCGCGTCTTGGGCGTTATGCCGAAAAGCTGCTGGGCTTTTATCTGCAGCAGCACGATCTCCTGTTCGCCACCAACATCCAGATCCGCGCCGGCGCCAACGCCACGATCGGCGAATTCGATTATCTGTTGCACGATCCGTCCGGAGATGGGCTGATTCATTGGGAGTTCGCCACCAAATTCTATTTGCTGGAATCGCAGCGGACCACGCCACAGGCCGACTGTTTCGTCGGACCGAATCTGGCCGATACGCTGGGCGCAAAAATGAACAAGATCATGGACCGCCAATTGCGGCTGTCGGATCATCCGGCGGCGCAGGCCTATCTGCCGCTACCGGTGTCGCAGGCGCAGGCTTTGGTCAAAGGCTGGTTGTTTTATGCGGATCCGGCGGCTGCCTTGCCGCCCGTGATGGGCGTGTCGGCAGACCATTGCCGCGGCTTCTGGTGTACCGCGGAAGCGCTTGCCGCCGATGCCGTGTATGGCGCATATACCTATGCGATTTTGCCGCGCCTGCAATGGCTGGCGCCGACGCGCATGCCGCTGTCGCAAACGCTGTCGCCGGATCAGTTGCTGCCGGCGTTATCGGCTTCGTTTGCCGCCGACGCCGCACCGGTACTGATCGCGGTGATGAGCCCTCATGCTAGTGATGAAAATAGTGAACGTGGCGGCGATGGCGAGGCAATCGCGCTGGAGATCAGCCGGGGATTTATCGTGCCGGAAAACTGGCGCAGATTGGCGGCCGAGCGGGTATTGATTGATGTGCAGTGAGGAAGAACAACGGCCTGCGATTTAATGCTTGTGTTCGCCGATCAGGGCAACCGTATCGAATACGCGCTGGTTCCTTGCATGCAGGCGCATGACGCAATACATGGTGCCTGCGACAAAAACGCCGAACATCACAATGATCAGATTGATGTTCAGATGCGATTTGATCATGAATGCATACAGTACCAGCATGACCAGGACAGATAAATTCTCATTGAAGTTCTGCACCGCAATCGAATGACCGGCACTCATCAGAACGTGGCCGCGGTGCTGCAGCAAGGCATTCATCGGCACCACAAAAAAGCCGGACAATATACCGATGATCACCAGCAGCGGGTAAGCGATCCAGACCGAATGCACCAGCGTCATCGCCATCACGACCACGCCCATGGCGATTCCCAGGGGCATGACCGACAGCGATTTTTTGAGCGGAATAAAGTGCGCCGCGGCGACCGCGCCGAGAGCGACGCCGACGGCGACCACGCCTTGCAGGATGGCGGCCCTGCCTAAGGGCATGCCGAGCGAACGTTCAGCCCATTTCAGGACGATGAATTGCAGCGTGGCGCCGGCGCCCCAGAACAGTGTGGTGACGGCCAGGGAAATCTGGCCCAGCTTGTCTTTCCATAAAACGCTGCAGCAATTGCCGAAATCGATCACCAGTTTGACCGGATTGCGCTGTTGATGCGCGTAGCGGGCGCCGGTATCGGGAATATTCAGATTGAAAACAGCAGCGGCCAGATAGATCAGCGTGATGATACATAATGCTGCTTCGGTGGCCGCATCGAAACGAATGCCGACGCGCGGCAGGTAGGTATACAACAATGTATCGGCGATATGGGGGTTCAGCAGCGCACCGCCCATGACAGTGCCGAGAATGATGGATGAAACCGTCAGGCCTTCGATCCAGCCGTTGGCTGCAACCAGTTTTTCCGCCGGCAGCAATTCGGTCAGGATGCCGTATTTGGCGGGCGAATATGCCGCCGCGCCGAAGCCGACCACGGCATAGGCAATCAAGGGATGCACGTTAAAAAACATCAGGCTGCATCCGACGATTTTGATCATGTTGGTGATAAACATCACCCGGCCTTTGGGTAACGCATCGGCGAAGGCGCCGACGAATGCCGCGAGGACGACATAAGACAAAACGAAGAACAGCTTTAACAGCGGCGTCATCCATTCAGGAGAATGCATCTGCGTCAATAATGCGATTGCTGCAATAAGCAGCGCATTATCCGCAAGCGACGAAAAAAACTGTGCCGCTATGATGGTATAGAAACCGCGATTCATCCGTTATAGAGTCTGAAAAAGATACATTGGCCTGCTTTATACCATGAAAATATGACTGGCCCGTGTTCTGAGCGATATTCATAATGCATGATGCTTGAATGTATTTCACTGGAACTTAGTCGATCGCACAGTCGATGAGTTGATCGGGTTGATTGACGCATCTGCACGAAGCGTTCTGGGTAAAATAGCGCTATTGTATTTTGGTGCGGCCTGAACGGCGCACGAGATAATAAGTCAATTCGTTATGCTTGCATGGCTATCACGGGCCGGCAAGCGCCGATTTTTTTTGATACATTTTGCCGACATCTTCATGCCAAGACCTCTTGTAGCAACCATCGATATCTCAGCGCTTCGGCATAACCTGGCGGTGGCGCGTCGCCACGCCGGCAGCGCCAAGGTGTGGGCCGTGGTGAAAGCCGATGCTTATGGACATGGTTTGGCGCGCGGCATGCAGGGTTTTGCAGATGCGGACGGCCTTGCGCTGATCGAGCCCGACTACGCAATGCGCTTGCGCGAACTGGGCTGGCGCAAGCCGATCCTGTTGCTCGAAGGATTTTTCGATAAGGCCGATTTGCGTGCGGCACTGCAGCACGGTTGGCAAGTGGTGGTGCATAACTGGGAACAGATCGCATTGCTGGAAGCAGCAACGGATATGAGCGGCGCAGCGCTGGACGTCCATCTGAAAATGAATAGCGGCATGAACCGCCTGGGTTTCAATCCCGAGGCTTACCGCCTGGCGCATGCGCGTTTGCAAGCGCTCGCCGGCATCCGCAGCATTACGCTGATGACGCATCTTGCCAATGCGGACGACGCCGCGAATCCTGCGTTGCCGCTGGCGCGTCAATTATTGAATTTCAAAGAAGGCACGGAGGGTTTGCCGGGCCCGCGCAGTATCGCTAATTCAGCCGGTGACCTGATGCATCCCGAGACCGTCGCCGACTGGGTGCGCGCGGGCGTGATGCTGTATGGCGGCACGCCCTGCAAAACATCTGCTGCGCAATTCGACTTGCGGCCTGCAATGACTTTGCGCAGCGAGATTATCGGCGTGCAGGAATTGATTGCCGGCGATGCGGTGGGCTATGGCAGCCATTTTGTCGCGCAACAGCCGATGCGCATCGGCGTAGTGGCGTGCGGTTACGCCGATGGTTATCCGCGCCATGCGCCGACCGGTACGCCGGTGCTGGTCAATGGCGTCAGGACTGCCACGCTGGGCCGTATTTCGATGGACATGCTGATCGTCGATCTCAGTGGCATCAGCGACGCCGTGGTCGGCAGCCCGGTGGTCTTGTGGGGCGAGGGCATGCCGGTCGACGAGGTTGCAAATGCCGCCGGCACGATCGGCTATGAATTGATGTGCGCGTTGGCGAAGCGAGTGCATGTTGAAGAAGTGAATAACGTTGCATCGATCCGATCCTAATCTCAATGGCCAAAACAAAAACCAATTACACCTGTACCGAATGTGGTGACATCAGCAATAAGTGGGCCGGCAAATGTCCGGGCTGCGGCGCCTGGAATACGCTGGTAGAAACCATCGTCGAAAATGGCGGCAACCGTTTTTCGACCACGCATCAGGGCTTGGCGCAAACCGCGCCGGTGCTGAGCCTGGCCGATATCGAAGCGATCGATGTGCCGCGCTTCGGTACCGGGATCGAGGAATTCGACCGGGTATTGGGCGGCGGCCTGGTGCCGGGTGGCGTAGTGTTGATCGGCGGCGATCCGGGCATCGGCAAATCGACCTTGCTGCTGCAGGCATTGGCCAATATCGCCCGCCTGAAAAGCGTGCTGTATGTCAGCGGTGAAGAGTCCGGCGCGCAAATTGCGATGCGCGCCAAACGCCTTGCGGTGGAGGCCGGTGAACTGAAACTGCAAGCCGAAATTCAGTTGGAAAAAATTCTCGGCACGCTGGTCGAACACAAGCCGGAAGTCGTCGTCATCGATTCGATCCAAACCATGTATTCCGATGCCTTGTCGTCGGCGCCCGGCTCGGTTGCGCAAGTGCGCGAGTGTGCGGCGCAATTGACGCGTGCGGCCAAAACGTCCGGCATCACGATCATCATGGTCGGCCATGTCACCAAGGAGGGCGCTCTGGCCGGGCCGCGCGTGCTGGAACATATCGTCGATACCGTGCTGTATTTCGAAGGCGATACGCATTCAAGTTTCCGGCTGGTGCGTGCCGTTAAAAACCGTTTTGGCGCAGTTAATGAGTTGGGCGTATTCGCGATGACGGAAAAGGGTTTGAAGGGCGTATCGAATCCGTCCGCGCTGTTTTTGTCGCAACATGAAAATCAGGTGCCCGGGTCCTGCGTGATGGTGACGCAGGAGGGCACCCGGCCGTTGCTGGTGGAAATTCAGGCATTGGTCGACAGCTCGCATGTGCCGAATGCGCGCCGCCTCTCGGTCGGGCTGGAGCAGAACCGCTTGGCGATGCTGTTGGCGGTATTGCATCGGCATGCCGGCATTGCGGCGTTCGATCAGGATGTATTTATCAATGCGGTAGGCGGCGTCAAGATTACCGAGCCGGCGGCCGATCTGGCGGTATTGCTGGCGATCAATTCATCGATGCGCAACAAAGCGTTGCCGCGCGGGCTGGTAGTGTTCGGCGAAGTCGGGCTGGCCGGCGAAATCCGGCCGGCGCCGCGCGGTCAGGAGCGTTTGCGGGAAGCCGCCAAACTAGGATTTTCGATTGCGATGATTCCGAAAGCGAATGCGCCCAAGCAAAAAATAGAAGGCCTGAAAGTGATTGCGGTGGAGCGGATCGATGAAGCTTTACAACGCATCCGCGATGAGATCGATTGAGCCCGGGCCGTCTAAGGCCTAACTGAATAAGTCATGGGCCGCTCTCGCCACTTAATCAGCGTTGCCCTACTGCCAGATGCGGTAGCTGACGATGATCTGCGCGGTGTCGCCGATCACCGAAGGCGATAAGGTGCCGGTGCCGATGACCTGATATTGCAGGAAGAATGGCTGCAATGCATCCTTGCCGTTGAAGTTCCTGGTTTGACCGGTGCCTAGCCGGCTCACGTTCACACAAGTGTTCTTATTCTTCCAGCACAGCGCAGCTTCAAAGCCGCTCGGCTGCGTTTTGGTGCCGTATTGCCAGACAACGTTATTGATCGTCACGCGTGCGCCGGCGATGTGCGGCGGCAGCGGAAATGGCGTGACATAGACCACATTTTTGCTATACATGGTCGCGCTCACCACGTGCACCGAATAAGAGCCGTGCGGATCGTTATCGCTATCGGATAGCGCCGTAGCACCGATTGCATTCGAACCGGGCTGCGGACTTGCATTCTTAGGGAACATCGATAAGGGCGAAGTTGAGGAACCTTGCTGCGGATGGCCGCCCATGCCGAAATTGCGATCGACATGCGCGTCGGCATTTGCCGATGCGGCAGCAAACCAGAGCAGGGCGCAGGCGGCGGTCAATATCGGCGCAAGCAATTTCATGCTGTTTGTTCTTTCAGGTTTGTATTATTGTTGCCGTTGTTGTTTCCGTTATTGTTACCGCCGCTGCCGTTACGGCGGGCCGGACGTGCACGCAAAGGCAGCAAGAGCCGGACCATCAAGCCGCCGCCTTCGCGATTGCGCAGAATCAGTTTGCCTTTGTGGCGCAGGATAATGCGATTGACGATCGCCAATCCCAGCCCGGCGCCATTGGCCTGGCCGCGCGAACTGTCGAGGCGGGTGAACGGGCGTTGCAGTCGGTCGATATCGACCTCCGGCACACCATCGCCGTGATCGATGATGTCGACTACCGCGTTGTTGCCTTCGGTGCGGCAACTGATTTCCATTTCGGTAAATTCAGCGCCTGCCTTGCGGCCATAGCGGCGGGCGTTTTCAATCAGGTTCTGTGCGACCCGCTGCAGTTCGGTGTCGATGCCCATGACGTTGACGTTGTCTGCGATATGCGATGTCACTTGTATCGTGCTGGCGCGGCTGGCGGTGGCGACCGCATCACTGATCAGCGCGGACAGATCGACCACATCGAAATTGCCGGAGTCCGATGGTTTTGCGTAGTCCAGGAATTGTCCGATAATCGCGTCCATTTGCACCAGATCGGATTGCATGCCGGCGCGTGCGTCATCCGATAGATGCGCCAGTTCGACTTCCAGTTGCATGCGCGCCAGCGGCGTTCGCAGATCATGTGAAATACCGGCCAGGATAAGCGTGCGGTCGGACTCGACCCGCTCCAGATCGGCAACCATCTGATTGAAGCTGCGGTTGGCTTCGCGGATTTCGGTCGGCCCGGCTTCCGGCAGCGTATCGGGCCGTTGGCCTTTGGCGATTGCGCGCGCGGCGGCGGTCAGGCGGGCCAGCGGCTGATTGATCAGCGTGGAAATAAAGGCCGCGCCCATCAACGACAGAGACAAGGCTATCGATCCCCAGCCCAGCCATTGCAGGCCGGTGGTGCTGTTGATGCGGCCGCGATCGAGCATCAACCAGTAATCGTCGTCCTCGATCCGGAAACTGATCCAGAAACCGTTCACGCCGTTGACGCTGGAAGCGAAGCGGGTATCTTCATCCAGCGCCTGTTTGACGTGATCGCGCAAAGTGGTCAGGAACAGATTGTCTTCCGGCTCCTGCACGGTATCGGTTTCTTCGCGGGGATAGATGCGGATGCCTTCGTTGCTGGCGAGATCGAACAGCAGTTCGCGCCGCATCTCGGGCGCCGAATGGGTCAGCGCTGCGCGGGTGATGGTGACGACCGAGACGATCTGGGCCGCCAGCTGTTCGGATTGGGGGCCGCGTTCGACGATGCTGTAGCTGGCAAACCAAGCCACCATACTGGCGGTAGTGAGGAAGCTGAGCAGAATGAAGGTGCGCCAGAACAGGCCGTTACGTATCCATTCCAGACGGCGTTTGATATGACGCATCGAGCTGACCTGTGACCTGGGACGTTATATAGGAAATAGGGATTACATTATTAGCGGGGTTTGCCTTCCGGAATGAAGACGTAGCCCAGGCCCCAGACGGTTTGTATGTACAGGGGATTCGATGGGTCGGGTTCAACCAGCTTGCGCAGACGGGAAATCTGCACGTCGAGACTGCGATCGAATACTTCGTATTCACGGCCGCGCGCCAATTCCATCAGCTTTTCGCGCGACAGCGGTTGGCGGGCATTGCGGGCAAATACCTTGAGCACTGAGAATTCACCGGTTGTCAGCGGTACCGATTCGCCATTTTTACGCAATGAGCGCGTGCCGAGATCCAGCACGAAATCGCCGAATGTAAAGGTTTGCGGGGTTTCCGAGGGTGCGCCCGGCAATTCGTCGGCGCCTTTGCGGCGCAGCACGGCATTCATGCGGGCTACCAGTTCGCGCGGATTGAAGGGTTTCGGCAGATAATCGTCGGCGCCCATTTCGAGGCCGATAATGCGATCGACGTCTTCGCCTTTGGCCGTCAGCATGATGATCGGCGTTTGATCGCCGGCGCCGCGCAGGCGGCGGCAGATGGAAAGGCCGTCTTCGCCCGGCAGCATCAGATCGAGCACCAGTAAATCATAACGTTCCCGAATCCAGAGTTTGTTCAGCGCTGTCGCATTTTCTGCTGTGATGACGTTGAATCCCTGCTCGGTCAGATAGCGGCGCAAGAGGTCGCGCAGGCGGACGTCGTCGTCCACTACAAGGATTTTTGCCTGGGGAACCTGGGCTGTTATGTTGTTAGTGTTCATGTCGTTATGGTAACGTTAGAAAGACGGTAGGCTAACTATCCGAACTAAAAGATTACAAAGAGTTACACAGCTTACCTGAATAATCTTAACCGTCCGGATATCGAGGAATACAATGCGTCTGTAGCGTTATTTCGTGTCGTTAGGTTCGGGAAAACACAATTTATGATGGGTATCAGACAAACTCTGTTGGCGATGGTTCTGCTGTCGAGCAGTCTCGTTGCAATCGCGGAACCGGATCACCCGCACGGCGTGCCTCCGCATCAGACGGGCCCCCATGAACAGGCTGAACGCGCATCTTTTACCACCAACCGTTTCGAACAACGCGATAATAACAATAACCGTCCGGACAACGCGGAACATCGTTCCGGCCGTCTTAGCCCGGATGAACGGCGCGAATTGCGGCGCCAGATCAATGAAGTCGGCCAGGATATCTACCGGCCACGGCACTAAATCGGAACAAAATGTTGTAATTTCGCAGCAAAGAATAAACCAGAAATGCAGGAATTTGTAAAAAAAGGCGGTCCGAATTCGGACCGCCTTTTTTTACGTCTGATGTGTCTGATGTGTCAGATGTCTCTGATGTATCAGTGCAGCGGGGCTTACTTATCGGTAACTCGATTGGATGCTGCCGACAATTGCATGAATCCTTCCAGGTTGAGCGTGCCCTCCGGATTGCGAACCGGCGCGGACCATGCATTATTGAAGGTATTGTCGCCGTTCTGCGTGGCGCTGGTCACACCGCTGAGCTTTTAAACGCTGCCGATATTTTCCAGGGCTTCCTGTTCCTTGAGCCATTCGGCTTCGAGTTGCTCCAGATCCTTTTTGTAATAGGTCTGATCGGTCAGGACGGTTTTCAACTCGGCTTTCTTGGCGCCGTCGTAAATCGACTGATCGGATAGTTTCGCTTCGATTTCAGTCATCTGTGCATTGCGCTTTGCGATTTTCTCTTCGACCCTTTTAAGGCGTGCTTCGATCGGTTTTCTCTGCGCTGAAATGCGTTGGCGCTGTTCGGCGTCGAGTTTCTTTTGATCGCGGCGATCGATGGTCGAATGCGCTGCCACCGGTGAAACCTGGGGCAGATCGTCCTGTTTGTTGACAGCCGGCAGTACGGTGGTGCCTTTGCCGAGTTTGGTTTTGAATAGCCAATCCTTGTAATCGTCCAGATCGCCATCGAACGGTTGTAATTTACCGTCGGCAACGATGATGAATTGATCGGTGGTGGCGCGCAGCAGATGCCGGTCATGCGAAACCACGACCAGCGTGCCTTCGAATTGCGCCAGCGCCATTGTCAACGCTTCGCGGGTTTCCAGATCCAGATGGTTGGTCGGTTCATCGAGCAGCAGCAGATTCGGCCGTTGCCAGACAATCAGCGCCAAGGCCAGACGCGCCTTCTCGCCGCCCGAAAACGGGGCGATCGAGCTGGTCACCATGGTGCCGGGGAAGTTGAAGCTGCCGAGGAAGTTGCGCAATTCCTGTTCACGCACGGTCGGTGCGATTTTGGCGAGATGCCACAGCGGCGATTCGTCATGGCGCAGCATTTCGACTTGATGCTGCGCAAAATAACCGATCGACAGACCCTTGCCGATAATGGCGTCGCCGGTCAGCGGTTGCAGCTCGCCGGCGATGGTTTTGATCAGCGTCGATTTACCGGCGCCGTTGACGCCCAGCAGGCCGATGCGCTGGCCGATTTGCAGCGAGAAATTAATGTCGCCGACAATCATTTTTTCTTGCACCGAATCATCGTTCTGATTCGTGATCCGGTAGCCGGCGTTGACATCTTCCAGCACCAGCAGCGGATTAGGCGCGTTCAACGGTTCGCGGAATTCAAACGAGAATTCGGCGGCGGCGCGCAACGGCGCCAGCTCTTCCATTTTGGCCAATGCTTTCATGCGGCTCTGGGCCTGGCGCGCCTTGCTGGCTTGCGCCTTGAAACGGCTGACGAAGGATTCCAGATGGGCGCGTTGCCGTGCCTGCTTTTCCATCGCGCCTTGCGCCAGGATCATCTGCGCCGCGCGTTGCCGTTCGAACGAAGAATAGTTGCCCGAATAACGCTTCAACTTGCGCTCGTCGATCTGCACGATCACATTCACCACGCCATCGAGAAAATCGCGATCATGCGAAATGATGACCAGTGTGCCGGCGTAGCGCTTGAGCCATTCTTCCAGCCAGATAATGGCGTCCAGATCCAAATGGTTGGTCGGTTCATCGAGCAGTAGCAGATCGGACGGGCACATCAGCGCCTGCGCCAGATTCAGCCGCATGCGCCAGCCGCCGGAAAAACTGGCGATCGGCAACTGCATCTGATCCAGCGAAAAGCCGAGTCCCAGCAGCAATTGTTCGCCGCGCGATTGCACGGTGTACGCATCGGCGTCGGCCAGCGCGCTGTGCAGTTCGCCGATCTGGATACCGTTGGCTGCCGATTCCGGTTCGCCTTCCAGTTGCGCCAGTTGCGCTTCCAGTTTGCGCAGCGTTACGTCGCCATCGATTGCATATTCCAGCGCAGCGCGGTCGAGCGCAGGGGTTTCCTGCGCGACATACGCCAGGCGCCACTTGGCCGGGAAATCGATTTCGCCGGCATCGGCATGCAGCTCGCCGCGCAACAGGCCGAACAAACTCGATTTACCTGCGCCATTGGCGCCGATCAAGCCGATTTTATCGCCCGGATTGAGCGTGACATCGACTGTCTCCAGCAGCGGCTTGATACCGCGCATCAGACTAACTTGTTGAAAACGAATCATTATTTACTTTGTTGTTCAGCCCTTGCAGGAGGCGAGGGCTGTGAATTTTTTACCGCCGAAAGATTGCCGGCCTTATTTCAATTGCTCCGCGGTCAGCAGAAACACCATTTCATCGCCGGCGCTGGTTGAAATCCAGGTCAGTTCCAGATCGGGAAAGGCGGCTTCCGCATGCGCCCGTTCATTGCCGATCTCGATGATCAACACGCCTTCCGGCGTCAGCCGCTGCTTGGCGCCTTCGATGATTTTGCGCACCAGATCCATGCCGTCATGGCCGCCGGCCAGCGCCAGTGCGGGTTCGTGGCGATATTCCTGCGGCAGTTTGCCCATCGAACCGGCATTGACGTAAGGTGGATTGCTGATGATCAGATTGTATTTTTTCGGCGGCAACGCGCTGTACAGATCGGATTCAACCAGCGTAATGCGATCCTGCAACGCGTAGTCGTCGACATTGCGGCGCGCCACCGCCAGCGCGTCCGGCGAAATATCGACCGCGTCGATATGCGCGTCGGGAAACGCATCGGCCATCAGAATCGGCAGGCAGCCCGAACCGGTGCACAGGTCGAGAATATGGCTGATGTCGTTACCCAGCAGCAACCATGGTGAAAATTGTTCAGGAATCAGTTCGGCGATGAAAGAGCGCGGCACGATCACCCGTTCATCGACATAAAAGCGATACGTGCCGAGCCATGCTTCATTGGTGATGTAGGCGGCCGGCACCCGTTCCACCGCGCGCTTTTCGATCACGCGCAAAATGGTTTCGCACTCGTCCGGCAGCAGGCGCGCATCGAGAAACGGTTCCAACTGATCCAGCGGCAAGTGCAGCGTATGCAAAATCAGATAAGCCGCTTCGTCCAGCGCATTGCTGCTGCCGTGGCCGAAGAACAGCTTGGCGCTGTTGAAGCGCGTCACTGCGTAACGCAGCAGATCGCGGATGGTAGAAAATTGCTGAGGCGTCATGGCAGGTCGGGGTTTAAGGCGTTCGGTGAGGGGGCGGCAAAATGGCATTGCGGCGTTGTGGCATTGATGAAACGTGGCTGCTGAATTTTTTAACGGAAGCCGATGCAGGTGCTACAGCAACAGATTTTCCATGGTGCGGCGGTAAATATTCTTCAATGGATCGATGTGGCGCACTTCGATATGTTCGTCGATCTTGTGAATGCTGGCATTGGGCGGCCCGAACTCGATGACCTGCGGGCAGATTTGCGCAATGAAGCGTCCATCGGAGGTGCCGCCGGTCGTGGAAAGCTCGGTAGTAACGCCGGTTTCGTCCAGAATGGCGGCAGCCAGGGCGGCGCTCAAGGTGCCGCGAGGCGTCAGGAACGGCAAGCCGCCGACGGTCCATTTGAGCGTGTATTCCAGGCCATGCGCGTCGAGTATCGCGTGCACCCGCTGTTGCAGGCCTTCGACGGTGCTGGCGGTCGAGAAGCGGAAATTGAAATCGATCACGACTTCGCCGGGGATGACGTTGGATGCGCCGGTGCCGCCATGGATATTCGATATCTGCCACGACGTCGGCAGATAATATTCGTTACCGTCGTCCCAGTTTTCCGCGACCAGTTGCGTCAATGCCGGTGCGGCCAGATGAATCGGGTTTTTCGCAAGTTGCGGATAGGCGATATGGCCCTGAATGCCTTTGACGGTCAATTTGCCGGACATGGTGCCGCGGCGGCCGTTCTTGATCATGTCGCCCAGCGTTTGCGCCGATGTCGGTTCGCCGACGATGCAGTAATCCAGTTGTTCGCCGCGTGCCTTCAAGCGATCGCAAACGATCACCGTGCCATCGGTTGCCGGTCCTTCTTCGTCGCTGGTAATCAAAAAGCCGATCGAGCCTTTATGGTCCGGATGGGCTTGCGTAAACTCTTCGACGGCAACGATCATGGCGGCAATCGAGGTCTTCATGTCGGCAGCGCCGCGGCCGTACAGCTTGCCGTCGCGATGGGTCGGCGCAAACGGGTGCGATTGCCATTGCTCCACCGGGCCGGTTGGCACGACATCGGTGTGCCCCGCAAATACCAGCAAGGGCTGCGCGGTGCCGCGGCGCGCCCATAGATTGGTGACTTCGCCGGACTGCATGGTTTCGCAGGCGAAACCGAGCGGCGACAGCAGATCGATCAGGGTGGCCTGGCAGCCTTTATCTTCCGGCGTCACCGATGAAAGCGCGATCAGTTTTTCTGTCAGTGCCAGCGTTTTGCTCATGCTGCGGCCTCGGAAGTGTTAAAAATTTTTTGGTACATGGCTTCGGTAAAACCGGCATACGCCTTGCCGTCGTTCATCAATACCGGCCGCTTGATCACGGAAGGCTGCGCCATCATCAGCGCAATGGCTTGCTGCTTATCTGCAACGGCTGCCTTTTGCGCATCGCTCAGCGCGCGCCAGGTAGTGCCTTTGCGATTGATCAACACATCCAGACCCACATGCGGCAACCAGGATTCAACCAGCGCGGCATCGACACCGGCCTTTTTGAAGTCGTGAAAGGTATAGGCGATGGCATGCTTGTCCAGCCAGACTCTGGCGCTCTTGACGGTGCTGCAATTCGGAATGCCGCAGACGGTGACGGCAGTTTTGGATGAAGTCGGCATGGTGATGATGATGTTGATGATGTACTGGCGGGATGATGCGATTGGAAGAACACTTCAGGCAGAACGATTTCGGAGAAAGAAACCGTTCTGCTTAGTTACCTTACTTGTTGCGGTTACCGTTGCCGATCACTCGCCGCGCAGCAGATCGTTGATCGCTGTTTTAGCGCGGGTTTGTGCATCCACCCGTTTAACGATGACAGCGCAGTACAAGCTGTATTTGCCGTCGGCCGAAGGCAAGTTGCCGGACACCACCACCGAACCGGACGGGATGCGGCCGTAAGTCACTTCGCCGGTTGCGCGATCGTAAATTTTGGTCGATTGGCCGATATACACGCCCATCGAAATCACCGAGTTTTCTTCGACGATCACGCCTTCGACGATTTCCGAACGCGCGCCGATGAAGCAGTTATCTTCGATGATGGTCGGATTGGCCTGCATCGGTTCCAGCACGCCGCCGATGCCGACGCCGCCGGACAGATGCACGTTCTTGCCGATTTGCGCGCAGGAACCGACGGTGGCCCAGGTATCGACCATGGTGCCTTCATCGACATAAGCGCCGATGTTGACGTAGGAAGGCATCAGAATCACATTCTTGCCGATAAAGCTGCCGTGGCGCGCAACAGCAGGCGGCACCACGCGGAAGCCGCCCTTGGCGAAATCTTCGGCGGTGTAATTGGCGAATTTGGTCGGGACTTTATCGTAGAACTGCATGTCTGCGCCGGCCGGCATAGGCTGGTTGTCTTCCAGGCGGAACGACAGCAGCACGGCTTTTTTGACCCATTGATTGACAACCCAGTTGCCGTCGGTTTTTTGCGCAACGCGCAGCGTGCCGTTGTTCAGTTCCGCGATGACGTGCTGAACCGCTTCGCGTACTTCCTTCGGAGCCGATTTAGGCGAAAAATTGGCGCGGTCTTCCCACGCTTGATCGAGTAAGGTCTGCAGAGATTGTGTCATTTTTTATCTACTTGAAGTTAGTTAAAGCTAAAGATGCATGGAAAACTGGTGTCGATTCAAATCGACGAAAATCAATACGAATGTGTGGCCAGACTCATGCAATCGATTTGGTAAATTTCACGATGCGGTGCGCGGCTTCCAGGCATTCGTCCACTTCGGCCACCAATGCCATGCGAATGCGCTGCCGGCCGGGATTGCCGCCGTGGGCTTCGCGCGCCAGGTAACTGCCGGGCAAAACCGTCACATTATATTCGGCATACAGTCGTTGCGCATATTCGGTGTCCGAGATGGCCGCGATTTTATCGACTTTGGCCCACAGGTAAAAACCGGCATCCGGCAACGCCACCTCCAGCACGTCCTGCAGCAACGGCGTGACGGCATTGAATTTGGCGATGTATTTGGCGCGGTTTTCCTCGACATGGCGCTCGTCGTTCCAGGCCGCAATCGAAGCCGATTGAATCACCGGGCTCATCGCACCGCCCTGATAGGTGCGATACAGCAGGAATTTCTTCATGATGGCGGCATCGCCGGCCACAAAGCCCGAACGCATGCCCGGCACGTTGGAGCGCTTGGACAGGCTCGAAAACATGATCAGGCGGCGATAATCGCTGCGTCCCAATTGCTGCGCGGCGTCCAGCGCCCCCAGCGGCGCTTCCGCCTTGAAGTAGATTTCCGAATAACATTCGTCGGATGCAATCACGAAACCGTAGCGGTCGGATAATGCGAACAGCGTGCGCCAATCCTCCAGCGACAGCACCGCGCCGGTCGGATTGCCCGGCGAACAGACAAACAATAATTGCACGCGCGACCAGATCGCATCGGGTACGGCAGCGTAGTCCGGGGCGAAATTACGGGCCGGATCGGAATTGACGAAATACGGTTGCGCGCCGGACAGATAAGCCGCGCCTTCATAGATTTGATAAAACGGATTCGGGCACATCACCAGCGCGTGTTCCTGGCCTGCGCCGGTGGGGGCAACCACCGTCTGCGCCAATGCAAACAAAGCTTCCCGCGAACCGTTGACCGGCAGGATTTGCGTGGCCGGATTCAACGCCGGCAAACCGTAGCGCCGTTCCAGCCAGCCCGCGATGGCGTTGCGCAAGGCTTCGTTGCCGATCGTGCTCGGATACACCGCCAGGCCCTGCATGTGATCGATCATCGCCTGTTGAATGAAGGTCGGCGTCGGATGCTTGGGTTCGCCCAGGCCGAGGCTGATGGCTGAATAAGCAGCGTTCGGCTTGATGCCTTCGAACAGTTGCTTCAGTTTTTCGAAGGGATAGGTTTGTAGCTGGTCGAGTAATGGATTCACGCGCTAAAGGGCGCTAATGCGCCGCAAAAAAGAAAAAGAAAAAAGTACATGGGAAAGTGAAATATGAGCAAGGATTTGTTAAGGACTCTCTGATTAAGTCAGAAAGCTCCGAAGCTCTGAGTAAGTGTAGCTCCGCATTATTATACTGCGCTGCCGCATGCAAACCTCTGGAATTCGCTCAAGAATTGGCGGATATTGCCGATAGGCATATCTGTAGCGTGATCGTACGGCGACAAAATAACATCTAGGGGATATCTGCAAATGAGTAAATTAAGTCTGAACGCCAAACTGTGGACAATCCTGGCATTGATGTGGCTGGGGCTGTTGCTGCTGGGCGGCTGGGCCGCATGGAGCACACGCGGCGTCATGCTGCAGGAGCGCAAGGCCGCATTGAAATCCGATGTTGAAATCGGCGCTTCCGTGATTAAGGATTATGCGGCCAAAGTCGCCAGCGGCGAGCTGACCCTGGCCGATGCGCAACAGCAGGCCAAAGCCCGCTTGTTGCCGATGCGTTTCACGCCCGATGGCTACTTCGTGGTCTATGACGCCGATTTTAAAACGCTGGTGCATTCCAATCCCAAGATCGTCGGCCGGAATCTGAAAGACAATAAAGATACCGACGGCCGCCTTTACATACAAGAGCAGGCGCGCACCCTGCAGGCCGATGGCGAAGCCTTCACCCAATATTCCTTTATCCGTCCCGGTGCGACGGTGGCGGAACCGAAGATGAGTTACGCCATTTATTTCAAGCCTTGGAACTGGACCTTGTTTACCGGCGTGTCGATTGCGTCGGTAGATGCTCAATTTTATGCGGAAGTGCGCAAGATGCTGATCTATCTGTCCGTGATCGGCGCGGCTTTGACGGCATTGACGATGATGGTGATCCGCAGCGTCAGGGGGAGTCTGGGCGGTGAGCCGGCCTATGCGGCGGAGATCGCCGAGAAAATAGCCGACGGCGATCTGGATCTGCATATCGAAGTCAATCATAAAGACACTACCAGTATGTTGTTCATGATGCGCCGCATGCAGGAAAACCTGGCCGCGACCATCATCCGGATCCGCCAGGGCACGGATAGCATCAATACCGGCGCCGGTGAAATCGCTGCCGGCAATCTGGATCTGTCGTCGCGTACCGAGCAACAGGCCGCATCGCTGGAAGAAACCGCATCCAGCATGGAAGAATTGACGGCGACGGTGAAGCAGAATGCCGACAACGCGCGTCAGGCCGGTCAATTGGCGCAGAGCGCATCCGATATCGCGGAGCGCGGCGGCGAAGTGGTCGGGCAGGTGGTGCAGACCATGCAGGGCATTACCGAAAGTTCGCGCAAGATTGCCGACATCATCGGCGTCATCGACGGCATTGCGTTCCAGACCAATATTCTGGCGTTGAACGCGGCAGTCGAAGCGGCGCGTGCCGGCGAGCAGGGCCGCGGCTTTGCCGTGGTCGCTTCCGAAGTGCGCAGCCTGGCGCAGCGCAGCGCGCAGGCGGCCAAGGAAATCAAGGGCCTGATCGGCGATTCGGTTGAGCGGGTCGGCACCGGTTCGGCGCTGGTGGAGCGCGCCGGAAGCACCATGGATGAAGTGGTGGATGCCGTGAAGCGGGTCACCGACATCATGGGCGAAATTTCCGCCGCTTCGGAAGAGCAAAGCCATGGCATTATGCAAATCAATCAGGCGGTCGTGCAGATGGATCAGGTAACGCAGCAAAACGCGGCGCTGGTGGAAGAAGCTGCGGCGGCCGCCGGCTCGCTGGAAGCGCAGGCGCATAAGCTCAAGGAAGCGGTAGCCATATTCCGGGTTGCCGACGACGCCATGGTCATGGAGCAGATTCCGGTCAGCGTTGCGCCGAGGGTGGTGCCGCGTCCTGCGCTGGGTACAACCAAAGCCAGCACCGTAGCCGCAAAAGCCAGGCCGGCGCCGGCCAAACCTGCCGCCGTTCCGGTCAAACGGGCGATGCAAACCCAACCGGCTATCGCCAGGACAGATAAGGCGATGGCGCCGGCCGGCGAAGACGATTGGGAAACCTTTTAACAATCCCCCTTAGCGCGCGATCCATCCAAGGCAGAGCGCCAGCGTTATCAACGAGACGACGGTGGAGCTCAGAATCACCGAGGAAGTCATCGCCGCCTCGCGCTTATAGAGCTCAGCCAGCATGTACGGACCGGTGCCGGTCGGCAGCGCAGCCAGCAGCACCGCCGCGTTGGCCCATGTAGTCGGCATGCTGAACACGTGGAAAGCCAGAAACCAGGTAACTGCGGGTTGCAGCAACAGTTTTAACAGCACCAGGGCCGGCATGCCTGCGCCGGCGCGGGTGCTTTGTTTCATCGCGAGAAATGCTCCCAGCGAGACCAGCGCACAAGGGCTCGCCGCAGCGCCGAGCAATTTCATCATGGTGGTCACGGCATCCGGCAATGCCACGCCGCTGGAATTCCATAGCACCCCCAGCAACGGCGCCAGCAGCAGCGGATTGCGCGACAGGGACCGGCTGACCTTGGCCAAGGCGAGCAAGGGGCGCTTCTCTTGCTGCAAGCTGAATTCGATCATCATGATTGCAATCCCAAACAACACGCAAACCGTGATAATCGTAGCCAGGATGGCCGGCGCGAGTCCTTCCTGGCCGAGCGCCATGAAACATAGCGGAAATCCGATAAAACCGACATTCGCATAGGCCGCGTTCAAGCTGTCGATGGCGCTGTCGGCCAGATGCCGGGTACCGCGCATGCGCATCCACAGCGATGCGATAAACACGACAGCGACACCGAGCCCGAAAGCGGCGATAAATCCGGGCTGATTCATTTGCTGCCACTGGATGGTCGCCATGGTTTCGAACAGTAGCGCAGGCAATGCCAGGTAGACCACGAAACGGTTCAATTCGACAGCGGCAGTGACGCCCAGCAGATTAAAGCGGCGGCAGCCGAAACCGACTGCAATCAGGGCAAAAATGGGCACGACGATGGTAAGGATGGAGAGCATGGCGTACTCGAAAGTAAGTCCTTCGTTTAAGTTGACGCCAGTATAGGATTGGCTTAACTATAAATAAAATGACTTATTTTTATTAAAATTATTCTGAAATGGAATAATTAAAGGCGAAAATGAGAACCGAGGGCCAAGCCCGAGACAGGGACGAGAAAGGCGAAGACCTTGCCGGCGTTCAGAAGGATGTGGGCGCTATCGGTAAAAATTCCCGCGCCACTGCCAGCCAGGCGCGTGCAGCCTGGGACAAATAGGCATTGCGCCGCCAGCCGATGGCGATATTCCAGTGTATTTCCGGCGACACCAAAAGCCGGCAGGTAAACCGCCGGGCATCCAGCTGCTGGCAATATTGCTGCGGGAGCAAGGCGATGCCCATCCCGGTTTCGACCATCGATGCCATGAAATCCCATTGCCCGCTGCGGCCGACGATGGTGGGCGTAAAACCTGCGCTATGGCAGGCGTTAAGCATGACGTCGTTCAAGGCATAACCTTCGCCATAAAAAATGAATGCCTCATTTGCCAGATCTGCCAGTTTCACCTGGGTGGCATCGGCCTCGGCCCCGGTTTTATCCCAGCGCGAACCGCGTTGCGCAATCAGCCATAGCGGCTGGTCGGTCACCGGCAGCAGTTCGAATATTGCCGGATCGACCGGCTGCAGCACCACGCCGAGTTCGAGTTCGCCGTCGTTGAGGGCCGCCTCAATCGCCTTCGAGCCGCGCTCGAACAGTTGCAATTCGATTTTTGGATGGCGTTGGCGGAACGCGGCCACGATCGGCGTGAACAAGGGGCCGCCCATCGGCGGAATGCCGATCGTCAGCGTGCCGCGCGCCAAAGCGCCCAGTTCGCTCAACTCGGCTTCCAGTTGCGCGTGTGCGGCCAGCACATCCAGGCCGCGGCGATAAACGATCTCGCCGGCATCGGTCAAGGTCAGTTGCCGGCTCTCGCGCAGCAGCAAGGGCGCGCCGACCTCGATTTCCAGCGCTTTCACCATTTTGCTGATGGTCGGCTGCGTGACATGCATGCGCTCGGCGGCGGACGTAAAACTTTTCTGTTTTACCAATTCCACAAAGTAGCGCAGCGCTCGCAGTTCCATCGGTTCTTCCATTCCAAAAACGGCATTGTACGTCCGGCGCCCGAAAGCGGCATTTTTCCACTATCAAATGCTATTATTAGCCCCTTTCGGGGCAATGATGCCTTGGTTGCTGCCATGGCTCCTTCTCTTTCACGACAAAATCTTATAACGTGCGTCTAACTTCGATTAAATTATCCGGATTCAAGTCCTTCGTCGATCCAACCAATTTCCAGGTTCCGGGCCAGCTGGTCGGCGTGGTCGGTCCGAACGGTTGCGGCAAGTCGAATATCATCGATGCCGTGCGCTGGGTTCTGGGGGAGTCCAAAGCCTCCGAATTGCGCGGCGAGTCGATGCAGGACGTTATTTTCAACGGCACCACCCATCGCAAACCGGCCGGCCGTTCGTCGGTCGAGCTGGTTTTCAATAACGACGACGGCAAGGCCGGCGGCCAATGGGGCCAATATGCCGAGATCGCCGTCAAGCGCACGCTGACGCGCGACGGCACTTCCACTTATTACATCAACAATCAATCGGTACGCCGGCGCGATATCCAGGATATCTTCCTCGGCACCGGGCTCGGTCCGCGCGCCTACGCGATCATCGGGCAAGGCATGATTGCGCGCATCATCGAAGCGCGGCCTGAAGAATTGCGTATTTTCCTGGAAGAAGCAGCAGGCGTATCGAAGTACAAGGAACGCCGCAGGGAGACTGAAAACCGGCTCAACGATACCCGCGAAAACCTGACGCGCGTCGATGACATCCTGCGCGAGCTGAATGCCAATCTGGAAAAGCTGCAGGCCCAGGCGGCGGTGGCGCAGAAGTTCCATACGCTGCAAGGCGATCAGGAAGAAAAGCAGAAATTACTCTGGCTGCTGCGTAAAAACGAAGCAAAAGCCGAACAGGAAAAATTCTTCCGCGATATCGAACGCGCACAAGTCGATCTGGAAGAGCAGACCGCTAAACTGCGGCATGTCGAGGCCGGCCTCGAACACATGCGCCAGGCGCATTTTGCGGCCGGCGACCGCATGCATCAGGCGCAGGGCGCGCTGTATCAGACCAATTCCGAAATCGGCAGCCTGGAAGCGCAGATCAAATTCGTCATCGAGTCGCGCAGCCGTTTGCAGGCCCAGCTCAATTCGCTGACCGCGCAGCGCGATCAATGGCAGCGTCAGGGCACGCAGCAACAGGACGAACTGGCCGAAGCCGAGATGTTCCTGGAAGAGCATGCGATGCGCGTGGAGCAATCGCAAAACGCGGTGCACGATTTGAATCAGCAAGTGCCGGTGCTGGAGCAGCATTGGCGCGAAGCGCAACTGAAAACTACCGAATCGCGCGGCCGCATCATGCAGAGCCAGCAGCAGATCGAACTGGAATCGACGCATCAGCGCAACGCTTCCAATATCCTGGCCGGTCTTGCGGTACGCCGCGAACGGCTGTCGCAAGAAAAGAGCGGCCTGAATTTGCCGGACACCGCGCACCTCGCCAATCTGCAACTGCAGCTCGAAGAAAAGCAGCAACAGCAGGAAGAAGCCGGCATGCAGCTGGAACAGGCGCAGGAACAATTGCCGCAACTGGAGCAGGCCCGCCGTTCCGCGCAAGAACAATTCAATGCCGAATCGGCCGCGCTGGCGCAACTCGAAGCGCGTTTGAGCGCATTGAAACAATTACAGGAAAACATTCAGACCCAGGGCAAAGTACAGCCCTGGTTGCAAAAGCACGAACTGGCGGATTTGCCGCGGCTGTGGCAAAAACTGCATATCGACCAGGGCTGGGAAACCGCGCTGGAATCGGTCTTGCGCGAGCGTACCTCGGCATTGGAAGTATCGAATCTGGACTGGGCGAAAGCCTTTTTCAACGATGCGCCGCCGGCCAAACTGGCGCTGTTTTCACCGGCTATTGCCGCATCCGCCGGCGCTTCGCCAACCGATGCGGCGGTAGCAGGATTGAAACCCTTCATCAACTTGCTGCAACTCAACGATCCGGGTTTGCGCGCGCTGATGCAGGATTGGCTGCACGGCATCTACGTTGCCGACGATGTGGCCGGCGCCTTTGCCGACCGCAACAAGCTGCCGCAGGGCGGCGCCTTCGTAACGCTGCAGGGCCATCTGGTCAGCCGGGCCAGTGTGCGTTTTTATGCCGCGGATTCCGAACAGGACGGCATGTTGGCGCGGCAACAGGAAATCGACAACATCGGCAAGCAACAGCGCGCCCAGCAAATGCTGCTGGAAGAAGTGCGTTCGCGCTCGGTGCGTTCCGAGGCGCAATTGACGCAGGCTACGCAAAACCTGCAAGAGCTGCAGGTCCGCGTCAATAGTTATACGCAAGCGGTGCATGCTTTGCAGATCGAGGTCATGAAGCTGTCCGAAGTGCAGCAGCGCTTCGATCAGCGCAGCACGCAGATCGTGGCCGATCTGGCGGAAATCGAAGCGCAGGAAAGCGAGCAGCAACAGATCAAGACCGAATCGGAAGCCCGTTTCGAACAGCTCGATATGGCGCTGGCTGAATTGCAGGAAAGCCACGAAGACGGCCAGACCGATTTCCTGGCCAAGGAACAGCAATTGAACGATGCGCGCCAGCGCTTGCGCGAAGTCGAGCGCGCCGCGCAGGAAGCCGAATTCGCCGAGAAATCGCATCGCAACAAAATTGAAGAATTGAAACGCAGCATCGCGACCGCGCTGGAACAGGCCGCGCAGTTGTTCGCCAATATGCAGCAAGGCCATCTGGAACTGGAGAGCCTGGACGATCAGGCGGCGCAGGCCGGCTTGCAAAGCTTGCTGGACAAGCGCAGCGATCAGGAGCGCGCGCTCGCAGATGCCCGTCACGAACTGGATCAGTTATCGCAAAGCCTGCGGCAGCACGAAGAAACCCGGATGCAATCCGAACGCAGCTTGCAGCCGCAACGCGACCGTATTACCGAATTGCAATTGAAGGAACAGGCTGCGCGCTTGAACCAGGAGCAGTTCGCAGAGGCGCTGGCGGCGGTGCAGGCCGACGAAGCGGCGCTCAACGAAAAGCTGACCGAGGATATGCGGCCATCTTATCTACAGGGCGAAGTGACCCGTCTCACCAATGCAATCGCGGCGCTGGGCGCGGTCAACCTGGCGGCGCTCGACGAACTCGCCACTGCTTCCGAACGCAAGAATTTCCTCGATGCGCAAACCGCCGATCTGAACGAAGCGATCAACACGCTGCAAGACGCCATCCACAAGATCGACAAGGAAACCCGCGATCTGCTGCAAGACACCTTCGACAAGGTGAACCAGCATTTCTCGGAATTGTTCCCGATCCTGTTCGGTGGCGGCCAGGCGCGCCTGACCATGACCGGCGACGAGATCCTGGATTCCGGCGTGCAGGTGATGGCGCAGCCGCCGGGCAAGAAGAATGCGACGATCCATCTGTTGTCCGGCGGTGAAAAAGCCCTGACCGCGACCGCGCTGGTGTTCTCGATGTTCCAGCTCAATCCGGCGCCGTTCTGCCTGCTGGACGAAGTGGATGCGCCGCTGGACGACGCCAATACCGAGCGTTTCTGCAATATGGTCAAGCGCATGTCGGCGCACACCCAGTTCCTGTTCATTTCGCATAACAAGATTGCGATGGAAATGGCGCAGCAACTGATCGGCGTGACCATGCAGGAACAGGGCGTGTCGCGGATCGTGGCGGTCGATATGGAATCGGCGGCGAGTTTTGCCGGGGTTGCGGAAGTCGCATAAGATTGGCAAGCTTGGCAAGTCAGGCCGGATTGGCGCGACAGGCCGCCGCGTCGGATTGCATCGATGCAATAACGGTTTGTTGCTCTTTGTAATAGTCGCTTGTTATGCCCCCGTGTCGGCGCTAAAGTTGCCGCTGAAGTTATAGGGCGAACAATGCGGGGCGCGGAAGTAATGCGAACATGTATAGGATGGTTTCCCTCTTTGGATAGTGCAAATGATCTGTTTCAATAATTTCGGCATGCGTTTTTCTGGCCAGGCAATGGCAATGGCGGAGACGCTATGACCGATCTGCAAAAAATTCTATTCATTATCGGTGGCGTGATCGTCGTCGGCGTCATCGTGTATAACAAATGGCAGGAAAACAAAGCCCGCCGGACACTGGAACAGGCTTTTCCTTCGTCGCACGACGATGTGTTGATGACCTCCGACGCGCACGGCAGCGAGGCGGGCGGCAATGGCGGTGGAATCAACCAGCGCCAGGAACCGAGCATTTATAGCGCGCCGATGACGCAGGCCGACAATGACGACGATCCGTATGGCGGCGACACCTACACCCCATCGCAAGCGCGGCAGCAAGCGGCGCCATCCGCACAAACTCCTCAAGCGCCGCATCGCAGCGAAGCGCCGGCATCCGGCTTTGCCGCAGCGGCAGCCGAATTTGCGCCGGAAGTGCAGACCGGATTCGACTCCCTGCCGGAAGAGCCGCCATTTGCAACCCTGATCACCGCATCGCAAAAAGAATTGCCGGTCGACGATTTGATCGATGCCACCATTCCCATTGCACTGGAAGCACAGGTCCGTGGCGAGAAAATATTGCCGTCGATCCAGAATCTGCGCTATGTCGGCAATAAGCCGGTGCACTTCATCGGCCATCACATCAATGGCGATTGGGAGCCGATCGCCCATGGCGGCGTTTATCAGTCGCTGCTGGTCGGCGTGCAGTTGGCCAACCGCAGCAATCCGCTGAGCGAACTGGAATATTCCGAATTGCTGATGCGCTTGCGCCAGTTCACCGACACCATCAACGCCGAACCGGATATCCCGGACATGGCCGACATCATCAATATCGCGCAATCGCTGCATCAATTCATCGTCGATCACGACGTGCAATTGGGCGTGAACGTGCAATCGAACGGCGCGCCGTGGGAAGTCAATACACTGGTTTCCGCACTGACGCGGCAGGGCTTCGACCTGCGCACCGACGGCACGCTGGTGATGCAGGACGGCGAGGGCGAAGTGCTGTTTTCGCTGTCGACCAATGTGCCGCAAGCCGCCGAGACCACCGATCGCCTGACGCTGTTGCTGGATGTGCCGCGCGTCAGCCTTGCCCGCGACGGCTACGGCGCCCTGGTATCTTGCGCGCGGTCCCTGGCCATGCGGCTGGGCGGCAAAGTGGTCGACGACAGCAATCAGCCTTTGTCGGAAGCAGCCCTCAGCGATATCGCAGAGCAAGTCTCTGCGTTCTATGCAGCGATGGCGTCGGCGGAAATCCCGGCGGGCTCAAGCCGAGCCATGCGCCTGTTCAGCTAATTTCGTGTTCGTGATATCTTGAGTTATGCCTTGAATTTTGCTTTGAATTATTTAGCGGCCCCTTTATCAGTACCTGGTCCCTTACTCTTTTCCGTGCTCAAGCGGGCTCATCATGCATTCTGATTCCGACCTCGCTCCGGCCCGGCGCATCGACGCGCTGAAGGCCGAACTGCAGCGCCACAATCACGCCTACTACGTACTCGACGATCCGACCGTGCCGGACGCGGCTTACGATCAGCTGTTTCTCGAACTGCAGCAATTGGAGCAGGCGCATCCCGAACTGTTGACGCCGGATTCGCCGACACAGCGCGTCGGCGGCGCGCCGCTACCGGCGTTCGAACAGGTCCGCCATGCGATACCGATGCTGTCGCTGGGCAATGGTTTTTCCGATGAAGACATTATCGCTTTCGACAAGCGCGTGACCGATGGATTGGAGCTGCCGGCCGGATCGCCGGTCGAGTATGCCGCCGAATTGAAATTCGACGGCCTGGCGATCAGCCTGCGTTATGAAAACGGCCGCCTGGTGCAGGCCGCCACCCGCGGCGACGGCAGCAATGGCGAAAACGTCACCGAAAATATCCGCACCGTGCGCGCAATTCCGCTGACGCTGCATACCGATACGCCGCCGGCAGTGCTTGAAGTACGCGGCGAAGTCTTGATGTACAAAGCCGATTTCGAACGCCTCAATCAACGCCAGCGCACTGCCGGCATGAAAGAATTCGCCAACCCGCGCAATGCCGCCGCCGGCAGTTTGCGGCAACTGGATTCGCGCATTACCGCCAGCCGCGCATTACGTTTTTTCGCCTACGGCATCGGCGTGCTGGAAGGGGTTGCCATGCCGCCTTCGCATTCCGCGTTGCTGGATTGGTATCGGCAATGCGGCCTGCCGGTCTGCGCGGAACGCGCTGTGCTCAACGGCGCGGCCGCCTTGCTGGATTTCTATCGCGGCATCGGCGCCAAGCGCAGTGCGCTGCCGTATGAAATCGACGGCGTGGTCTACAAAGTCAATCGCCTGACGCAGCAGCAACAACTTGGCTTTGTGTCGCGCGCACCGCGCTTTGCGCTGGCGCATAAGTTCCCGGCGGAAGAAGCATTGACGCAAGTGCTGGATATCAACGTGCAGGTCGGCCGCACCGGCGCCATTACGCCGGTGGCGCGCCTGAAGCCGGTAGTGGTGGGCGGCGTTACGGTGACCAACGCCACGCTGCACAACGAAGACGAAGTGCGGCGCAAGGATATCCAGATTGGCGACACCGTCAGCGTGCGCCGCGCCGGCGATGTGATTCCCGAAGTCATCGCCTATGTACCCGAACAACGGCCGGCCGATGCCAAGCCTTTCGTCATGCCGACCGAATGTCCGGTGTGCGGATCGCCCATCGTCCGCCTGGAAGACGAATCGATTGCGCGTTGCAGCGGCGGCTGGGTCAAATGCGCAGCGCAGCGCAAAGGCGGCCTGCAGCATTTCGCGTCGCGCCGCGCAATGGATATCGAAGGATTGGGCGATCAGCTGATTGAGCAATTGGTCGATAAGCACGTCATTACGACGGCAGCGGATCTGTACAAGCTCGGTTTGACTGCGCTATCCGAACTGGACCGGATGGCCGACAAATCGGCGCAGAATGTGTTGGCCGCGCTGGAAAAATCGAAATCGACCACGCTGGCGCGTTTCATCTATGCTCTCGGCATCCGGCATACCGGCGAAGCCACCGCCAAGGAACTGGCGCGGCACTTCGGCAGCATGGATGCGTTGCTGGAGGCCGGCGAAGCGCAATTGCAGGATGTCGCCGATATCGGGCCGGTGGTGGCGCGCTCTTTGCGTGAATTTCTGGACGAGCCGCTCAATCGCGAGTTGATCGCGCAGTTGCGCGCAGCCGGCGTACATTGGCCCGAAACCGAAGCCAGCGACCCGGCCGGCAAACCGTTGCAAGGGCAGACATTCGTATTGACCGGCACCTTGCCGACGCTGACGCGCGATGCGGCGGCGGCGTTGATCGAAGGCGCCGGCGGCAAGGTATCGGGTTCGGTATCGAAAAAAACCAATTACGTGGTGGCGGGCGCGGAAGCGGGCAGCAAGCTGGATAAAGCCGAGCAGCTGGGCGTCGCCATTCTGGACGAAAACGCACTATTAAAATTGTTGGAGCAAGCATGACGCAAAAAACGACGCAAAAAATCACCAAAGCCGTTTTTCCCGTTGCCGGTCTCGGCAGCCGTTTTTTGCCGGCAACCAAGGCGCAGCCCAAGGAAATGCTGCCGATCGTCGACAAGCCGCTGATCCAATACGCTGTGGAAGAAGCGGTAGCGGCCGGCATCACCGAAATGATCTTTATCACCGGGCGCAACAAGCGTGCGATCGAAGACCATTTCGACAAGGCGTACGAATTGGAAACCGAGCTGGAAGCGGCCGGCAAACTCGCGTTGCTGGAGTTCGTGCAGAACGTCATTCCGAAAAACGTCAATTGCATTTATATCCGTCAGTCGGCGCCGCTGGGCTTGGGACATGCCGTGCTGTGCGCCCGTCCGGTCGTCGGCAACGAACCGTTTGCCGTATTGCTGGCCGACGATTTCATGGATGTCGAGAACGGCGGCAAGCCGGTGCTGGCGCAGATGCTCGACGTCTATTCGCGCGAAAACTGCAGCGTACTGGCGGTACATGACGTGCCGCGCAGCGAAACCAAGCAATACGGTATCGTCAGCGCCGATCCCTATTTGCCGGACCTGGAAAAAGTCAAAGCGATTATCGAAAAGCCGGCGCCGGAGCTGGCGCCTTCCACGCTGGCCGTGGTCGGCCGTTATATTTTGACCAGCGATATATTCAATTACCTTGCCGGATTGCAACAAGGGGCGGGCGGCGAAATTCAACTGACCGACGGCATTGCGGCGTTGATGCGCGACAAACAGGTACTGGCGTATCGCTACGCCGGGCAGCGTTATGATTGCGGTTCGAAGCTGGGTTATCTGAAGGCGACGCTGGCGATGGGCTTGAAGCATCCGGAAACCGGCGCCGCATTTGCCGAGCATGTGAAACAATTGCTCTGCGATTGAACGGAGTCTGCAATGAGCATTCGTGAAATTCTGAAGATGGGCGATCCGCGCCTGCTGCGTCAGGCCGAACCAGTGACCGAATTCGGCACGCCGGAACTGAAGACGCTGGTTGCCGATATGTTCGATACCATGCGCGCGGTCAATGGGGCAGGTTTGGCGGCGCCGCAGATCGGGGTCAATCTGCAGTTGGTGATCTTCGGCTTTCAACAGAATCAACGCTACCCGGATGCACCGGCAGTGCCGGAAACGGTGCTGATCAATCCGCTGCTGACGCCGTTGTCCGAAGAAGTCGAAGACGGCTGGGAAGGCTGCCTGTCGGTGCCCGGCTTGCGCGGCGTGGTCCCGCGCTGGAGCCGTTTGCATTATGAAGGCGTGGATCAGGACGGCCATGCCATCAGCCGCGATGTAGACGGATTTCATGCAAGGGTGGTGCAGCACGAATGCGATCACCTGATCGGCATTCTGTATCCGATGCGCATCGAGGATTTCACCCAGTTCGGCTATACCGAAATACTCTTCCCGGAACTCGACCCCAGCGCCGACGACTAAGTCCCCGCCGCTCTCGCCGCTTAATCAGCGTTCTCCCTAGAACAGACCCCTAAAACGGTGGCTTATCGGGATAACGACTCTCTGTACTCTCCAGCATAATCATGCTATCCGAAGCCGCGTCTGCTGCCGTTGGGGATATAAAAAGAGCAAAGAGAGGATGGGCGCTTGAAACCAGCAGAGCCGCAAAATAGATTGAGTTCCTCCAAGGAATTCGACTTTACGACACGCGATTTCGATCGGGTCCGCGACCTGATTTATCGGCGGGCCGGGATAGCGCTTGCCGAAAGCAAACAGGAAATGGTTTATAGCCGGTTGGCAAGGCGCTTGCGCGCCACCGGTATCGTCTCGTTCGTCAACTACCTGGATAAACTGGAACAGCAGCACGAAAGCGACGAATGGGAAGCCTTCGTCAATGCGCTGACCACCAATCTGACCTCATTCTTCCGCGAAGCGCATCATTTTCCGATCCTGGACGAGCATGTAAAAGGGCGCCGCGAAGTCAGCGTCTGGTGTTCCGCGGCCTCCACCGGAGAAGAGCCGTATTCCATCGCCATCACCCTTTGCGAAGCGTATGGCACGCTGACGCCGCCGGCGCAGATCATCGCCACCGATATCGATACCAATGTGCTTACCGTCGCGGCCAATGGCGTGTATCCGCTGGAACGCGTTGAAAAGATGTCGCCCGAGCGGCTGAAGAAATATTTTCTGCGCGGCACGGGTGCGCAGTCCGGCATGGTGCGGTTGCGGCCTGAGCTGCGCAAGCTGATTACCTTCCGGCAACTGAATCTGTTGGCCGATCAGTGGCAACTGAGCGGCCCGTTCGACGTTATTTTTTGCCGTAACGTGATGATTTATTTCGATAAGCCGACACAAGGTAAAATCCTGGCTAAATTCGTCCCGTTGATGAAACCGGACGGTTTGCTGTTCGCGGGCCATTCCGAGAATTTTCTATATGTGTCCGATGCACTTAAATTAAGAGGAAAGACGGTCTACGAGCTGGGACAATCCACCGTGCGCCGCCCGGGAAACAAGCAATGAGCCAGATAACATCCGAACAGTTTTCGACCAACGTCTATTTCGATCGGACCTTCGATTGCGATGCGGCAAAGATTTTGCCGGGCGAATACTTTTTTACGCACAAAGACATGATGATCGTCACCGTGCTGGGTTCATGTGTATCGGCATGCATACGGGATCGGGTTTCGGGCATCGGCGGCATGAATCACTTCATGCTGCCGGACGGCGGCGGTAACGACGATAGCCCGGTATCGGCTTCGATGCGCTACGGCACCTACGCCATGGAAATTTTGATCAATGATGTGTTGAAGGCCGGCGCCCGGCGCGAAAACCTGGAAGCCAAGGTATTCGGTGGCGGCAACGTGCTGCGCGGGTTCATCGCGATCAACGTCGGCGAGCGCAATGCGCAATTCGTGCGCAATTTCCTGAAGGCGGAAAATATTCGCATCGTGGCCGAAGATTTGAATGACATTTTCCCGCGCAAGGTGTATTTTTTCCCGCGTACCGGTAAAGTTCTGGTCAAGAAGCTGAAGCAGATGAACAACAATACGCTGGTCAATCGCGAACAGGATTACGCGGTGCGGCTGCAGAAGACACCGGTCGGCGGGGAAATCGATTTGTTCTAAGGCAAGATCGGCAAAAAATAAGCAAGTACATAAGCAAGTACATGGTCGGATAAGCAAAGCAGATCAGTAATAACACTAGAGACATCGATCGAAAGCCGGAGCATGAAAATCAAGGTACTAATCGTCGACGATTCGGCGCTCATCCGCGGCCTGATGAAAGAAATCATCAACAGCCAGCCGGATATGGAAGTGGTCGGCGCCGCGCCGGACCCGATCTTCGCGCGCGAGTTGATCAAGCAGACCAATCCGGATGTTTTGACGCTGGACGTCGAAATGCCGAAGATGGACGGCCTGGATTTCCTGGAAAAGCTGATGCGCCTGCGCCCGATGCCGGTGGTGATGGTGTCTTCGCTGACCGAGCGCGGTTCCGAAATCACCATGCGCGCACTGGAGCTGGGCGCAGTCGATTTCGTGACCAAGCCGAAGATCTCGATCCAGAGCGGCATGCACGAATATACCGACATGATCGCCGACAAGATCCGCGCCGCGTCCAAGGCGGTGATCCGGGCGCGCACAGTCAGCACTGCGCCGAAGGACACGGAAGCGCTGCCGCAGATCCGCAATCCGTTCACCAGTAGTGAAAAACTGATCATTATCGGCGCTTCCACCGGCGGCACCGAAGCGATCAAGGAATTCCTGATCAGAATGCCGTCCGATTGCCCCGGCATCCTGATCACGCAGCACATGCCGGAAGGTTTTACCCGCTCCTTTGCGCAGCGGCTGGATAATTTATGCAAGATTTCGGTCAGCGAAGCGGCCGGCAACGAGAGGGTTTTGCCCGGTCATGCCTATATCGCGCCGGGCCATTCGCATTTGACGCTGGTGCGCAGCGGCGCCAATTACATGACCTGCCTGGATCAGAATCCGCCGGTCAACCGGCACCGGCCTTCGGTCGACGTTTTATTCAATTCGGCGGCCGCCGCAGCCGGCAAGAACGCGGTCGGCGTGATTTTGACCGGTATGGGCAAGGATGGCGCTCTGGGGATGCTCGAAATGCGCAATGCAGGGGCTTATAATTTTGCGCAGGATGAGGCATCATGCGTGGTGTTCGGCATGCCGCGGGAGGCACTTGCGGCCGGCGCAGCGCACGAAGTGCTGCCGTTGCAGGCGATGCCTGGGCGGGTGCTGGCTTATCTGGCCGAGCATGGCAGCAGGGCGTTGCGGGTTTAAGTTGTAAAGTTCGATATTAAAGTTTAATGCGTGCAGGTCGATAGATAGTCAATGAATTAACGGGGTAAACGATATGGCAGGTCCGAATACGCGATTTTTGGTGGTGGACGATTTTTCGACAATGCGGCGGATCGTGCGCAATTTGCTCAAGGAACTCGGTTATACCAATGTCGACGAGGCTGAAGACGGCGCGATGGCATTGAACAAGCTGAGAACCGAGCAATACGATTTTGTGGTTTCGGATTGGAATATGCCGGTAATGGACGGTCTGACCATGCTGCAGGAGATCCGCAAGGATCCGGTCTTGTCCAAATTGCCGGTGCTGATGGTAACCGCCGAAGCCAAGAAGGAAAATATTGTCGCTGCGGCGCAAGCCGGCGCCAACGGTTACGTGGTTAAGCCATTCACTGCTGCGACGCTGGACGAGAAACTGGCCAAGATTTTCGAGAAAATGGCCGCTGGAGGCTGATATGGAAGGTCTTCAGCAGCAAGCCGCGGTTGCACCTGATGGTGCTGCCGACGTTCCACCCGACGAATTCCTGACCCGTATCGGGCAGATGACGCGTGCGCTGCACGACAATTTGCGTGGATTGGGTTTCGACCGTTTGCTGGAAAAGGCTGCGAGCGACATGCCGGACGCGCGCGATCGTCTGGAATATGTTGCACAGATGACCGAAAAAGCGGCGCAAAAGGTGTTGAACGCAACCGAAGTGGCGTTGCCGCTGCAGGAAAATATCCAGCAGGACGCGGCGCAACTGAGCGGGGAGTGGCAAACATTGCTGGCGGCGCCTTTCTCCGAAACCGATTATCGTGCGATGGCCGCCAAAAGCATGGCCGCGCTGCAGCAGACGCAGAATAACGCCAGCCTGACCCGCACGCAGTTGATGGATATCATGATGGCCCAGGATTTCCAGGATCTGACCGGTCAAGTCATCAAACGGGTCACCGAACTGGCCAACGATATCGAGCGGCAACTGGTGCAATTGCTGGTCGATTACGCGCCGGCCGAGACCAAGCGCGAAGATAACGGCCTGATGAACGGACCGCAGATTCACGCCGGTGGCAAAGATGTGATCGCCGATCAGAGCCAGGTCGACGATTTGCTGGAAAGCCTGGGGTTTTAATACCGTTCAGGCAAGGCGCCGTCAGGCAGGCTGTGGCGGGCTTTTGTACTCCGTTCGTGTCATTCGGCGGCCTGCGGCCACCTCCCTTCTTTACCTCACTGCGCACAAAAGCCCGTCACAGCCTGCCTGATGGCGCCTTACCTGAAGTTTCTCCTTTGCGCCGCCCGTGCGCGCAGCATTGTTTCCTCTATATTTTTCTCGATTTTCTCATTCTGCCGCATACCCTGCACTGAAATGCGAGGCCTTTTCGCGCTTATTCCCGCGATGGCTGGCGCCGCTTGTCGCCGATAATCGCGTCGTATAAGGGGGCTCGTGCCTGGTTTTTGCACGAAACCCTCGCAACAAGGGGAGTCGGCGATGGCCGAAGACAGCGATTTAGAACGTACCGAAGCGGCCACCGGCAAGCAGCTTGAAAAAGCGCGCGGGCAGGGTGACGTTCCGCGTTCGCGGGAAGCCGCTACCTGCCTGCTATTGCTGCTGGGCGGTTCCGGCGTATGGTTGTTTAGCGGCAGATTAACGGAAACCTTGAGCCGTTTGATGGTTGCAACCTTCAGTTTCGAGCGGGAACAGGCCTTTGACCCCGCTTTATTGGCCGATCACCTGGCCGGTTATTGCATCGATGTGCTGATCTCCATGGCGCCGATTGCCGGCCTGATGCTGGTGGCCGTGTTTATTGCGCCGATGATCCTCGGCGGCTTTCTTTTCAACGGCGCGGCGATCGTTCCGAAATTCGGCAAAATGAATCCGATCAAGGGTATCGGCAATATGTTCTCGCTCAATTCGTTGGTGGAGCTCGGCAAGGCTACCGCCAAAGCGATCTTGGTGGGAACCGTTGCATGGAAGGTTATTTCGGGTGAGATGGATGCCATGATGGGCCTTGGCGTGGAAGCCTTATCCACCAGCCCCAGTCATTTGGGCGGCTTGATCTGGCATGCATTCCTGGCCATGGTCAGCGTGCTGTTGGTGATTGCCGCAATCGACGTACCGTATCAGGCCTGGAAGTATGCCGAAAAGCTGAAGATGACCAAGGAACAGGTCAAGCAGGAACACAAGGAAAGCGAAGGCGATCCGCGTGTCAAGGGCAAGATCAAGCAATTGCAACGCGCGATGGCGCGCCGCCGCATGATGGCCGAAGTGCCGAATGCCGACGTAGTCGTGACCAACCCGACGCACTATGCGGTGGCATTGAAATATTCCGAAGGCAGCATGGGCGCGCCGAGAGTAGTCGCCAAAGGCTCGGATGCGGTGGCTGCGCGCATTCGCGAACTGGCGCGCGAAAACGGCGTGGCGATCATGGAAGCGCCGCCGCTGGCGCGTGCCTTGCACTTCCATTCCGACATCGGCGATGAAATTCCCGAGGCGCTTTACACGGCAGTCGCGGAAGTGCTGGCCTATGTTTTCCAGGTGCGCGCTTTCAAGACCACCGGCGGCGCTGCCTATCCCGACCGTCCTTACGATATTTCCGTGCCGCGCGAACTCGATCCGCTCGATCCCGCCCACGCCGCCGCACGCGCTCGAAAAAATGCAGAAGCGACTGCTAGAGCGGCACAACCTTCCGGATCGATCTGATGAACAGTTTCATGAACAGCTTCAAATTGCCGGCCTGGGTGCCGGTGCGCAACGGCAAGGCCCTGGCAGCACCGGTATTGATCATCATGATGCTGTCGATGATGATCCTGCCGCTGCCGCCATTCGCGCTCGACATTCTGTTCAGTTTCAATATCGCGTTGTCGATCATTGTGCTGCTGACCAGTATGTACACCGTCAAGCCGCTCGATTTCATCGCCTTCCCGGCAGTGCTGCTGGTGAGCACCATGCTGCGCCTGTCGCTCAACGTCGCTTCCACCCGCGTCGTGCTGACCGAAGGCCATGCCGGCCCGGACGCCGCCGGCAAAGTGATCGAAGCCTTCGGCCACTTTCTGATCGGCGGCAATTACACCGTCGGTATCGTGGTGTTTATTATTCTGACCATCGTCAACTTCACGGTTGTCACCAAGGGCGCCGGGCGTATTGCCGAAGTGGGCGCCCGTTTTGCATTGGATGCGATGCCCGGCAAGCAGATGGCGATCGATGCCGATCTGAACGCCGGCATGATCGGCGAACCGGAAGCCCGCGCTCGACGCAAGGAAGTGGCGCAGGAAGCCGAATTCTACGGTGCGATGGACGGCGCCAGCAAATACGTGCGCGGCGATGCAGTGGCGGGCATCATCATTACCGTCATCAATATCGTCGGCGGCCTGATCGTCGGCATGGTGCAGCATGATCTGGCGTTTGCCGATGCGCTTAAAAATTACACCTTGCTGGCGATCGGCGATGGCCTGGTAGCGCAAATTCCTTCGCTGATTATTTCGACCGCGGCCGGTATGGTGGTGTCGCGCGTGGCCACCGATCAGGATGTCGGCGGTCAATTGGTGAATCAATTGTTTGCCAAGCCGCAGGTGCTTTACATTACCGCCGCAATCGTCGGCGCGATGGGATTGATTCCAGGCATGCCGCACGTTGCATTCCTGCTGTTGGCGATGCTGCTTGGCGGCGCTGCTTACGCGTCGGAACAGCGTTTGAAAAAAGTGTCGCATGCCGCGAGCGAGCCGGTGGCCGCTGCCGCCGCGCCGGAAGCCGAAGAAGCCGGATGGCAAGATATCATGCCGGTCGACATGCTCGGCCTGGAAGTCGGTTATCGCCTGATTCCATTGGTCGATAAAGGGCAGGGCGGCGAGCTGCTGCGCCGGATCAAAGGCATCCGCAAAAAATTCGCGCAGGAAGTCGGTTTCCTGTCGCCGCCGGTACATATCCGCGATGATCTGGAGTTGAAACCGTCGGCCTACCGCATCTCGCTCAAAGGCGTTGAAATCGGCAAGGGCGAAGCCAACGCAGGCCAGTTCCTGGCGATCAATCCCGGCATGGTCACAGGCCAGTTGCCCGGCGTGGCGACCACCGATCCGGCCTTCGGCCTGCCGGCGACCTGGATCGATGCCGCCCTGCGCGAACAGGCGCAGACCATGGGCTACACCGTGGTCGATTCCGGCACCGTGGTTGCCACCCATCTGAATCATTTGATCAACAGCCATGCCGCCGATCTGCTGGGTCGTCAGGAAGTGCAGCAATTGCTCGATCATGTCGGCAAGGAAGCGCCGAAACTGATCGAAGATCTGGTGCCGAAGCTGATCTCGCTGGCGGCATTGCAAAAGGTCTTGCAGAATCTGTTGTCCGAAGGCGTGCATATCCGGGATATGCGCACCATTATCGAAACTTTGTCGGAACATGCCGCACGCGTGCAGGATGCCGGCGAACTGACAGCCATCGTCCGCGTAGCATTGGGCCGCTCGATCGTGCAGCAGATTTTCCCGACCGAAGCCGAATTGTCGGTGATGACATTGGACAGCAAGCTGGAACGCCTGTTGATGCAGGCGCTGCAAGCCAGCGGCCCGGATGGCGCCGGTATCGAGCCGGGCCTGGCCGACACGCTGATCCTGCAAACGGAAACCGCGGTGCGGCATCAGGAGCAGCTCGGCCTGGTGCCGGTACTGCTGGTGCCAGGACCGTTGCGGGCACTGCTGGCGCGCTTTTTGCGTCGTGCCATGCCGCAGCTCAAAGTATTGTCACATGCAGAATTACCCGATTCAAAAACTATTAAAGTTACCAGCCTAGTTGGAGGGCAAGTATGAACGTGAAAAAATTTGTTGCGGCTTCGTCGCGTGAAGCATGGCGCAACGTGCGTGAAACATTGGGGCCGGATGCAGTGATCCTGTCCAATCGCACGATCGATGGCGGTGTCGAAATCCTGGCCATGGCCAACGAGGAAATGTCGACACTGGCAACGCCGGCGCCGACACGTACACCGATGCGTCCTCCTTCCGCCAGAAAAGAATTGGATGAAGAAAATGCGACGCCGATGTCGGCTGCATCCTTCGTTGCGAACGAGGCTTTGAGGGTTAAATCGGAAGCGTCGTTGAGCGCATTGCCGCCTTCCGCCGCGCCCGCATCGACGCCGCCGAAAGCGGTAAAAAAAGACACCAGCCCAGCCGCGGATGCGCGCGTTTGGCGCAACCGCGCCGGCGCCAATTCGCAAACGCATGCAGTCGCTCTGGCCGATGTCATGGCCGCGCGCCGCCTGCAAGCCACCGCGACGCAAAACGCAGCGGCGGCATACAGCGAAGTGATGAAAGAAATCCGCCAGATGCGTGGCGCACTGGAATCGCAACTGGCTGAAATCTCCTGGGATCACACACAGAAGCGCGATCCGCATAAAGCAGACGTGATGCGCGAAATGCTGGCGGCCGGCTTCAGCGCCAGCCTGTCGCGCTTGATGACCGAACATCTGCCGCACGGCGCCGATGCGGCTGCCGGTCTGGCATGGGTCAAGTCGGTGCTGGCCCGCAACCTGACGACCATGAACAATGAAAGCGAATTGCTGGAACAGGGCGGCGTGTATGCATTGGTCGGCCCGACCGGCGTCGGGAAAACCACGACCACGGCCAAATTGGCGGCGCGTTGCGTCATGCGTCATGGCGCCAACAAACTGGCATTGATCACTACCGACGGCTATCGTATCGGCGGCTATGAACAGCTGCGCATCTACGGCAAAATTCTGGGTGTGATGGTGCATTCGGTAAAGGACGAATCCGATCTGCGCATCGCGCTGCAAGAACTCAAGGGCAAACATACCGTCTTGATCGATACGGTCGGCGTCGGCCAGCGCGATCAGATGGTGTCCGAACAGGTTGCGATGTTGTCGGGCGCGGGCACTGAAGTGAAACGGCTGCTGTGCCTGAACGCGACTGCAACCGGCAGCACACTCAATGAAGTGGTCGGCGCCTACAAGGGCGAAGGCTTGGCCGGCTGCATCATCACCAAGCTTGATGAAGCGGCCACGATCGGCAACGTAATCGATATTGTGATTCGCCAGAAACTCAATTTATACTACGTGGCAAACGGTCAGCGGGTGCCGGAAGATTTACATGTCGCCAACAAGTTGTATCTGGCTGACCGGGCATTCAAGCAAAAACGCGAGACAGCGCCGTTCGAGTTTCAGGACACGGAATTGCCGTTGATCGCCGGACCGGCAGCACGGGCAGTGAACGATAAGACCTTGCGCGAGGTAATCATTGGTTAGTTACGAAGTCGATCAGGCCGAAGGACTGAGGCGCATGTTGGAGCGCCCAAAGCCACGCCTGTTTACTTTTTTATCGGTATTGCCTGCTGCAGAAAAGCAGGCGATGCTGTTCAATCTCGGCGCATCGTTGCGAGAGGTGGCTAGTCATGTGCTGCTGCTCGATACCTCCGGCGGCGCCAGCGACTTCTACACTAAACTGCTGCATCCGCGCATGGCCACATTGCTTGAAGTGGCGCGCCAGGAACGTACGCTGGACGACGTGGTTCAAGCGCTGCCGCAAGGCATCGGCCTGGCGCTGCTGTCGCGCCAAAGCCAGCCGGAAGCATTGCGCCAGCATGCTGCGCGCATCGCGGAAGCATTCGATTCGCTGGCCGCGCAGTCCGATATCGTTTTGTTCAACGGGGTGCTGGATGCGGACGATGCGTTTCCGATCGCGGCCATGGAAAGCGGCGAGATCGTGATTCAGGTATCGACCAATTCGACATCGATCAAATCGGCTTACATATTACTCAAGCGTCTCAGCGACAAGCTGGGCCGCCGGCGTTTCAATCTGCTGGTGACCGGCGGGGCGGAAAAAGAGGCACAAATGGTGTACGACAATATCGCCCAGGCGGCTAGCCGCTACATGGCGATTCAACTGGATTTTCTCGGCGCGGTGCCAGCCGACGAACATCTGGCGCGTGCCGCCGGACAAGGACGTACTGTGATCGATGCTTTTCCGCTGGCCAGCGCTTCACTGGCATTCAAACGTATTGCAGGACATTTTTTGGCGCCCGTGGGCGCTTATGGAATACCGTCCGGCGGTATTCATCTGGGAGTGTGACGTCTGATGTATAACGTCCATGGAAAAACAGATAAAAATCATTTACTGACACAGCACGGGCCCCTGGTAAAAAAACTGGCGCATCAGCTCAAGGCCAGGCTCCCGCCTAGTGTCGAAGTAGATGACCTGATCCAGGCCGGCATGATCGGCCTGCTCGATGCGATCACGCGCTACGAAGATAACCACGGCGCACAATTCGAAACCTACGCAGTGCAACGCATCCGCGGCGCGATGCTCGACGAATTGCGCAGCAGCGATTGGCTGCCGCGCAGCATCAGGCAGAATATGCGCAAGGTGGAAGATGCGGTGCAGACCTTGACGCAGCAACTCGGGCGCACGCCGCAAGAATCCGAAGTGGCCAAACAGATGCAACTCACGCTGGTGCAATTCCAGGAACTGCTGGGCGAGTGCGGCGGCCATCAATTAATTTATTACGAAGATTTCCACGATACCGATGGCGGCCATGAACATTTCCTGGATCGTTTCGCCGTGGATGCGAGCGAAGAGCCGTTACAGGGTTTGATCGACGGCGGTTTCCGCTCGGCGGTGATCGATGCGATCAACGTGTTGCCGGAACGCGAAAAGATTCTGATGGGTTTGTACTATGAGCAGGAAATGAACCTGAAGGAAATCGGCGCTGTGCTGGGGGTTTCCGAATCACGCGTATGCCAGTTGCATAGCCAGGCGATTGCGCGCATGCGTTCCACGTTGCGAGAGCAATCCTGGACTGGCGCGGTGTAAACAAAAAAAATCCGGCGCCGAAAGTGCCGGATTTTTTTAGATATTGACTTGATTACGCTAGACGGCGCCGAACTTTCGCGCGCTGGCCTTGATGCTGGATTGGCCATCGGGGCCATAAAAATTATTGCCGGCCTTGCCTTCAAACAAACTCATCAATTGCTGATTGGCTTGCGTCTGCTTGTTGATCAGGATGCCGTTCAGGCGATTCAATTCCTTGACTGCCGTCGCCAGCGCCAATAAATCGGACCAGGTCTGTTTTTGTGCGGGGGTGGAAGTGTTGTCGATCCAGCTTTGCATGCTGTCTTCGGAAGCAGTGAGTCCGGCAGCGACCAGCAATTGGTGGCGCGCATCGGCCAGCACGGTAATTTCCGAGATTAAAAATCCTTTGGCCCGGATCAGTTCCGGTAAAGAATCTACAGCGCCCTGCATCAGTGCAGTTTGTTCTTTTTGCAGCAAATCATGCAAACGATTCAACGCAGAAAATTCGTTCGTCAGTGAATCGGCTGGTGTCGGCGCTGGTATCGGCATTAAGCAGCCCGGTGGGAATTGATCAGATCTTGTGCCGTTGCCAATACGCCATCGGCAATCTTGCCGGCATCGATAGTGAATTCACCGTTGGCGATCGCCGCCTTGATCGAAGCGACTTTGTCGGCGTTGAAACTGCTGCTGTTTGCAACCGATTTCGCCAATGCCTGATATTGCGGAGACAAGCGAACGCTATCCGATTCGGCCGGGGCTGCCTTGGCAGCCGTATTCTGGACAGCCGCAGGGTCGCTGCCAGATTTCTGTTGCGCCTTAAGGGCAGCAGGTTCGGCTGTTTTGTCGAGGGCGTTGTCAATATTCACAATGTCATCCTTGTATCGCAGAAGGCATGGAAAAAATTTTCCAACCTGATATGCCTCTATTAACGGACCGTTTCCTGAAAACTTTAATGCTATTTGCAATTCTTTTGCACTATTTTGCGAGCGGCATCCGGATCGGCCAATTTTACTCGATATCAGCGGGAAACAAGGCAAAAACCGGCGAAGTATTATTAAAATTCAAACAACAGCAACGCAATCGGCAACGTCCAAGCGCTTGATTCAATAGTTTATTTCCAGAATGCCGCCGGCTTTCGCCACGCCGCTGACCACCTGGCCGGCGCTGGTCTTGGCCTGCACCGCCTGACCTTCCACGGCATTGTTCAGCGCATAGCCTTCGGTGGTGATCTGGAAGCCCGGTCCGTTACTGATGATTTGGATTGTTTGCCCTTGGCGTATCGCGTTCTGAACGCGCAATTGATCTTGCCGCATGATGCTGCCGGCCCGAATCGCCATGGTGGTGGTGCGGCCGACCGCCTGCACCGGATCGGTAATGATGCTGGCGGGCAACGTAGTCAGTTCGCCGTTGGTTTTCGACAAATCGGTGGCATTCACCACCTGGCCCTGCGACAGCGGTCCGGCGGCGATGTAGTAATCGCCCTTGACTCTTACCGTGACAGGCACATAAACCGTCCACGAGGGAGCGGCGCAGCGCACGCCCACCATGGATTTGCCCCAGGGGCGGCTGCCTTTCGGCAAAAATGCTTCCGGGGCGGCGCAGGCCGCCAAATTCAGCCGCGGATCCACCTTGCCCAATTCCACGCTTATTTTGCCCGGGAGCCCGATCGATTGAATCGTCAGATAACGCTCGATAATCGGCCCCAGCAGGTTCAAATCCTGTTTTGAAACAGGCGGCGATTCGGCTTCCTGAGCAGTTGCGTGCAGGGCAACCAGGACACAAATCGCTGTAAAAAAGCTTCGTAAGATATTGATATTAAAGGATTTCATCGTTTTTTCAATTCTGCCCGACTAATGTATTCGATCCAATCCTGCTTAAAGCGCTGAATAGGATGTAATTTGGTTTGCTTATCCTGCGATGGCTTTTTATGCGGGATCGTATGATGCACCTTATATAAATCCATTACCGACTTTGGCGCTGCTGTTTTCTGTTTCGTAGCTCTGCGGTAATTCTTGGAGAGAGTAATGCCCGGAAAACTCGACGATTATCTGAATTTTAATCAGACGGCCTTGAATGTGCGGTCGCAGCGCCAGCAATTGCTGGCGTCGAATATCGCCAATGCGGACACGCCGAATTATAAGGCGCGCGACATCGATTTCGCCAGCACGCTCAAAAACAAACTGAAAGCCACGCAAAGCACCAGTGTGGCGGCGGTGCCCGGTGTTGCGCTGGCGCAGACTTCGCCGATGCATCTGGCCGGCAAGCCGCCCGCGAGCAGCATACCTGCCGACAATAGCGCCTTGTACCGCACGGTCGATCAGCCGAGCATCGACGGCAATACCGTCGACATGGATGTCGAGCGTAATCAGTTTGCCGATAACGGCTTGCATTACGAAGCCACAGTCACCGCCGTCAACGGGCAGCTCAAGAACCTGTTGAGCGTTATTCAATCCGGGAGCTAATGATGTCTTTAACTGATATTTTCAAAGTTTCCGGCTCGGCCATGAGCGCCCAGTCCAAGCGTCTGAACGTCACCGCCAGCAATATCGCCAATGCCGATAGCGCCACCGGTCCGGACGGCCAGCCCTATCGTACCAAGCAAGTCGTATTCAAGGCAGTGCCGATCGGCGGCATGGCCAATAGCGGCGTCCAGGTCGATCGCGTGGTGGAAGACCAGTCGCCGCCGAAGATGGTTTACGACCCGAAACATCCGCTGGCCGACGCCAACGGTTATGTCGCAATGCCGAATGTCAACCCGGTGGAAGAAATGATCAACATGATGTCTGCATCGCGTTCGTATCAGGACAATGTCGAAACCATGAACACCGCCAAAACACTGTTGCAAAAAACGCTCACGATCGGCCAGTAATTGTTGGCCTGATTGTTGCCAGAATTATTGCTCTTAATTGTATTTTCTAACGGGGATTTAAATCATGACAGTATCCAATGATCTGTTGAGTTCAATGAACGGTACGCCGCCGGCAAGCAGTTCAGGCACCGGCAACGGTCTTACCAGCAACAGCGCAGCCGATACGCAACAGCGTTTCCTGACATTGCTGACCACACAGTTGCAAAATCAGGATCCGACCAACCCGATGGACAACTCGGCGCTGACTTCACAGATCGCGCAGTTGTCGACCGTGACCGGCATCGAACAATTGAATGCATCGATGACTTCATTGATGGCCAGTCTGCAAAACGGTCAAACCATGCAGGCCACGTCCATGATCGGCCACAGCGTGCTGGCCCCCGGCAGCAATCTCCAACTGAGCTCCAATACCACCACCGCCGACGACGGCACCGAAACCACCACCCACAACGGCGTGTTCGGTGCACAACTGGCCAGCAACGCCGACGATCTCAAAGTCACGATTCGCGATAAGGACGGCAAAGTGGTGGACTCGATCGATCTGGGCAAGCAGGCGGCCGGCGTGGTGCCGATCATCTGGGACGGCACGCAGACCGACGGCACGATTGCGCCGGACGGCCAATACACATTCGAAATTGCAGCGACTGCCGGCGGCAGTCCGGTCCAATGCACCAACTTGGCTTTCGGCAACGTTTCCAGCGTGACCAACAGTCCGACCGGCTCGAAATTGAATGTCACCAACATCGGCAGCATCAATGTCTCCGACGTGGTTCAGATTCTGTAAGTTACGCAAATAAGCACATTAAAAATTTCCTGAAATATTTACCGACCATAACCGGCTAGCAAGGAGCAAAAAAATGGGTTTTCAACAAGGTCTTAGCGGACTGAATGCCGCCAGCAAAAATCTGGACGTGACGGGCAACAATATCGCCAACGCCAGCACAGTCGGTTTTAAGCAAGCGCAGGCGCAATTCGCCGATATGTACGCCAATTCGATGAACCGTTCCGGTAATTCGCCGGTCGGTATCGGCGTATCGACAGCCAATGTGGCGCAGCAATTCGTGCAAGGCAACATCACGCCGACCAATAATCCGCTGGATATCGCGATCAACGGCGACGGCTTTTTCCGGATGGTATCGGGTACCGACAACCAGACGCCGATGTATGGCCGCAACGGTCAGTTCCAATTGGATAAAAACGGCTTCATCATCAACCCTAGCGAAAACGGCGCTTTCCTGACCGGTTTGCCGGCAGGCGTTGCCGGCGGCGATCCGGTGCCGATCCAGATCGACACAGCAAGCATGCCAGGCACGCAGACGACGACGGCATCGACCGAACTGAATCTGGATTCGCGCGACGCCGTGATTGCAGCGACATTCGATCCCGCCACCGAGGCGACGTATAGCGACACGACCGGCATGACGGTCTACGATAGCTTGGGTAATTCGCACAACATTCAAACGTATTACGTCAAGACAGCTATCGGCGCCGCGCCGCCGACAACGACGTGGACGGTCTATGCAACTGTTGACGGCCAGCCATCGCCGCCGATCGTCGCGCCGGCCACGACGCAGTCGCCGATCGGCACATTGACGTTCGATGCCAATGGCGCCAGCACCGGCACCGTGGCCACCGATACGCTGAGCGTTACACTTCCTGCCGGCGCCGGCACCGGCGCGTTCACCGTGCCTATCAATTACACCGGTACGATCCAATCGGGTGCGACCTTTGCCGAATTGGCGCGCAAGCAAAATGGTAATGAACCGGGCGTTCTGACCGGTTTCGATATCGGCGCCGACGGCGCGATTACCGGTAACTACAGCAATGGCGATTCGAAGAATCTGGGCACTGTGACCTTGTCGACTTTTGCCAACTCGAACGGTTTGCAGCCGATCGGCAACAACCTGTACGCAGCCGGTCCGGCAGCAGGCCAGGCAATTACCGGCAAGCCGACTTCGGGTGGATTAGGCGCTCTGCAAGCGCGCGCGACCGAAGATTCGAACGTCGATCTGACGGCCGAACTGGTGAATCTGATCGTCGCCCAGCGCGTCTATCAGGCCAATGCACAAACCATCAAGGCGCAGGACACCATCCTGCAAACCGTGGTGAACGGCCTGTAATAGTCTATGGATAAATTAATCTACACCGCAATGACCGGCGCGACCCATACGCTGAGTCAGCAGGCCAACGCGGCGAGCAATCTGGCGAACGCATCCACCACCGGCTTTCGGGCTCAACTGGATACGTTTCGCGCCGTACCCGTTGTCGGCGATGGCCTGGCTACGCGTACCTTTGTGGTGGATTCCACATCCGGCACCGATTTTACCGCCGGCTCGATGCAGCAAACCGGCCGGCCGCTGGATGTGGCGGTGCAGGGCAGGGGCTGGCTTGCAGTGCAGGCAGCCGACGGCACTGAAGCCTATACCCGCGCCGGCGATTTGAAGATCGATGAAAACGGCATTCTGCAAACGCAGAGCGGCCAGAGCCTGCTGGGCGATACCGGCCCGATTACGATCCCGCCGCAAAGCACGGTGAGCATTGCCAGCGACGGCACCGTTTCCACGATTGCCACGGACGGCGTGCCGAATGCGGTGAACATTGTGGGCCGCTTGAAACTGGTCAATCCGGACGACGTCAACCTGATGCACGGCGACGACGGCCTGTACCGGCAGAAGGACGGCACCAACGCCGACGCCGATGTCAACGTCACGCTGGCGCCGGGCTTTCTCGAAAGCAGCAACGTCAATCCGGTCGAGTCGATGGTCTCCATGATCAATCTCTCGCGCCAGTTCGATTTGCACATGAAAATGCTGACCACTGTCGACGGCGATGAAAATAAGGCGACCTCGATTCTGTCGCTGTAAAGACGCTATGCGCCACTGAATTTGCAATCGGATTTGCAATAACAACCAATAAGATTTGCGGAGTGATTGATGATACGTTCCTTATGGATTTCCAAGACCGGGCTGGATGCGCAACAGACGCAGATGGATGTGATTTCGAACAATCTGGCCAACGTCAGCACCAACGGTTTCAAGCGTTCGCGCGCGGTATTCGAAGATTTGCTGTACCAGACCTTGCGTCAGCCAGGCGCACAATCGTCGCAGCAGACGCAACTGCCGTCGGGCCTGCAATTGGGTACCGGTGTGCGCCCGGTTGCAACGGAGCGCATTTTCACGCAGGGCAATCCGCAACAGACCGATAACGATAAAGACGTGGCCATCAACGGCGACGGTTTCTTCCAGGTCCTGCTGCCGGACGGCACCACTGCCTACACCCGCGACGGCTCCTTCCAGACCGACAGCCAGGGGCAATTGGTGACATCGAGCGGCTATCCGGTGCAACCGGCCATTACGATCCCGCCAGGCACGCAAAAACTTACCATCGGCACCGACGGCACCGTGTCGGCGACGCTGCAAGGCGTGGCTGCGCCGACCCAGATCGGCACGCTGCAACTGGCGACCTTCATCAATAACGCCGGCCTCGAAAGCCGCGGCGAAAATCTGTACATGGAAACCGCTGCATCCGGCACGCCGAATCCGAACACGCCGGGCACCAACGGCGCCGGTACCGTGACGCAGGGCTATGTCGAAACGTCGAACGTGAACGTGGTGGAAGAGCTGGTCAACATGATCCAGACCCAGCGCGCGTATGAAATCAACAGTAAGGCGATTACGACTTCGGATCAGATGTTGTCGAAACTGTCGCAAATGTAATGCAGCAATAGAAATCGCAATCGCAATCGCAATCGCAGTACGCCGGATGTTTCGTTATAAATGGGTAGAGGTAGGTGTGTCATGAAAATCATTGCCGGAATTATTGCCGGACCACGTCTTCTGCTTGCCGGCGGCATCGCGGTGTCGATATTGGCGGGCTGCGGCGCAGTCACGCCGGACAGCATCGTGTCATTGCCATTGACGTCCAAGCCGAAACGCGCTGAGTTGGCGCCTGCTTCCAGCGGTGCTATTTTCCAGGGTGCTGCTTATCGTCCGTTGCTGGAAGATCGGCGCGCGCGCCTGGTCGGCGACACCATGACCATCGTGATCAATGAAAAAACCAGCGCCGGCAAGGCCGCCGGCAGTTCCGGCAGCAAAACCGGTTCGATCACTGCCGCGATACCGAATATTTTCGGCAGCAACATCAAGGAACTGGGCGCGACTGCATCGTCGGCCGATAAATACGCCGATGCAGGCGCAATCACTTCCAGCAATAATTTCACCGGCACCATCGGCGTAACCGTGATCGAGGTGCTGGAAAACGGCAATCTGGTGGTCAGCGGCGAGAAACAGGTTTCGCTCGACAAGGGTATTGAATTCGTCCGCTTTTCCGGCGTCGTGAGTCCCGATACGGTCCAGACCGGCAACTTCGTGTCGTCGACCCAGGTCTCGGACGCCAAGGTTGAATACCGCACCAGCAGTCGTATCGATATGGCGGAGTTCGCTTCGTCGATGTCGCGATTCTTCCTGAGCGTTTTGCCGTTCTAATTTTACTGTTCGAGTCTTATCGTTTTGAATATCGTTTTCCTTGGAGTTGTCATGAACAGCAGTGCCGTTCGGTTTGCATCTTTTAAAAGAGCCTTGCTGGTATCGCTATGCGCACTGGCATCGTTGTTCGCCAGCGGCATCGGTCATGCCGAGCGTCTGCGCGATATGGCCAACTTCCAGGGCGTGCGTGAGAATCAACTGGTCGGTTACGGCCTGGTGGTCGGCCTCGACGGCAGCGGCGACCAGACCACGCAAACACCGTTCACCGTGCAAAGCGTGGTCAGCATGCTGCAGCAACTGGGCGTGAATCTGCCGTCCAGCACCACCGGTCTGCAATTGAAGAATGTGGCGGCCGTCATGGTGACGGCGTCATTGCCGGCTTTCGCCCAACCGGGCCAGACATTGCCGGTCACCGTTTCCTCGCTCGGTAATGCCAAAAGCCTGCGCGGCGGCACTTTGCTGCTGGCGCCTCTCAAAGGTGCGGACGGACAGATTTATGCGATGGCGCAGGGCAACCTGGTGGTTGGCGGCGTCGGCGCCGCGGCAGCCGGCAGCAAGGTGCAAGTCAATCATCTGAGCGTCGGTCTGATCAATAACGGCGCGACGGTCGAACGTGCGGTGCCGAGCGCCATCACGCAGGGCGATACGATCAGCATGGAACTGAACGAAAGTAATTTCGCCACTGCGTCGCGGGTAGTCAACGCAGTCAATCAGCGTTACGGTTCGGGCACTGCCGTTGCGCTGGATGCGCGGGTGATCAAAATCCGCGCGCCGATTTCCAGCGATGAGCGCGTCACTTTTATCGGCGCGCTCGAAGACATCGATGTCTCGCCGGCATGGGTTCGCGCCAGAGTGATTTTGAATGCCCGCACCGGCTCGGTGGTGATGAATCAGGCGGTGACGCTGGATACCTGCGCCGTATCGCACGGCAACCTTACCGTGGTCATCAGTGCCGATAATCGAGTCAGCCAGCCGAATGCTTTCTCGGGCGGCAAAACGGCCGCTACACAGAATGCGCAGATCACGATCGACGCGACGCCCGGCAAGGTGATTCAATTGAAGGGCGGCACCTCATTGTCCGATGTGGTCAAGGCGCTCAATTCGATCGGCGCGTCGCCGCAGGATCTGCTGGTTATCCTGCAGGCCATGAAAGCCGCCGGCGCGCTGCACGCAGACTTGGATATCATTTAAATCATGGCCATCGATTCTTCCGGCAAGTTCAACATTACCAGCGGGCTGGCGACCGATACGTCGAGTATCAGCGGCTTGAAAAACGCGGTCCGTAATAATCCGAATTCGCCTGAAGCGATCAAGGCGGCATCCAAGCAGTTCGAAGCGATGTTCCTGAACACCGTGATGAAAAGCATGCGCGCCGCCACGCCGCAGGACGGCCCGTTCGATTCCGAGCAAACCAAGACATTTACCACCATGCTGGATCAGCAACTGAGCCAGACGCTGGCCAAGCGCGGCGTCGGCCTGGCCGAAGTGCTGGCGCGTCAGTTGACGGTCAATCGGGGCAAGAATACCTTGGACGCCGTACAGGGGACCGATTCCGATGCGGCCGATGCCGATACCAATGGCGCCGGCGCCGGTACCGGCATTGGCAGCGCACTCAATATCAACGGTAAATCGGCCGACAGCCATATGCCGCTGCCGTTCGGCCTGGACCGCTTGAGCGGACGCCACGGCGACGATGCGCGAGCCGAACTATTGCCGATCAATCAGGCATTGATGGATTCGGACCGCAACAACGGCAATAGCAGCAGGGGCAAGGGACAGCAACGTCATGGCGCGCGGCCGGCGCATGTGGAAGCGTTCCAGGCCAATGTGACGCCGGCAGCCGAACAGGCCAGCAAAACCACCGGTATTCCCGCCAGATTCATGATGGCGCAGGCGGCGCTTGAAAGCGGCTGGGGCAAGCATGTGATCCAGAACAAGGACGGCACTTCCAGCAATAACCTGTTCGGCATCAAGGCGACTGCCGGCTGGAAGGGCAAAGTTGTCGAAGCAACTACTACCGAATACGTACACGGCGTCGCGGTGCGCAAAGTCGAGAAATTCCGCGCTTACGACTCCTACGAAGATTCATTCAAGGATTACGCCAGCATGTTGCGCAATAACCCGCGCTACGAAAAAGTGCTTGCCAGCGCGCAGGACATGAGTGGCTTTGCGCAGGGTCTGCAGCGCGCAGGCTACGCCACCGACCCGCGTTATGCCGAAAAACTGACCCGTATTATCAGGCAATCGTAATCAGGCAACCGTAGAGATCGCCGGCGCAATTGATCAAGTCATTGATGAATTGCGCCGGATAAGACCGGGTCTGCCGACAGGAATTTGATCGTTTTTCAAGCAAATTATCTGCCGGCAGACCCTAAAGTTTTATTGAATCCTGCCGTTGACGCTGGTAATCACTGGTAATCCGATATAGAAAGAATATATGTCAAATATCTTGAGCATTGGCGAAAGCGCTTTATTTGCCGCGCAAGCTCAACTTGCCACCACCAGCCACAATCTTGCCAATGCCGGCGTCGCCGGTTATACCCGGCAAGTTGTGCAGCAAGCCAGCGCCGGCGCCCAAAACATGGGCAACGGGTTTATCGGGCAAGGCACTGTCGTCAATTCCGTTACCCGCGTATATGACGGGTTTTTGACCAAGCAGATATTGACTGCGCAGACTTCTGCCAGCGCATACGGTGCTTATGGTTCCGAGATCAGCCAGATCGATAACGTGGTCGGCGACTCAGACTCGGGATTGTCGCCTGCGTTGGCAAGCTTCTTTAAAGGCATGCAGGATCTGACCGCCAATTCCTCCACGGATGCTTCGCGTCAGGCAGTGATATCCGGCGCACAGATTCTGGCGGCCCGTTTCAATAGCCTTTCCCAGACATTGACCGAGAGCCGCAATTCGGTGAATTCGCAGATCACGTCCAACGTCCAGACCATCAATTCCTACGCAACGCAAATCTCCGCGTTGAATTCGGCGATCGCTGCGGCACAGGGCGCCACCGGGCAACCGCCGAACGATTTGCTCGACCAGCGCGATCAGATCGTCGCCAGTCTGAACAAGATTGTGAAAGTCACCACGTTGCCGCAAGACAATGGCGGTGTCGATGTCATGATCGGCAACGGCCAGCCGCTGGTATTGGGGAATCAGGTGTCGACCATGGTGGCACTGCCGTCCAAGGACGATCCCTCCAATCTGCAATTGGGCATCGTGTCGAACAACGTCACGATCCCATTGCCCGACAGCAGCATCAGCGGCGGTGTTCTGGGCGGCCTGCTCGATTACCGCACCGAATCCCTGACCCCGATTCAAAATCAATTGGGGCAAATCGCCACTGTCCTGGCCAGTACCATGAATGCGCAGAATAGATTGGGCCTGGACCAGAACGGTAATCCGGGCGGCGATTTCTTCTCTGTGTCGCCACCGGCCGTCATCGGCAGAACCGGCAATTCGCCGACTGCCCAGTTGAGCGCCAGCGTCACCGATGCATCCAAGCTGACTACCAGCGATTACCGCATGACATTCGATGGCGCCAATTACACCGTGACGCGTTTATCCGACGGCACCACCACCAATATCCCCGGACCGCCGACTGCTTATCCGGTTCCTGCGCCTGAAATCGACGGCGTGACGTTCTCGGCGCCGACCATGGCTGCCGGCGACAGTTTCACGGTCAAGCCGACGGCCAATGCCGCGGCGACCTTATCGGTTGTATTGACCGGCAACACCTCGATTGCGACCGCCGCGCCGATCGTTACTGCGCAGAATACGGCTAACACCGGCACCGGTAAAATCAGCGCCGGGTCAGTCGACAAGAATTTCCTGACCGCGCCGGCCGGTACCAAAATACCGCTGACGATGACGTTCGGCACCACCGTCGCGCCGGCATTGCCGACCAACTTCGTGCTGACCGATGGCGCCGGCAATCCGGTGACCACCGGTGTAACGATCAACGGCGTTGCCGTTACCGGTTCGCCGATCACCTACACCGCGGGCGCTACCGTTACTTTTCAGGGTTCCAGCTTTGTCATGAGCGGTGCGCCGGGATCCGGCGACTCCTTCACGGTTGGGGCCAATACCAACGGCGACAGCGACAACCGCAACATCCAGGCGATGGCGGCTTTGCAGACCACCAACACGATCGGCGGGGACACTTACCAAGGCGCTTATTCGACATTGGTCAGTTTCGTCGGCAACAAGACCAACGAAGTCAATGTGCTGGGTGCGGCGCAACAAGCGCAGGTGGATGCGGTCACGCAATCGCAGCAATCGGAATCCGGCGTCAGTTCAGATGAAGAACTGGCCAATATGGTGCGTTATCAAACGGCTTATCAGGCGGGCGCCAAGATTATCCAGGCAGCCAGCGACATGTTGAATGTTTTGTTTACTTTAGGCGGCTAAGATGAGAGTCACGGATACCATGATTTACGGCAGCAGCATGAATTCGGTGCTGTCGCTGCAGAGTTCGGTGGCGAAGCTGACCGAACAATCCAACTCGGGACGTGTATTGACGCCGTCGGACGATCCGGTTGCCGCGGCGCGCGCGCTGGACCTGACGCAGTCGCAATCGGTCAACAAGCAGTTCGAGACCAATCGCGCCAACGCAGGCGATCTGATGAAAGCGAACTTAGACACGATCGGTAACGTCATCCTCGTCATCGGCGATATGAAATCACAGGGGATCAACGCCGGTAATGCTACCTATAGCGACGCCGACCGTGCCAATATTGCGACCACATTGAAGAGCGACTTTCAACAGATGCTGGGCTATGCGAATACCACCGACGGCCTCGGCAATTTCGTGTTTGCCGGTTTTAAAAGCGGAACGCAACCATTTACGCAAGACCCCACCACGGGCGCCGTGACCTATAGCGGCGATCAGGGCGTGCAGACGCTGCAGGTCGATACCGGCCGCAACATGGACGTGAGCACATCGGGTCAGGCGCTGTTCCAGGGAACGGGCGGCGATGTCTTCAAAATCATGAACGACATGATCACGACATTGCAGACACCGATCGACCCGGCCGCCAATGTCACGGAAGCTGCTGCATCGAAGGCGGTCTACGACGCTGCCTTCGGCGTAGCCATCACCGGCTTGCCGACACCGACCCAGGCGCAGATCGATGCCGCGAAGGCCATCGCAACCGACGCGGAAACAGCCGCCGCGACCGACGCCGCCACCAGAGCGCAGACAGCGCACGATACCGATTACACGCGGACCGACTTCACGCCGGGCAGTACCGGCGCATTGAATCAGGCTTTGGCTAAAGCGGGCAAGGCAATCGATGCGGCGATGAATAACGCTACGACGGTTCAGGCCAGTGTCGGTTCGAACGTTGCCGAGTTGGGTGCATTGGATAACGCGGGCAGCGCCAAGGATCTTCAGTATTCGACCACAATCGATAATTTGATGGGCCAGGGGCCGAATGATTTTGCCAAGACGGTCAGCGAATTGGCGCAGCAGCAACTCATGCTGCAAGTCGCGCAAAAAACGTTTTCGACGATCAGCAGCTTGAGCTTGTTGAACTTCCTGAAGTAATCGGCTTAGTAGTTAGCTTAGTAATCAGCTTGGTAATTCGGCATTACAAGAACGACGCAGCAATTTGGTTTAAAACCCATTCATCCCGAATAAGGATGAATGGGTTTTTATTTGCTTGCAGAAAAATCGCCGCCGCCCAATACCTGGTACAAGGTCATTTGATTATTCAGCGCATTGAGCCGGTTGTCGGCGGCGGCGATCTCCGCGTTGCGCCGTTTTTCCTGCGCATCCAGAAACGCACTCAACGCCACCGAACCGGCGCGGTAACGGATGGCATAAAGCCGCTCGGCCTGTAGCGCGGCTTCGAGGCTTTGCTGCAATTGCACCGCCTGCAGCGCATATTGCTCGCGTGCCGACAGCGCGTTTTCGACATCGCGCAGTGCGCCGTAGAGCGATTGCCTGAAATCGACGATGGCGAATGCGTAGTCGGCCTGCGCTATTTTGATATTGCGTTGCACCTGATCCCAGCGCAAGAACGGCAGCACCAGACCGAGCCCGAGGCCGGCCACCGGATTCTGCAGCACGTTATGCAAGCTACCGCTGCTGCCGCCGACCGAACCGGTCAGCGTGAATTGCGGGTAATAGCTGGCGCGGATGGCGTCGACATTGGCCAGTGTGCCGCGCAGGCGCTGCTCCGCGGCGCGCAGATCCGGACGCCGCGCCAGCACTTCGGCCGGCACGCCGGCGACCGGCGCCGGCAGGGCATAATCGGGCAGGCGCTGCGGAATGGTGGAAAAAACGGCAGGTAAAACGGTGGACGATGCGGCAGACGAAGCGGCCGATGAAGGCAGATCCGTATTGGCCTGTGCGGTTTCGGGTGCTGCGTCGAACAGGATCGCCAGCGCGTTATCGTTTTCCACTTTTTGCTGGAGCAGCGAGGTTTGGCCGGCGCGTTGCGTTGCGACGTTTTGCCGTGCTTCCATCAGTTCCAGCAGCGACACTGCGCCGGCCTGGTATTGCACTTGCACCAGCGCCAGCGTTTTCCCCGCATACGCAATGCTTTGTTCGCCCAACACGATGCGCTGGTTCAGATAGGCCGCTTGCCAATACAACTGGGCAGTCGTGCCGATCAATGTCAGCGCGGTGCTTTCGCGGTCCTCTTCGGTGGCCAGCGCTTCCCATTTTGCGGCATCGGCGAGGCTGCCCAGCCGTCCCCATAAATCGAGTTCGTAACTGACTGTCGCGTTGACCGCGTTATTGCGGAAGCTGTTGCGATCGCGACGCAGATCTCGGTTATAGCCGACATCGGCACTGGCGCCCAATTGCGGCAGCAAATCGCCGGCCCCGATGCCGGCGCTCAATTGTGCGCGGCGCACTTTGATGGCGGCGGCGGCCAGATCGTTGTTACGGCGCAGCGCCTGATCGATCAGGTAATCGAGTTGGGGATCGCCGAAGCGTCGCCACCATAAGTCATCGGCCGCAGACGCCACGGCGGTGCTTGAATCTTGGTCTGCATGCGTGAATTGCGCCGGCAGTGCGGCCGCCGGCGCCTGGTAGGGCGACTGCATGGCGCAGCTGCCGAGCAGGGCCGCCGCCAGCAGCAAAGGTAATGGCATTGTCGATTTCAGATGCATCATTCTCTCGCCAGGGCATCGATCGGATCGAGCTGTGCCGCATTGCGCGCCGGCAGGAAGCCGAACAGTACGCCTATCAGGGTGGAGCAGGCGAAGGCCATCACGATCGACGCCGTCGAATAGATCATCTGGAAACTTCCGCCGGACTGCGAGAAGGCCACGCCGATCAGCAGCGCCAGCGCCACGCCGAGGATGCCGCCGGACAGGCACACCAGCACCGCTTCGATCAGAAACTGTTTCATGATGTCGCCCCGGCGCGCGCCGACCGCCATGCGCACGCCGATTTCACGGGTGCGTTCGGTCACCGAAACCAGCATGATGTTCATCACGCCGATGCCGCCGACGACCAGTGAAATCAGCGCGATCATCGACACCAGCAAGGTCATGGTCGCGGTGGTTTTTTCGATGGCCCGGCGAATGCTGTCGGTATTGAACACGTAAAAATCTTCGATCTTGTGGCGCAGGGTCATCAGTTTGACGATGCCTTGTTCGGCCGCATCGGTGGAGACCTTGTCGCTGACCCGCACCGTGATGCTGCGCAGATAGGATTGCCCCAGCATGCGGCTCATGGCAGTGGTGTACGGCACCCAGACGTTGAGTGCATCGTTGCCGCCGAAGCCGTTTTCCTTTTTTTCCGTCACGCCGATCACGCGCACCGGCACCGCACCCAGCAGGATCACGCGGCCGATCGGATTCTCATCGTCGGCGAACAATTTTTCGCGCGTGCCGGCATCGATCACCGCATCCTGGCTGCGGTTGCGCACGCCGTCGCGGCCGAAACCGGCGCCTGACGACAGCGTCAGGCCGCGCACGCGGAAATACTGGGCGCCGACGCCGTTGACGGTCGCGTTGACCGAAACATTGCCGTAACGCGCGGCGCTGGCGCTGGATACGCTGGGCGTCACGCTGTCGACGAAATTCTGCTGCGCCAGCGCGTCGGCGTCGGCCGGCACCAGGGTACGGACCCGGGCCGAGCGCTGATCGCCGAATCCGCTGCCGGAATAAATATCGATGGTGTTGGTTCCCATCGAGCTGATCTGCTGCAGGATTTGACGGCGCGATCCTTCGCCCAATGCCACCACCGATACCACCGACGCAATGCCGATGATAATGCCGAGCATGGTCAGGAAAGTGCGCAGGCGGTGCGCGTTCATTGCCAGCAGCGACATGTGGAAGGCTTCCTGGAAGCGGTCCCACTCGGCATGGTATGCATGCCATGCGTGGCGTTTTTTCCGATCCGGTTCGGGGCGCAGTGGCGGTGGCGGCGCGTCCGCGAGGCCGGGATTATCGGGATTATCCGTGGCGCGATCGGCGATGATTTCACCGTCGCTGATTTCGATGATGCGTTGCGCATGTTCGGCCACATGCATATCGTGCGTGACGATGATGATGGTGTGCCCTTCGGCGTGCAATTCTTTCAGAATCGTCATGACCTCGGCGCCGCTGCGGGTGTCCAGCGCGCCGGTCGGTTCGTCGGCCAGGATGACGCGTCCGCCGTTCATCAATGCGCGCGCGATACTGACGCGCTGTTGCTGGCCGCCCGACAGCTGGCCGGGCTTGTAGCGCATGCGGTCGGCCAGCCCGAGGCGCGTCAGCAAAGCCGCCGCGCGTTCGTTGCGCGCGCTTTTTTCCTTGCCTGCGTACACGGCCGGCATTTCGACATTGCCCAGTGCGCTGAGATCCGACAACAAGTGATAGCGCTGAAAAATAAAGCCGAAATGTTCGCGCCGCAGTTCCGCCAGCGCATCGGGCTCCAGGGTGCCGGTGGCGCGGCCGGCGACGCTGTAGCTGCCGTCGGTAGGGCGGTCCAGGCAACCGAGAATATTCATCAGCGTCGATTTGCCGGAACCGGATGCGCCGACGATCGCCACCATTTCGCCGGAGTGGATCGCCAGATCGATCTGCCTGAGTACGGTGACGCTTTCTCCGCCGGCAGGGAAGGCGCGGCTGAGATTTTTCAGTTCGAGCAGAGGCGGCCCGGCATGTGCTGTCTGTGCTGTCTGCGTTTGCGTTGCTGGCATTGTCTGCATCCCGCGCTACAACCTGATCCGTGTCCGGCGCGATGGATTGCCCGCGCCATCCGCGGCTTCGCCGGTGACCACTTTTTCACCCGTGGCCAGGCCTTCCAGCACTTGCACATTGGCAGTGGTGTTGAGCCCGACCTTGATCTTGCGTGCTTCGGCCTTGCCGTCCCGGCCCAGTACGCGCACGGCATAGCGGCCATTCTTATCGCGTTTGCCGAGCGCGGTCGCCGGGATCAGGATGGCGTTGTCGGCTTCGGCCAGCACGATGTTGACTTGCACCGTCATCGATATGCGCAGCTTGCCGTCCTGATTGGGCATGTCCAGCAGGCCGTTGTAATAGATTGCCGTGGTAGTGGTATTGCCGCCGGCGCCGCTGTTGCCGGTCTCGTCCTGCAAAATCGAATCGGGCGCCGGTTCGATGGCGCGCAGCGTGGTGTTATAGCGGCGATCCGGTTCTCCCAGGATCGTGAAGAAGACTTTTTGTCCGGCTTTGACCTTGGTCACATCGGCTTCCGAAATCTGTGTCTTGATGGTGACGGTGTCCATGCGCGCCAGCTTGATGATGGTCGGCGTGGCCTGGTTGGCGTTCACGGTTTGTCCTTGCTGCGCCACCACTGCCACCACCATGCCGTCCATGGGGGCCATGATTTTGGCGTAATTGAGATTGACCTTGGCGGTATCGACGGCGATCTTGCTTTTATCGATCTGCGCAGCCAGCGCGACTGCATTGGCGCTGCTGCTGTTCATGGTGGCTTCGGCGAGTTCGTAGTCTTCGCGCGAGCCGGCATCCTGCGCAAACATGGTCTGCTGACGGGAAAACGCCAACTCGGCCTGTTTGGCGGTGGCGTTGGCGGCGCGCAATTGGGCCTGAAAATTGGCGAGGTCGGCCTGCGCGCTGCGCAGCGCATTCTGTTGCGTCATCGAATCGATTTCAGCGATTAACTGCCCTTGTTTGACTTGATCGCCCAGCGCAACATGCAGCACTTTGATTTGTCCGGAAGCCTGTGCGCCGACGCTGACTTGCTTGAAAGCCTTGACGGTGCCGATGGCCAGGACGGTGTCCTGCAGATCGCCGACGGTGGCGGGTGCGCTCAGATAGACCGGTGCAGCGTGGGAGGGGAAGAAAAACAGTTTGGCGCCGATGGCGGCGATAGCGAGCAGCGCTGCGAGCAGAAAATAGTGAAGGAGCCGGTTTTTTGGAAGCATCTGCGCAATCTTTGAAAACGAGTAAATATAATTTCATCAGTACGGTTTTCCGCGCGAATGATTATATGTCGAAGCCTGGTGACTGCAGAGCTGTGGATTCTAAGAGCGCTGTCGGGCTGCCGCTTTGTGAATTTGAAAATACAGAATTATCTACGTGGCGCCGAAGTGCCTGTTCGATCGGGAATATGGCGGGGTGTTGTGCGCAGTGAGGTAAAGAAGGGAGGTGGACGAAGTTCGCCGAAATGACACGAACGGAGTACAACACCCCGCCATATTCCCGATCGAACAGGCAATCACCGGCCAAAAAAATTAAAGAGACTGGAAATATTTCAGGGCGCAGCCGGAGAAGCAGCAGGCGCAGCAGGTTTCAGCGTTCCCGCCGGCGCATAAGGGCTAGCTACGCCGCCGATCATTTTGATCATATCGATACCGTTATTCAACAAGCGATCGAGTGGCGTAATCATATAAGGCAAGGACAGGGCGATCAGAATAAAACCGGTCGACAGCGTAACCGGAAAACCGATACCGAACAGATTAAGCTGCGGCGCCGCGCGGCTGAGAACGCCGAGCGCCATGTTGGTCACCAGCAGCACGCCGATAATCGGCAGCGATAATTGCAGCCCCATGCTGAACAGGCTGGCGCCCCAGAGCACCAGTTGATGGATGCCCGCGGTACCCATCGGATGGGCGCTGATCGGCAGCGTGACGAAGCTTTCCGACAGCGCGGCGAGCATCACCAGATGGCCGTTGACGGATAAGAAAATCAAGGTTGCCAGCAAGCTGAAAAATTGGCTGATGACGGCGGTCTGGCCTTCGGAGGTGGGATCGAAGAAAGCCGCGAAACTGAGCCCCATGGTGGCGCTGACCATTTGCCCCGCCAATTCGACGGCGGCGAATGTCATGCGCATCACGGTGCCCATCGCCAGGCCGATCAGTATTTCCTGGAGCAGCACCAGCAGGCCCGGCAAGGACATCGGATCGAGCGCCGGCAGCGCAGGGACGTTCGGCGAAATCAGCACCGCAATGAAAACCCCCAACATCAGTTTGACTCTGGTGGGGATCATTGCGTTGCTGAACGGCGGGGCGATCGAGATGACGCCAAGGATGCGCGACAGCGGCCAGATAAAACCAGCGATCCAGGCATAGAGCTGGGCAGAGGTGACGCTGATCATGGGCTGCGGTGCTGTTGAAAGGTGGCCTACTGCACCATTGCAGGAATGCCCGAGAACATCGTATGCATGTAATCGACGATGATCGACAACATCCAGGGCCCCGCTATGATCAGGGCCAGGAATACCCCGACCAGTTTGGGAATGAACGATAGCGTGGCTTCATTGATCTGGGTGGCCGCCTGGAAAATACTGACCAGCAAGCCCACCACCAGCGAGGTCAGCAGCATCGGCGCGGCAATCATCAGAGTGACTTCCATGGCCTGACGGCCCAATGTCATTACGCTTTCCGGTGTCATGGTATCGAGTCCTGGCGTGTCTAGTAAAAACTTTGCGCCAGGGAACCGATCAGCAACTGCCAACCGTCCACCAGCACAAACAGCATCAATTTAAACGGCAGCGAGACGATGGCCGGCGACATCATCATCATCCCCATCGACATCAGGATACTGGCCACGACCATGTCGATGATCAGGAACGGAATGAAAATGGCAAAGCTGATCTGGAATGCGGTTTTCAATTCGCTGGTAATAAAAGCCGGCACCAGAACGCGCAGCGGTACATCCTCGGGGCCTTGCAATGCAGGCGTGTTGGACATTTTGACGTACAACGCCAAATCCGCTTCCCGGGTCTGCTTGAGCATGAATTCCTTGAGCGGCACCGCGCCTTTTTCCAGGGCTTGTCCGATACTGATTTTGTTCTCGGAAAACGGTTGGTAGGCATCGGTATAAATACGGTCGAATACCGGTCCCATCACGAATACTGTCAGAAACAAGGCCATCGCGACGATGACCTGATTGGGCGGCGCCTGCTGCGTGCCGAGCGCTTGCCGCAGCAACGACAGAACGATCACGATGCGGGTAAAACTGGTCATCAGCAACAGCGCCGCGGGCAGGAACGACAGCGATGTCATGAACAGCAGTGTCTGCAGGCTCAGGTCGTATTGCTGGCCGCCGCCGGGCAAGGGCGTGCTGGTCAGCGCCGGCAAACCTTGCGCGTGCGCGGCAATCGGCAGTATGCAGGCAATCAAGGCCAGCAAAAGCAGAAGCAACAGCAACAAAGGGGGGCGCGGAGACGGTGCTGTCAGGCGCCGGATGAATTCGGGGCGGCTACCTGGGGTCATGCGTGCGGGAAGTGCAGATACGGCTGCACGCGTGCTAACGGGGACCATTGCGTTTTTCAATTGTTTGCTTCATCCACGAGGAGAAGTTTTTGGCCGCGGGCGCGCCGGTGGCCGGAACGGATTCCCGTTTGGGCATCGTGGTCAATGCATTCACTCTGCCGGGCGCGACGCCGACTACAATCCACTGATCGCCGACTTCGACCACAACGATGCGTTCGCGGCTGCCAACGCTGACGCCGCCGACCACTTTAGCCGCCGCGGAGGCCGGCATGGCAGGCGCCAGTCCGGAGCGTTTGAGCAGCCAGGCAGCGCAGATGATCAGCCCCAGCACCAGGGCCAGGCCGAACAGCATCGACATCGAACTGGAACTGGTCGAAGGCGGGGGTACGCTGGCGATGGTGTGGATGGGATTGACGGCCTTGGCGGCGGCCGGTGCGCCGGCCGCGCTGTCGAGCGCCATTGCCGGTAGCGCCACCATCGATGCAGCGATGGAAAACACCGATTGCATAAGCCGCGCAAAAAGCGGCGCACCAAGCCGTGCAATAAGCCGCGCCATAGAGCGCGGCGATAGGGCAAATCGCTTCATCGATTCAGTTTGCGGATGCGTTCTGCCGGTGTGATGATATCGGTCAGGCGAATACCGAATTTGTCATTGACGACCACCACTTCGCCTTGTGCAATCAGGCAACCGTTGACCAGCACATCCATCGGTTCGCCGGCCATGCCGTCGAGCTCGACCACGGAACCTTGCGCCAATTGCAGCAGGTTCTTGATCGCGATTTTGGTGCGGCCCAATTCAACCGTCAGTTGCACCGGGATATCGAGAATGAAATCGATATCGTTCGGTGTATTGGTCTTCAGATCGTGGCTGGAGAGATCCTTGAAGACCGTGGCTTTGGCGGCCCCTGCAACCAGGGTTTCTTCCCCCTGGGCTTTTTTCTGCGCCTCTTCAGCTTCCGCCTGTTCGGCGATCGCCGCGCCCCATGGGTCGTCTTCTGCTGCCGTTTCGTCGACTGTATTCTCAGCCATTGCTACTCTCCTTGCGTGAATTCGTTCGCCATGTCGTTTTGCGTAATGGACAACAGCTTTTCAACGCGCAATGCGTATTGGCCGTTCAATTGTCCGTAGCTGCAATCCATTACAGGTACGCCGTCTACCTGTGCAATGACAGAGGGTTGGGTGGCCAGCGGAATGACATCGCCGACCTTCATATTTAAAAGATCCGTGAACGTGACGCGCGCGGTGCCGAAATCGGCAATGATTTCCACTTCGGCAGTCTGAATCTGTTGCTTCATCAAGCGAATCCAGCGTTTGTCGACTTCCAGCGCTTCGCCTTGCAGGCTGCTGGTGAGGCGATCGCGCACCGGCTCGATCATGGAGTAGGGCGTGCAGATGTGCAGTTCGCCGCTGACCGGTCCCAGTTCCAATGTGAACGTGGTTGAAACCACCACTTCGTTCGGCGTCGCGATATTGGCGAACTGGGTGTTCATTTCGGAGCGGATATATTCGAATTCGATCGGGTAAACCGGTTCCCACGATTTGGCGTATTGCTCGAAAACGATTTCCAGCACGCGCATGATGATGCGATGCTCGGTCGGTGTGAATTCACGGCCTTCGACACGCGTATGAAAACGTCCGTCGCCGCCGAACATATTATCGACCAGCAAAAACACCAATTGCGGATCCAGCACCACCAGGCCGATGCCGCGCAGCGGCTTGACGTGCACCAGATTCAAGTTGGTCGGCACCACCAGGTTACGGATGAATTCGCTGTATTTGGATACCTTCACCGGGCCGACCGAAACTTCGGCGGTCCGGTGCAGGAAATTGAAGAGGCCGATACGGAACAGACGGGCGAAGCGTTCGTTGATGATTTCCAGCGTCGGCATGCGGCCGCGGACGATACGTTCCTGGGTCGCCAGGTTATACGTGCGTACCGTGCCGGGCGCGTCCTCTACCGGGCGTTCTTCGTCGTTATCCCCCGTGACGCCTTTAAGTAGCGCATCGACTTCTTCCTGAGAGAGAAAATGTTCTGCCATGATCGTTTATTGTTGCTGAATCACGAACGAGGTATAAAGCACATCGGACACTTGCTGCGGTTTACCGTTCGTGGTAAACGGCTGATTGAGCTGCGCGATGATTTCTTCGGTCAATTTTTTCTTGCCATCGGTGGTCTGCAGGTCAGCGGCTTTTTTGCTCGACAGCGTGAACAGCAATCTGCTGCGCACCAGCGGCATGAAAGTCTTGATGGCTTCCGCCGTGCCTTCGTCGTTGACTTGCAATGTGATCGACACTTGCAGGAACTGATCGCCGCCGTTTTCCTGTGGCTGCAGATTGACGACGTACGGTTCGATGCTGACGAATACCGGCGTCTTCGAGATCTCTCCGGCCGGCGCCGCACGGTCGCCTTCCTGTGCGGCATGGCTCTTGGCGGCCAAGACGAAATAGGCAGCCGCGCCACCAGCGATCACTAGCAGCAGCACGCCGACAATGATGACGATAATCAACAGTTTCTTTGATTGTTTCGGTGCTTCTGCCGGCTCGGCTCCCTTGGCTGCCGGCTTTGCAGTTTTAGAACTTGTTGCCATTGATTAATATCCCTTTTGATTCTAGTCGCTGCTGTTTTGCTATTTTTAACGTTCTAAAGCTGAATTTCTGAAGCCGGGTGCCTAATTAAATTTCAGCCGGCATTGAATGGCGATCAGACGAAAGTATCTACCAGGCCCAGGCCGCTGCTGCCGCCCGATGCCGGTGCGGCTGCGCCGCCGGACGAAATAGCGATATCGCCATCATTCCGTCCGCCGCCGTTACCACGTCCGCCGGCATGGCTGCTGCCGTTCGGCCGAGGTTGATTGAAGGCTTGCTGATTCTGGTTCGGCATGCCGGTGCTGACGTTGGCTTGTCCGAGCTGGATACCGGCCTGATCCATCATTTCGCGCAGTTTCGGCATCGCTGCTTCCAGCGCTGCCTTGACTTCCGGATTGGCGGCGATAAAAGTGGCGTCGGCCTGGGTCTTGTTGACGTTGATGGTGACTTGCATCGGTCCCAGGTCGCGCGGGTTCAGCGTCAGGGTGGCGCTTTGCTGGCCGTTGCTGCTCATCCAGACCATCTTCTGGCCCAGTGCCGAATCCCAATCGGTGGTGCCGACCTGCGGCGCCAGCTTATCGCCGGCCGCTGCCGTGGCCGATGGCGCGGAAGCAGAGGCAACTTGTTGCAGCGCCGGGTTGAACATGGCGTTGTCGTTGGATGCCTGGCCGGCGGTCAGTGTTTGCAGATCGGGGCCGGCTTTGGCGGCGAGGGCGGAAGCCGGCGCCGCGGTTTTGTCTGCAGCAGCCTGGATTGCCGCGTCGGTTTTGCCGTTGGCGGCGTCCTTGACGGCAGTCTTGCCGGCCGTAGCAGGATCGCCGGCCTTGGCCGATATTGCCGGACCTGTCTTGCCGTCCGCGCCGGTCGCTGCTTTTGCGTCCCATGCGTCGGGCAGTTCTTTGCTCAAGGCAGTTTTGGTCGATTTGCCGTCGGCATCGATGGCGTCATCTGCATGCTTGCCTTTGCCCTTGCCGCCGTTCGATTCGATCTGCGCAGTCAGAGGGGCGGCCACGGGCAGCGCCTGCATGGCGGCGGCTTGTTGCTGCGGCGTCACCTTGCCGTCGGCCTGGCTGGCGGCGACCAGCGCCAACAGTTCGGAGGACGTCTTGTCGGCATCGCTAGCGGCAGCAGCTTCCTTGTCGGCTTTGGCTTTGTCGGCATCTTTGCCGTCTTTCTTGGCGTCGACCGGCGTTGCCGTGCTGTCCTGGCTGTTTTGGGTATTCTGCGCGCTGTCCGCGTCGGCGCTTTGGGTATTCTGTGTGTTCTGTGTGTTCTGCGGATTCTGGTTCGGCTTGACCTGATTATTATTGTCGTTCGCTGAGCGATCGGCAACTTCTTTGGCCAGGGCTTGCGTGAAAGTGGATGGATCGGAAGGCGACGGGTCGGCCTGGAAGCTTGGACGGCCCGACGGCGCCGATGGAGAGATCGGCGTTGCGTTCAGATTTGGCAGTAATGTATTCATGAGTCACCGTCAATTGTGTTTGTTGTAGAACGCCATCCGTGATGCCTGTTCGTCGCTTTGCTTCTGGTCCCGCTTGCCGGCCGCCGCCATGGCTTCATTTTTGGCGCGGGTGGCAAGCGTATCGTAGGATAAACGCTTGCGTTCGCATGCCTGCCATGCCGCCTTCGCTTCGCCGATGCGCAATTGCGCCAGCCTGACCACTTCCTGCTGTCCGGTGAGAGCGCTATCGATTTTCTCTATGAACAACTGAAAATTCCGATAAGCCGTCGCGCTCAATCCGCCGGTCAAATTCTGTTCGAACCGCTGTGCATAGTCATCCCGGTACTGCTGCAACATATCCAGCTTTTGTTGCGCATCATCCCCTTGACGGATACAGCGGCCGAGTTGCTTGGTCGCCGCGTCGCTGTCCTTGGTCGCCAGTTCAATCAGCGTGTCTAGTGCGGAAGAGGTAGCCATGCTCAATGATTATATTTTGAAATACCGGCGCCGATCACTCGAATAGAGAGGTAAGTTGCCCCAAGCTCTCGGACACATCGGCCCTTTCGTCGATGGCTTGTTGCAAAAAAGCTTCGATTTTCGGGTGCAGGCGGATCGCCTGGTCGAGTACCGGGTCGCTTCCCGCGCTGTAGGCGCCGACGCTGATCAGGTCGCGATTGCGCTGGTAGCGTGAATACAATTGCTTGAGCCGGCGCGTCAATTGCTGGTGTTCCGGCGAGGTAATGTTGTGCATTGCCCGGCTGATCGATTGTTCGATGTCGATGGCCGGATAGTGGCCGCTTTCGGCCAGCGAGCGTTCCAGCACGATATGACCGTCCAGAATCGCCCGCGCAGCGTCGGCAATCGGGTCCTGTTGGTCATCGCCTTCGGTCAAAACGGTATAAAACGCGGTAATCGAGCCGCCGCCTTCCTTGCCGTTGCCGGCGCGTTCGACCAAGACCGGCAGCTTGGCAAATACGGATGGCGGATAGCCCTTGGTGGCGGGCGGTTCGCCGATGGCCAGCGCGATTTCGCGTTGCGCCATCGCATAACGGGTCAGGGAATCCATGATCAGCAGCACATGCTTGCCTTCATCGCGGAAATGTTCGGCGATGGCGGTGGCGTAGGCCGCGCCCTGCAGGCGCATCAGCGGCGGGGTATCGGCCGGCGCGGCGACCACCACCGAGCGCGCGAGTCCTTCGGCGCCCAGAATCTGTTCGATGAATTCCTTGACTTCGCGGCCGCGTTCGCCGATCAGGCCGACCACGATCACGTCGGCAGTGGTGTAGCGCGCCATCATGCCCAGCAATACGCTCTTGCCGACGCCGGAGCCGGCAAACAAACCCATGCGCTGGCCGCGGCCGACGGTCAGCATGCTGTTGATGGCGCGCACGCCGACATCGAGGATGTCGACAATCGGTGCGCGCGACAGCGGATTGGCGGCTCTGACGCTGAGCGGGGCCGAATGTTCGGTATGCAGCGGGCCGAGGCTGTCGAGCGGGCGGCCGGCGCCATCGAGCACGCGCCCCAGCAATTCGGGACCGACCGGCAGGCGCCGGCTCTGATCGGCGGCGCGGCGTTCGCCGGCAGCGTACAGGCTGGGTCCGGTGCGCGGCGGCGCCTTGACGGTTTCGACCGGGAATACCGGGGTGCCGGGAATAATGCCTTCGACATCGCTTTGCGGCATCAGAAACAAGCGGTCGTTTTGAAAGCCGACCACTTCGGCTTCCAGCAATTTACCGTTCGGCAGCGGCACCGTGCAGGGACTGCCGACAGCCAATTTGAGGCCGACCGCTTCCATCACCAGGCCGGCTACGCGGGTCACTCTGCCGCAGACCTGGACCGAGTCGGCCATGGCAACCAGTTCCTTGCAATTATGCAGATAGGCTTGCCAGTGGCTGGTGTGGGATGGGAGCGGGGAAATCATGGGCCGGGCGCGAGCCAGTCGGATTCTTTGCTGAGCGAGGCGGCGACGCGGCGCCAGCGGGTCACACTGCTGCCGTCGATTTGATTGACCGCATTGTCGACGCGGCAGCTGCCGCGTTCGATCTCTTCATTGCCGGCGATCAGCCAGCCGTTGGCGGCCAGGTCTTCGCCCATGTGCTCGCGCACCAGTTCGGCGTCGTCGGGATGCAGGCTGAGCGTGGCGGGCAGTTGCAGGCCGGGCAGGGCGTGCATGGTGGCGCTGACGATCGGCAGCACCAGTTCCGGGCGGATCGGCAACGCCGTTTTGAGCATGGCTTTGGCAATGTCCAGGGCCAGGTCCAGCAATTGCGGAGCGATCGATTCGCCGCTGGCGGCAATTTGGGTGGTGAAGCTGACCGCGATGTCGCGCAGTTGCTGCACCACGGCGGCATTTTTTTCCATGCCGGCTTCGAAGGCGCCGCGGGCGCCGGCGGCATAACCTGCCGCATGGCCCTGCTTCAGGCCTTCGGCATAGGCTTCGTTATGGGCTTGTTCGCGGATCGCCGCCAGTTCTTCTTCGGTGATGTGCGGCACCGGCGGCACTTCGATCGCCTCGTCCACGGCAGGTGCGTCGATACCGCGGCCGTCTTCGTCGAAGGAGGCCATTTCCCAGCGCTGATAAGGCGTCATCAGCTCTTTGGGGATGCGCCGGGAGTTCATGAATTAAACGAACGCATCGTCGCCCTTCGCGCCAAGAACGATTTCGCCTTCGTCGGCCAGGCGGCGCACGATTTGCAGAATCGCTTTTTGCTGTGCATCGACTTCGGACAAGCGCACCGGTCCTTTGGATTCCAGATCTTCGCGCATCATTTCTGCAGCACGCTGCGACATATTGCTGAAGATCTTTTCGCGCAGTTCCTGCGAAGCGCCCTTGAGCGCCACGATCAGCGATTCCGACTGTACTTCGCGCAGCAGCATCTGGACGCCGCGGCCGTCGATATCGAGAATGTTTTCGAAGACGAACATTTCGTCCATGATCTTCTGCGCCATATCTTCGTCGTAAGCGCGCAGATTGTTCATCACGGAGGTTTCGATTTCGCCGCTCAGGAAGTTGAGAATTTCAGCCGCGGTGCGGATACCGCCCATCTGCTGTTTCTTCAGGCTTTCGTTACCGGTCAACAGCTTGGTCAGCACGTCGTTGAGCTCGCGCAATGCGGCCGGCTGCACGCCGTCCAGCGTGGCGATACGCAAGACCACGTCGTTGCGCAGGCGCTCCGAAAAAGTATTGATAATGTCGCAGGCGTGATAGCGCTCCAGGTGGACCAGGATGGTGGCGATAATCTGCGGGTGTTCGTTGCGGATCAGTTCGCCCACCGACTGCGCGTCCATCCATTTCAGGCTTTCGATACCGCTGGCATCGCGTCCGCCCAGAATACGATTGAGCAGCGACGAAGCTTTGTCGTCGCCCAGCGCCTTGGTCAGCACGCTGCGGATGTATTCGTCGGAATCCAGGCCGAGCGAAGAAGCGCGGCCGGATTTTTCCATGAATTCTTCCAGCACTTCGGCCAGTTGTTCGTTGCTGATGCCTTTCAGTGCGGTCATGGCCGCGCCCAGTTTCTGGACTTCGCGCGGGCCGAGATGCTTGAGTACTTCGGCCGCTTCATCCTCACCCAGTGCGAGCATCAGAATGGCACCTTTTTGAACGCCATCGCTACTCATTATTAACCCATCCTTTGATTACGCTGGCGACCAGTCTTGGATCGCGTTTGGCCAGTGATTTGGCAATTTCGAGGTTTTCCTTGTACGACAAGGTCGGGATGAAATCGGGTTCGCCTTCGCCGGACAGGTTGACGATGTGATCCGGATCGTTGGCGATGCGTTCTTCCTCTTCGTCGGCTGCCAGTTTGGCGGCTGCCGCAGCTTCGGCATCGGCCTTGGCTTTGGCGTCGCGTTCGGTTTTTCCGGTGAGATTCCAGATAATCGGACGCAACATGCGGAAGTACAGAATCATCAGGACAATGAACACCAGCAGGTATTTGCCGATCAACAGCGCCAGGGAGATCATGTTCGGTTGTTTCCACAACGGCAGGGCGACTTCGGGCTCGGCATTGAATTGCGTGTTGACCACGTTGAGCGAATCGCCACGGTCTTTATTGAAGCCCATCGCTTCGCGCACCAGTTCGGTAATCTGCGCTTTTTCGGCATCGGTCAGCGGTTTCATGCTTGGCCGGCCGTTGGCGTCGTAGACCCGTTTGTAGTTAACCACCACCGCGACCGTCAGGCGTTTTACGCCCACCATCGGTTGCTGTACGTAGCTGACGGTTTTGTCGACTTCGTAATTGGTGGTCGAGTCTTTTTGCACGGCGGACGGCGTGGCGGGCGCGGCGCCCGGTCCGCCCGGCACCGGTTGTGTAATCGGTGCGGTGGCAGGGCCGGGCGGCTGATTGCTCAGGGCGCCGGGGATGCCGCTGACATTCTGGCCGCCATTGCTGGTTTCAGCGCTTTGCTGGCTGCGCACGGCGGCCGTGTTCGGCGCCTGGTTCGGTTTGTAGACTTCGGCGGCCTGTTCCGTGCGGGAGAAATCGATATCGGCGGTGGCTTCGGCGCGGACATTACCCATGCCGACGATCGGGGAGATGATCGATTCGACGCGCTTGACGATATCCGTTTGCACGTCCTGCACGTATTTCAATTGGGTTGGATCGAGGCCGGAGGCATTGGCTTTTTTGGCATCCGATGAGAGCAGATTGCCGTTTTGATCGACGATCGTGACGTTTTTAGGCGGCAGTTCAGGCACGCTGCTGGCGACCAGATGCACGATCGCGCTGACTTGTTCGTTGTCGAGAACGCGGCCGGGACGCAGGTTCAGAATCACCGAAGCGGTCGGTTTTTGCTGATCGCGCACGAATACCGAGGATTTCGGCAGCGCCAGATGGATGCGGGCGCCGGCCACGGAGTCCAGCGATTCGATCGAACGGGCCAGTTCGCCTTCCAGTGCGCGCTGGAAATTGACCTGTTCCAGGAATTGCGAAATACCGAGCTTTTGGTTTTCCATCAGCTCGAAACCGACATTGCCGCCTTTCGGCAAACCTTGCGCGGCCAGCTTCAGGCGGGCTTCGTGCACCACGTTTTCCGGCACCAGGATGGCGGCGCCGCTATCGGAAAACTTGTAGGGCACATTCATTTGTTGCAAAGATGCAACTATTGCGCCGCCGTCGCGATCCGAGAAATTGGAGAAAAGAACCCGATATTCGACTTTCTGGCTCCACATCCAGACGCCGATCATCAACGCGATCACGGCTGCCGCGCCAACCATCATTAAAATGCGCTGGCCTTGCTTCGATCGGATGAACTCGGCGACGGGTCCCGGCGGCGGGGGCGGAGGGGGGGCTAGCGGATCGGAGGCCTCGGCTGCCGGTGCTTCGCCTAGTACACCATCGGCTACCGCCATGATGCTTCCCTCTGTACGCGACGGTTGATGTTGATTTGCTTCACTGATTCCCCATTCCCAAATTTATTTATAGCCGTATTGTGGATTGTCCGTCGTCGGGCTGGATTTAATCAACCGAACAGAGTAATAATTCCATCGCTAATCAGTTCGTCCGGCGGGGCTTGCCATGATAAATTGGACACGTGAAAATTGCGGTCGTATTTGCTCTGCCGCAGCGTCAATTAAGGAGAAATAACGTGCAAACCGGATCAGGCGGGATTAGCGGTGTGATCGACACCAGCAAAATTGAGGCCATAGTAGCGCAATTGAAGGCGGCTGCCGCGCGCGCGGGCGGAACCCAGGCAACGGACGATGAGGTTACGCAGACCAGCCAGGCAGCGGCGCCGAGGACCGACTTCGCCAGTGTCCTGAAATCGTCGCTGGATGGCGTCAACGCCATGCAGCAAACGGCAGCGCAACAATCGAAAGCCTACTCATTGGGCGACGATAGCGTCAATTTGTCGGACGTCATGATTTCCGCGCAAAAAGCCAACATCGCTTTGCAGACCACCATTCAGGTGCGCAACAAGCTGGTCTCGGCTTATACCGAAATCATGAATATGCAGGTTTAAGCGCAGTCAAGGATTTAGTAGGGGGTAGTTGGGCAGCAAGTAGCGGTAGTGCCAGGGAAGGGGAAGGGCATGAAAATATGCCCGGTAGTGTAAAAACAAAATAAAAAAGGCTGATGAAAATCAGCCTTTTTTATGTCGGGATCGATACGCTCAGCGTTTCTTTATAGCATTCCCGATGCCTTGGCATTTTGCTCGCGCTCGATTTTGGTGATGAAACGCTGGATTGAACCAAGCGCGCCGCGTCCGATGTCGACAAATTCGCAACCGAAACGATTGACGGTTTTGCCGGTGGTCAGCTTGACCTCTTTGAAACCGCGCACCGCCAGCTTGATTGGAATGACCGTGCCGTCGTTCAGATCGAGCATGCAGTTTTCATAAATCGTACCCAGCGTGCCGTCCAGAATGCATTTGTCGTCGGTCAGGCCGACACCGCCGGCGCTGATGTTGTACAGAAACGTGACGACCGGCATGATGGCGCCGTCTTCGCGAGCGACGTTGATGGTGCATTTGATGGGTTTGGCCATCGGCGTTGCAATCCGGAAATACTCGCGGCGCTGCAGACGGATCAGGCTGGGCGGGATTGCAATGCTCAGCGCTTGCCGGCCCTCGTACTCGGTGCTGTCTGCGCCATCGACGACAAAAGTGATGCGGATATTGTTGTAGAGCGCCTCGAACGCGATCTTTCTGCTTTCGAGAATGTGTTCGTTCAATGTGGCGCTCGGCGCCGAATCCATGATCAAGGTGTTGCTTGCTTCGTCGACATCCAGGATGGACGTAATGACCGACTCGGACCCGCCTTTGATCATCAGGCTGAGGAGCTGGTTTCTATCCATCATGCTGTTAAGCAGGGAAACAATTTCGCGCCGGGAGCTTACCCGGAAAGGATTGTCGTCTGAATGTTCGTCTTGGTTGAGCATCTTGAAATATGATTCTGCGCAAGAAATTTGCAGCTGATTTGCAGCCTTCGCGCACTGGTGAGGTAATTGTGTGCCGTATGATACATCAGTGCTCTGGCGAATGCATGTTCTCTATGCGGTAAAGCCACGCTAAAAGTTCGGCAACTGCACGATATAAAGCGGGCGGTATTTGCTGGTCCAGATCGACCTGCATCAGCAGCGAGACCAACTCCTTGGATTCGTGCACAAAAACCCCATGCTCTTTGGCCCGTTCGATGATCGCCTCGGCTATCAGCCCGCTGCCTTTTGCGACCACTTTGGGCGCGCTATGGCCGGCCAGATAAGCCAGCGCGACGGCATTTTGCATGGGTTTTTGCGGCGTTTGCATAGGGCTAAGCCACCCCTTCGCGCTTGACGATCAGCGAATCCAGCGATGAGCCGGCCGCCGCCATCGAGTCCGCCAATTCGCTGCCATGCATACGCAAGGCCTCGTTGGCGCTGTCGTTATTGGTGCGAATCTGCATGTGAATCTGGTTGCCGATCAGCCGGATCGAAGCCGCCACGGTGCCCAGATGTTCGAAATTGAAGCGCACCACGCTTTGCCACGTCGGTGTTGCTTCCGTGCCGCCCTGCTGTTGCTGTTCTTGCCCCTGCGTTTGGCTGTCGTCGCGGGAAATTTCCCATTCCATATTCTGCCCGGGCCAGACTTCACCCTGCCAGTTGACGCGCTGCTGGTCCAGCGTGGTCAATTGCATGTTGACGATTTTTCCGATGTCGGTGCTGGCGGCGTCGGGCCGTGTCAACAAGCCTGTGTTGTCGATGGATTTGCCGAGCTGCGCCTGCGGTTCGCGCTGCAAGGCGGCCAGATCGCGCTTGCCGTCGACCCACTCGGTAACATGCGACTCATAAAAGACACCGCTGAAGGCGACACTGTCGTGCAATGCATCGGCGATCTGCGCGGCCGGCATTGACGACGACGGCGGGCCCGGCAGGGCCGGCGCGCGGCTGGTGATCGCCGCGGCCGGGCCATCGGCTTGCGCCTGCAGCAGGTTATTGATCATGCGGCCGGCTGTGCTGAGCGTCAGGCTGGCGCTTTGCGGCAGGCCTTGGGCATTGAGCGCACCGCCGGCATCTGCCGATACGCCGCCGGCATTGGCCGCGGCCGAGGCCAATCCGGCGCCGCGTAGCGCCGGGCCCGAGCCATTAATGCCGAGCTCGCTTTGCGCCAGTGTTCGGCCGCTGCTGGAGCCGCCGGCGGCGTTGTAGCCGGCCGGCATTCGCACTGCGGCTTCCTCGGCATCGCCGGTTTCATTGCCCTCGGACTCGACCTGCATCGAGAAAGTGGGGCGCGGATCTTTGGAGGTCAGGGTCAGCAGGATTGAACTGCCGGGGCGGGCATTCGCCGGCAACACCATGCGAGCGGCGGTTTCGCCCATGCGAACCAGGGCTGTGCCATCCTGGAACAGTGAGACGACTTTGGCTTGAATCTGCTGGCCGATGGCGAATTGCTCGATCCGGCTGAGCCCTTGCAGCCGCATATCGGCTGCGGCGATTACCGCGGGGACCGGTTCGACCGCGCCAACCGGCTGGACGAGATTGCTGATGCTGCCTAGATCGGCCCCGGGAAGCATGATTTCAGCTTTCCGGGCTTACACCGTAGGCCCGCACCAATTTGCGCTCGTTGTGAGTATTTTTGATCAGATTGGACAATTCGCTCAGCCGGGGTTCGATCAGATTGCGAATATCGCGATCGTCGGCCAGGATTTTTTTGATGATGGCGACTTTGCGTTCGCGCAAGGCGTCGTTGGCATTGTCGATTTTCGTTTCGACCGCGCCTTCGACATTGTTTTGATTCAACTGCGCCAGATATTGCGAACTGCGGTTTTCCAGCACGCTCAACAATTCCCAGTTGGCGTTACGGGCGGCCACCAGCATCTGTTCGCTGATGACGGCCATGTTTTCATAGATCGGCAAGGTATCGACAGGGGTGTTCATCGGAGTGCTCATCGGGGTGCTCATATATATCAGACCTTTGCTCGGTGCTGTTCAGAGCTGAAATTGCGCACATTGCCGGCGTCGGCGACGTTCAGGCCTCTCTCGGGATCGATCTCTTCCCATGCGTCCTTGATCTGGTTCAGCAAGCCATGCACTTCTTCCAGCTTTTCGGGTTCGTTTTTGACATTGGCCGAAAACAGGGTGCGCGTCATGTAGCTGTACAGGGCATCGAGATTGCCTGCGATCTCGCCGTTGCCGACCTTGTGGTTCAGGCTGGCGCGCAGACCGTTATCGATGATCAGAATAGCCTGCGTGATTTTCTTGCCTTTTTCAGCGATGTTGCCCGACCGCATATGCTTGAGCCCCATGCTGATGGCGATCGAAGCGCCATCCATCAGCATCAGCGTCAATTTATGCGGGGTCGCGGCAACAACGCCGGTTTCCATGCCGACGTTTGCATAGGCATTGGCGCCGCGCGATGTAGATCCGAACATATAGTTCTCCTAAAGCAGGTAGGACCGAGGTTAGACCGAGTTTAGCTCGAATAACTATTGTCTATTATTTATTGGCGGCCAGTCCAGCCAGTCCCGACGTCAATTGCTGTTGCTGCAGCATTAGATTGCTCAGCGTCACATCCAGCGCATTGAACTGGGCGGTATAGCGCGCCTGATCCGCGTCGAGCCGGGTCTGGATCGTGGCCTGGTTGGCGGTATTGGTGGCGATGCTGGCCTTGATGCCGGCGGTCTTCGTGGTCACGATACCGTTGGGGCCCAGCATATCGGTAAGCAAGGTATTGAGATTGGTGGCAACACCGCTCTTGCCATTGAACAAAGTCTGAATCTGGCTGAAATTGGCCGTCGCCGCCTTGCCGAGCTTGACCGTGTCGACTGCCAGCGTACCGTCTTTTTGCAAAGTAATGCCGATGTCGTTGAGCGTCTGCAAGGCATTGCTGCCGCCGACGGCCTTGATCAAGGTATTGCGAATCTGATTTTGAATGCTGTTGACGGAAGAATCGCCTTGCAATGCACCGGCGGCTTTGGTGTCGGCATTATACGAAGTCAATCCGCCCAGCGTAGTTGCCAGCGTATTGTAGGCAGTGACGAATTGCTGCGCGGCGCCTTGGACGCCGCTGGTGTCGTTCGAAATCGACAGATTGTATTTGTCGGTCGGCGTAGTCAGGGTGCTCAGATTGAGCGTCATGCCCGCGATGGCATTGGTGACGGTATTGGTGGGGCTTTTGATGACTACGCCGTCAACGGAAATCGACGCATCCTGCGCTGTCTGCAGCGATTCCATGGTGCTGCCCGCGCCGCTGGTGTCGAGCGCGGCGAAATCACCGGTGCCGGTCATTGTGATGGTATTGGCCGCGCCGGATTTGAGGGCAGTCAGAACCAGGTGAGACGTGGTGCCGTCGCTGACGATCGTTGCGTTGACGCCGGTATCCGGCGTATCGTTAATGGCATCGCGAATGCCGGCCAATGTATTGGCTTCCGGCTTGATGACGACAGTGGTATTGGTGCCGGTCTTGATCGCAAGAATGCCGTTGTTAAATGTTTGCGTATTCGGAAAACCGGCCGCTCCGCCGAATTTGATCTTTGCCGTTTGCGCCAGCGCAGTCACTTTAATGTCGTAGCTGCCCGAGATCGCCGCAACCTGATCCTGCGGCGACTGGGTTTGCGTCATCGTGCTGTGCGTGCCGGCAGCCGGATCGTAGGCAAATATCGAAAGTGAGCCGTTGCCGGTGACGCGAATCGTGTTCGCACTGCCGGATGTATTCGACTCAAGCACCAGATGGCTGCCCTGGTCATCGGTGACAACGCTGGCTTCTACGTCGGTTTTGGCGTTATTGATCTGATTGGCCACGCCTTGCAGCGTCTGGTCGCCGCCTTGCAGCGTCACGAAGATCGGGGCATTGGCGCCGACCTTGATCGCTAACGAGTCGCCGCCGGTGAAAATGGCGGTGCTGGCATCGATGCCGGCCGATTGAATGATCTGGGCTTTTGGGGTGGTAGTCGCAGTCGAGTTGACGTCCGCGGTAAATGGGGCAGTGCTGAGATCGTCGCCGGTGCCGCTATTGACGATCGTGGCTTTTTGCGCGCTGAAAGCAGAGGCATTGAGCTTGTTGAGCGCAGCTTGAAATGCCGAGATTGCGTTGCTGACCGAGCCATAGGCGGACAATTGAGCATTGTAGCTGGCCGCGGCAGTGGTCAGCGGTGTCAGCATGCTTTGCTCGTTAGCCATCAATTTGCCAACCAGATCCGGCACATCGAGACCTGAGACTGCTCCGGAACTTGCAAGTGGGCCAGTGGTTGACATTTATATTCTCCTAAAGAATCGGGCCATCAGATCATAATCGAATGGCGGTAAGCAATAACGACGGGCGTAACGTACCAACAGAACAGATAAGCGTTCTTCAAAATATTCTATTCAAACAGCGCGCCGACAATAAAGCGGACTCACGCTATTCGGCTGCTTGCAACAGCGTCGACAAGCCTATCAAGCTTTGTGATTAATCAGCTTGCCGCGCAATGCGTCCAATGTGTCGTCGATCGAATGGGTCAATGCCAGCGCTTCTTTGGTCGGCATCTGGCGGATGACTTCATCGGTCTTCTTGTCGGTGATTGTCACCACGGTCAGGCCGCTTTCCTTATCTTGCGAAAAGCTTAATCCTGCAGCGCCTAACGAACTGGCGTTTAGTGCGTCGACCGCCTTCGAGACTTCCTTGTCGCTGACAGTTTGACTCGGCTGCGTAACAGGCGCGCCCGACGATACGATGGGGTCTTTTACCGGTGCAGCTTTGCCAACCACCGGGGACGGATCCGGTTGTGCGACAGAGGCGTCGACGGGAGAGATAGACATGGTATGACTCCTTTATTGAATGAATATGCGGAGAATATTAAAAATACTCTCCGCATTGAACTACCGACTACTGATTATGACCGATTATCGGAGCAAAGCCAGTACGCCGTTTGGCGCCGAGTTGGCTTGCGACAACATCGCGGTACCAGCTTGTTGCAGAATTTGAGCACGGCTCAGATTCGCAGTTTCCGCCGCAAAGTCGGCATCCATAATACGGCTGCGCGATGAGGTCAGATTTTCAGTGGCGACCTGGGTATTGGCGATAACCGCATTAAACCGGTTTTGCACCGCACCGAACTGGGAGTTCGCAGCCGAAATCGTTGCAATCGCTTTATCCAGATTCTGGATTTGCTTTTGCGCATCGGTTTGTGCGCTTGGATCAGCCAATGCGACGTCCAGGGACAATTGAGCGCTGTCGATCGAACCTTGCAGTTTCTTGGCAGAAGTAGCCAATGCATCGGCACTCAGTGTCGAAGCTGTCGAGAACAATGTGTCCAGAGCAGCTTTAGCCGATGTCAAACTACCTTGTGCTTTGGTGATCGAAGTGCTAGCACTACTAGTTTGCGCGCCGCCGATCAGGCCGGCAGTCGTTGCCAGAACAGCCGACAGTGTGCTGTCGTTGGACAGATCGGTCAGCGAGATGCTGATTTGATCGTTCAGTTTGTTGTCGGTAACGTTGGCGCCGACTTGGAAAGTCAGCGACAAGGCAGCCGAAGCAGGCGTATCGCCGGAAGCAACACCAGCCGATGCACCAGCGCCGACGCCTGTGAACAGATTTTGGCCGTTGAATGTGGTGCCGTTCAGGACGCGGAAAACTTCAGCAGACAATTGCTTGTATTCGTCGTTCATTGTCTTGCGATCTTGCACAGTGTTCGAGCCGTTACTTGCTTGAACAGCAAGTTCGCGCATACGTTGCAAGTTGTCGCCGACGGTTTGCAGAGCGCCTTCAGCTGTTTGCGCCAGCGAGATGCCGTCATTGGCATTACGTTGAGCAACTGTCAGACCTTTGATCTGCGCGTTCATCCGATCCGAAATTGCCAGGCCTGCAGCATCATCAGCAGCGCTGTTGATACGCAAACCGGATGACAGACGTTGGATCGAAGTAGCCAGCGACGATTGGGACATGCCCAGGTTGCGTTGGGTGTCTAGTGACGGGATGTTGGTGTTAATTACTGATGACATGGTGTTTCTCCTAAGATATGAGGCCGATAGATCCGCGTTTCAGTGCCATAACTTTGGTCCGTCACCTGATAAGGCTTAGGCATTCAAACCGCTGTTACGTTCTTATCGGACGATACTGATAAAAATTTAGGGTTATTTCAAAAATATTTTTTTATCGGCGTCTTCCGACCTAAAACAAGGTGCTTTTTCCCTACTAGCAAGCAGTTACTCTTTCGACCTCAATCGGGAAAACTTTAACCATAAACTTTCCCTTGTAACACTTTTTCTTTATTTGTTGCCTTTTAGAAACTTATTTTGCGTCCAGCAATTTTTGTAATTCTGCTTTGACAGCCGCTATTACGCCCGGCCAATCGCCTTGCGTCTGCTGGCGGAACAGGCGCATGGATGGGTACCATGGCGAGTCGTCGCGATTCTCCATCCAGCGCCAATCCGGGGTAAAGGCCAACAGCGTCCAGGCCTTGGCGCCGAGCGCGCCGGCCAGATGGACCACCGAAGTATCCACGCTGATCACCAGATCCAGATTGGCGATGACGCCGGCAGTGTCTGCGAAGTCGGCGCATTCCTGCCCGGCGTTGATGATCTTGAAATCTTTTTCCAGGCGCTCCAGCACTTCCGGCTTGCTGCCTTTCTGCAGGGAAACAAATTGAATTTCCTTGAGATCGAACAAGGGCGCCATGACGGGAAAGGGTATCGACCGTTTGTGATCACTGCCGTGATCCGGATTCCCGGCCCACACCAGGCCGACCCGCAACTTGGGTGCGGCGATCATTGCCTTTTGCTTTAAAAACACTTGCCATTTGAAGGTGTCGCCGGCATTTGCACTCAAATAGGATGGATAAGCCGGGATTTGTTCGACGGTGTCGGTGCCTAGTGCATGCGGCAGACTCATCATCAGGTAGGAGAAGTCGCAGTTCGGCAGCTTGTCCGAATGCCGGACCACCTTGACTTCCGGCGGCAGGGTTTGAAACAGCCTTGTCAATCCATCCACGGCGTGTACCGCGACATGAACGCCCTGGTCCAATAGTATTCTGACGTAGCGGACGAATTGAATGGTGTCGCCAAAACCTTGTTCATGCATTAACAATAGGTTTTTGCCCTTCAGCGACGATTTGCCATCCCATTTGGGAATGACCTTGAATAATCTATGCACTAATACATAAACAGCCTGGCGTTCGGCCAGCGTCAGGCGTACTTCATGATTTTCCCAGCCGGCTTTATAGTCACCTTTTAATAAATATGCCAAAGCCAGATTATGGCGCGCCATTTTGTAATTAGGCCGTAATTCGAGCGCTTTCTCCATAGCGGAGATGCCCTCGGTGACCAGGCCGCGGCCAAACATGGTCGCTCCTATATTGTTGTGCGTCATCGCCAGATCCGGATTCAGCGTCAGCGCGTGCCGGAACAGCGCCATCGCTTCTTCATAGAGCTCCTCGTTATGCGCGTACATCATGGAGCCTAGCTTCAAATGGCTATTGGGATCGTTCGGCGCCAATTCGATGACGCGCCGGTAAATATCGTTGGCTTTCTCGAAATCGCGCTTCTTGTTATAGGTATCGGCCAATTTATTCAGCGCGTAGATATTCTCGCCATCCAGCATCTGTGCCGTAATGTGGCTTTGCACCGCTTCTTCCAGCATGCCCATTTCTTGGAAGGCGATGCCCAGGTTGGTATGCGCCGGCGCGTAGTCGATCTTCAAGGCCATCGCCTTGAACAAAACATCGATTGCCTCCTTGTGGAGGCCGGCATCGATCAGTGCTTTGCTCAGATGGGTTAGTGCGCCAGGGTTGAGCGGCTCGCGCCGGACCGCTTCTTCAAAATAGGCAATCGAGGCTTCGGGGTCGTTTTTTTCATGCAATGCGTCGGCCAGGCCGATGCGCGCCTGAGCGTGTTCTGGCGCTTCCGCAATGGCCGATTCGAACTCTTTGATTGCTTCTTCGATCTTGTCCTGGCGCAGCAGCGCGGTGCCCAGGTTTGTCCGATATTCGGCATTTTTCGGGTCGTACTGAACGGCTTTGCGCAACCAGCCTTCTGCTGCCGCATAATTCTCTACCGTGTTTTCTATCAAGCCCATCGCGTGGTTGGCGAAAGTCAGTTCGGGGACATGGGCGATCACAGCCAGGCACATCTTTCTGGCTTCGTCGAAGCGGCGTTCTACCACCAGATCCAGCGCTTTTCGGATAGCCAGCAAATTTTCAATGTGCGGAGTAGTGTTGGTTCTTGCCTTTGTAGCAGGTTTGCCACCGCGCTTTACCATCGGGGTTTCCTCAAAAAGATCGGATAATGAAATAGAGACTCTGAAATAGAGACACGAAGTGACGGAATCTATAATTAGCAGGCAGTGTAGTGCGATTTATTGAAAACTATCCGAGGAACAAACAAGAAAAAAGCCCGCACATCGGCGGGCTTGTCGTACTCGGGCGGGCAGTTCCCGTTACGGGCTGCTAGTTCCAGCTGCGCACCAGGCCGACGGCCAGGCCTTCCAGCGCGAATTCACCGCTGCTGCCATCGACGCGTATGATTTTGAAATCCGGGTTTTCCGGCAGTAATTCAATGACGCCGCCGGTTTTTCTGTAGCGTTTGACGGTGACGTCATCGCCCAGGCGCGCCACCACGATCTGGCCGTTGCGTGCCGCATCGCTTTTTTTGACGGCAAGCAGGTCGCCATCCAGAATGCCGGCGTCGCGCATCGACATGCCGCGCACCTTGAGCAGAAAATCGGGCTTGGCTGAAAACAGGGAAGGATCGACGTTGTAACTGGCATCGACATGTTCTTCGGCCAGGATCGGCGAACCGGCGGCCACGCGGCCGATCAGCGGGAGTTGCATCAACGACGCATGGGGCAGGGCCATCTGGCGGCCGCCAAACATGCCCGATTGCCTTTCGAGTCCGCGTTCATGCCCCATATCGCGCAGCCGGATGCCGCGCGAGGTGCCGGGGGAGATTTCGATGGCGCCTTTGCGCGCCAATGCCTGCAAATGCTCTTCGGCGGCGTTGGCCGAACGAAACCCCAGCTCGGTGGCGATTTCGGCGCGCGTCGGTGGAAAGCCGGTATTTTCGATGGCATCCCGGATCAGGTTCAGGATTTGTTCTTGGCGCGCGGTCAGTTTCAGCATGGCTAGGGCGCTGCGGCAGCAAGCGCTGGTTGTAATCACAGGCTGTATTTTTATACAGTTGCTTGGGGAAAGCAAGTGTTGCGCATCTATTTAAGTAATTGTCGATAAGTCACTGAATTCGCACAGAATTCATTGAGCTTTGAATAAATTGACTGTATTATGCTTGGTTTTCCTCTTCCCACACTCGTCTTGACGCCGAGGTGGGCGATTTTCAATCCGTCCTTAAGGAGATTACATGCGTCATTATGAAATCGTATTTATCGTGCACCCGGATCAAAGCGAGCAAGTGCCTGCAATGATCGAGCGCTACAAAGGCATCGTCACCACACGTGGCGGCAAA
>DASYCG010000157.1:0-32405 GCA_036500325.1 Herbaspirillum sp. | reverse complement strand
TCCTTTTCCGGTTTGTCCGAGCCTGCGGCCCATGCTCCTGCACTCGATAGTCCTAACATGCTTGCTCCTGCGGCGAGACCCGCGGTTTTAATCAGATGGCGACGGTTGCTCTGCACGCTATCGCTGACGTTTTCAGTGACGCTCGCAGGCGCATTCAAATTACGATCCATGGTAAGTCTCCGATTTTCAATCGCCAATAAAAAAAGGCGTCCTGCCAACCGACCATAGGTCAATTGGCAAGACGCCCTTGTCTGATAGATCCGACCGCCGTTGGCCGCATCATGTCTGCGCAAATCCTGCGTGATGCAACAAGCTAAGCAAACGGCATGCCAACTATCGGATAAGGGTGTTGAAAATCAGGGAATTACCAGCTAAAACACTAGTTTAAAACGAAAAAAAACCGGGTCGCCGCACACGATTGCGGCGCACCGGCGTTGTGCTTTTGTACTGCTTTTGTGCTGCCTTTGTACTGTTTCCGCACGCTTTTGCACCAATCGGGCGAACATCGGGCGAACTTAACCGAGCAGGTCTTCGACATCGATAATCCGCTGCGCCACCTCGGACAACTTCAAATTCTTGTTCATCGCCAGATGGCGCAGCTTTTGATACGCCTCCTCTTCGCTCAGCTTATGCCGTTTCATCAGCAGGCCCTTGGCGCGGTCCAGCAGCTTGCGCTCGGCAAGTTTGTTCTTGGCGTCGGTTAATTCGGCACGCAACTTCTGTTCCTGCTTGAAGCGGGCGATCGCCACATCGAGCACCGGCTTGATGCGCTCCTCATGCAGGCCGGCAACGATATACGCCGAGACACCGGCGGCCATGGCCATTTCCATGCTGTCGGTATTGCTGTCTTCGGTAAACATGACGATCGGCCGGCGTTCGTCGCGGGTGGCGATGACGATATGCTCCAGCACGTCGCGCGCGTCCGATTCGGCATCGATGATGATCATGTCGGGCTGCAACTGTGCGATGCGGTCCGGCAGATAGATATCGGCCGGCAGCGAGGCCACGATATCGTAACCGGCCTGCAACAGCCCAATGCGCAAAGCCGTATTGCGCGCCGCCTGGGCGTGCAGGGACTCATCGCTTTCATCTTCGGCGTTGATGATGGTATTGACGACGACGATACGTAAGTTAGGCATGGGGTATTTATTCGACAATCGGCACTGATATAGCGTCATATGGCTACGCAGCCGGATAATACAACAGCAGCGGCGGCTTCGTTGAAAAAATGAAGCAAGAAGTGCACCGGGCCGGCGGCGCACAGCACTATTGCATTTCATTCGAAAAAAAACGGCCGGCGTGGATAGCGCCGGCCGTTCTCTGTCAAAACATCGGAAGCCCATCCGTTAGCCGGTTACCGGACGCGTGTGCAGCGTCGCCAATGCATGGGCATTAGCGGTATCGGAATCCGCGTAAAAAACGTAATCCCCGTTACCGAAAAATTTCCAATGCTCTCCGGTGACCTCCGTAATCTTCACACTGTCATGGTCATCCAGATTCAAGGTCAGTTCTGTGCCGTTGACGCCGCCGCTGGCTTTACCCAATGCCAGCACATCGGCATAGCTGATTGTAATATCGGTATCCACGCCGTCCTTCAGATCCACTACGGTCAAGTGATCTGCGTGGCCGGTAAATGAACTCATGTTCAGAGACACGCCGGGGTCTATGCCGTCGACCTTCATCGTTGCAGTGGTATCGACTGCAGACGACCCGTGCACGCCGCCGACAATGATGTTGTGGGCGAGGTTGCCGCTACCGTCGGCAGTGACCTCGAAAATCGTATTGCCGACATCGCCTGCGTTAAGCGTATTTTGGCCGCCGAGACGTCCGTCCAGAATGTCGCTGCCGCTGGATGCGCCGCCGCCGTTCAGGATGTTGATAGTATCGTTGCCAAGCGCCGTCAAGGTATTGGCCGACCCGTCGCCCGTCAGCGTGCTGGTGACGCCATCGACTGCACTGCCCATCAGATTGCTGATGTGACTATAGGTATCGCCATGGGCCTCGCCGGTATTGCTGCCGGGCGCCGCCAGGCTGGCCATGAAACTGGTGGTCGCATGTTCGTAGCTGACCGTGTCGGAACCGTCTGCGCCGCCATCGTATTTATTGGCGGTTATCGAGCTGTCGTCGGAAATGAACAAATCGCTGCCGTTCGAACCGATGACATTTTCGATGGAGGTGTAGGTATCCCCGGCAGCCCAGTTGCCGCTGCCGGTATGACCGAACAGATCGACAATGACACCCGTCGTCGTCACGGTGAGATGCGCCGGATCGTTTACGGCGCCGGTCGACGACGAGGCATAGCTGACGGTATCGCTATCGGTACCGGCGCCGGTGCTGCCGCCATCGAAACTATTGGCGCTGTTGCCGGCAATGAACAGATCGTTGCCGGCGCCGCCGATTGCATTCTGGATGTGCGTCAACGTGTCCTGCACCGTGCTGCCGGTGCTGAAACCGTGGCCGGACCCGGTGATGGGAGAGAGATCGACTGTCACCGCATTCGTTTCGTTGGCGTAACTGACCGTATCGCTGCCGCCGGAGCCGCCGTCGACGGTGTTGGGATCCGACGTGCCGCCGCTGTTGCTGCTTGCCGCGATGATGAATGTATCGTTTTGCCCCGTGCCGATCACATTCTGGATGCCGCTCAGGTGATCGTCCTGCGCATCGCCACCGGTGCCCAAACCGTGCACCAGATCAACCGTTACGCCATTCACGGAAGTTGCATAGTTGGCCGTGTTGGCGGTAGCCGCATTGCCGACGACGAAACCCTGGCCGATCAATGTGTCGCCACCCTTACCGCCGGTAAGGGTCGAACCGCCGCCGGTAGCGCCCTTGAGCGTATCGACTAAATCGGTGCCGATCAGATTATGAATTCTGACGTAGGTGTCGCCCTCTGCATACCCGCCGGTAGCCGCGGCTGCGCCATTCGACAGATCCACGTTGACGCCTGTTGTGACAGAACCGTCTGTGTTTTGTCTTTCGTAACTGACTGTATCGCTGCCGGCCGCGCCGCCGTCGAATTTGTTGGCATCGCTGCTTGCATAGAATTTATCGTCGTTGCTGCTGCCGATGACGTTCTGGATATCGACAAAAGTATCGCCCGCCGCATCGCCGCCGCTACCCGCGCCATGTTGGGTCAGATCGATGATCACCGCCCCGGAACCAACGTAACTTGCCGTATTGTTGCTGCCCTGGCCGGTCAGGGCATCCGCCCCCGCGCCGCCGACCAGTGTCGAATTACCGCCGGTAGCGCCGGTCAATGTGTCATTGCCGCTGCCGCCGATGATATTTTCCATATGCGTGTAGGTATCGCCCGCCGCCAGCGCATCGCCCGTGCTCGCTATTGGCAGACCGCTCGAACTCAGATCGACGACTACCGATGTGGTCGCGTGGGAATAATCGACCGTATCGCTGCCGACGCCGCCATCGAAATTATTAGCCGCCGTACTGCCGACGAAAGTGTCGTCGCCGCTACCGCCGATAGCATCCTGAATGTTGGTGTACTTGTCACCGGCTGCATCATTGTTGGCGCCGGTTCCCTGCCTCAGATCGACCGTAACTGACGTAGTGGAAAATTCATACGACACCACGTTATGCGATGCTGCGGTGCTATTGCCGCCATCGAATTTATTGGCAACGTTGTTGGCGATGAATTTATCGTCAAAGTTGTTTGTGCCGGTTGCATCCTGAATGGCGACATAGGTATCGCCTGTCGCGTCGCCCACACCGGCACCGTTGCTGGCGCCGGTATTGTGGAACAGATCGACGATCACGCCGAAGCCATCGGTGGACAATGAATAATTGACCCGATTGTCGGCGCCGCCGTCGCCATCGAATTTGTTGGCTGCCGCACTGGCAAAGAACGTATCGTTGCCGTTGCCGCCGATGACGTTTTCGATGCCGGTATAGGTATCGCCATTGGCAAAACCGGCGCCGGTCGCCTGCGCGCCTGCTGTCTTCAGGTTGATGCTATTGTCGCCGTTCGTATTGTGATAGCTGACCGTATCGTTGCCGTCCGGCGCCAACCCTCCCTTGCCGCCATCGAAATTATTGGCAACGTTGCTGGCGATGAAAATGTCGTCGCCGCTACCGCCGGTAGCATCCTGAATGTTGGTGTACTTGTCACCGGCTGCATCGCCGTTGGCGCCGGTGCCCGCGTTCAGATCGACCGTTACTGCCGTGTTGGAATCTTCATACGACACCCGGTTATGAGAACCGCCTTTGCCGTCGAATTGATTGGCAACGTTGTTGGCGATGAATTTATCGTCCCAGTTTGTGCCGGTTGCATCTTGAATGGCGAGATAGGTATCGCCTGTCGCGTCGCCCGTGCCGGCGCCGTTGCTGGCGCCGGTATTGCCGACCAGATCGACAATCACGCCGAAGCCGTCGCCGGACAATGAATAATCAACGCGGTTATCGGTGCCGCCGTCGCCATCGAATTTGTTGGCCACGCCACTGGCAAAGAACGTATCGTTGCCGTTGCCGCCGATGACGTTTTCAATGCCGGTATAGGTATCGCCTGCGGCAAAACCGGTGCCGGTCGCCTGTGCGGCGGCGGTCTTCAGATTGATGCTGTTGTCGCCGTTCGTATTGTGATAGCTGACCGTATCGACACCGGTTCTGCCGTCGAAATTATTGGCCGCATTACTGGCGATAAACAGATCGTCTGCCGCGCCGCCTGTCGCGTCCTGGATATTGGCGTAGGTATCCCCCTCAGCCAGACCGCCGCTGCCGGTTTGCGCAATCAGATCGACAGTGATCGAACCGTCCGCAACGGTCGAGGCCTGATACGAAACCCGGTTATGCGTCGTGCCGGTGCCGCCATCGAAGAAGTTGGCGACGCCATTGGCGATAAAGGTATCGTCCTGATTGGTGCCGACAGCATTCTGAATATGGGTATAGGTATCGCCGGCCGCGTCACCCGCACCGCCGCCCATGGTAGAGCCGGTGCCGACGCCGGCGCCGACTTCTGTACTGAGATCGACGATCACACCATGTGTATCTCCCGATTTCGAATAATCAACTGTATTGACACCACCATCGCCATCGAACTTATTGGCTGCCGCACTGGCATAAAATCTGTCGTTGCCAAGACCGCCGGTGATATTTTCAATACCGACATAGGTGTCGCCTGCTGCAAACCCGGTACCGGTCGCCGCTGCACCGGCTGTCTTCAAATCAATGGTGTTGTCGCCGGCAGTACCGGCATAACTGACCGTATCGATGCCGTCCGGCGCAAGGCCGTTCTTGCCGCCATCGAACTTATTGGCCACGTTACTGGCGATAAACAGATCGTCATTGACCGTGCCGACAACATTCTGGATGTGGACGTAAGTATCGCCGGCAGCATCGCCCTGCGCCGCATGGCCGGCGCCGTTGCCGGATCCGGTGCCGATCGTGGTGCTGAGATCGACGATCACGCCGAATGCATCTCCCGATTTCGAATAATCAACCGTATTGATGCCGCCATCGCCATCGAACTTATTGGCTGCCGCACCGGCATAAAATCTGTCGTTGCCGGTCCCGCCGGTAATATTTTCGATACCGACATAGGTATCGCCTGCGGCAAAGCCGGTACCGGTCGCCGCTGCACCGGCTGTTTTCAAATCAATGGTGTTGTCGCCGGCAGTACCGGCGTAACTGACCGTATCGTTGCCATCCTGCGCCAGCCCGCCTTTACCGCCATCGAATTTATTGGCCGCGTCACTGGCGATAAACAGATCGTCGTTGAGCGTGCCGACAACGTTCTGGATGTTGACGTAGGTATCGCCGGCAGCATCTCCCAATAATGCATTGCCGACGCCATTTCCTTTGCCGGTACCGGTTGCTGTGCTGAGATCGACGATCACGCCGAATGCGTCGCCGGATTTTGAATAATTGACGGTGTTGTTACCGCCATCGCCATCGAATTTATTGGCTGCCGCACTGGCATAGAACGTATCGTTGCCGGCGCCGCCGATGATATTTTCAATACCGACATAGGTATCGCCTGCCGCAAAGCCGGTACCGGTTGCCGCTGCACCGGCGGTATGCAGATCGATACTATTATCGCCCGCAGTACCGTGATAACTGACCGTATCGTTGCCGTCCGGCGCCAGCCCTCCCTTGCCGCCATCGAAATTATTGGCGGCGCTGCTGGCGATAATCATATCGTCGCCGGTACCGCCCGTGACGTCCTGGATGCCGGCGTAAGTATCGCCATCGGCCAAGCCGCCAGTACCTGTATTGGCAATCAGATCGACTGTTACTGCATCGGTGGAATCGGCATACGAAACCCGGTCATGCGTGCCGCCGCCGCCGTCGAATTTGTTATGGGCGTCGTTGGCCACGAATGTATCGTTATTGGTGCTGCCGATGACATCCTGAATACGGACGTAATGATCGCCATCCGCAAAGCCCGCGGTGCCCGTGCCGGCGAACAGATCGACGATGACGCCGACGCCGTCGCTGGCCTTGGCGTAGCTGACGGTATTGTTGAGGCTACCCAAACCGCCGTCGAAACTGTTGGCGATCGAACTGGCGATAAAGGTATCGTCGGCATCGCCGCCTGTGACGTTTTCAATGCGGGTATAGGTATCGCCGTCGGCATTTCCACCGCTGCCGGTGCCCGCAACCAGATCCACCGTCACGCCCGTCGCAGAACCCTTATAGCTCACAGTATCGATACCTGCTCCGCCATCGAATGCATTGGCTTCAATGCTGGCGATGAAGGTGTCGCTCAGGCCGGTGCCGGTCACATCCTGGATATCGACGTAGGTATCGCCTGCTGCACCGCCCGCCGTATCGGCGCCGGTGGCCAGATCGACGGTTACGCCGAGGCCCGAAGTATCGTTGGCATAGCTGACCCGGTTATGACGCACGCCGGGGCCGACACTGCCGCCATCGAATCTGTTGGCTTCCGCGCTGGCAACGAAAGTATCGTCGAACGCGCTGCCGATCACATTCTGGATATCGATGTATTTGTCGCCGAGCGCAAAATTGCCGCCGGTGCCGGTGCCGTCGCTATTGGATAAATCGACCGTGACGCCGGTGCCGCTCTGCGAAGTCGAATGGAAATAGCTGACCGTGTTGTTGCCGCCACGGCCATCGAAGGTGTTTTGTGTGGCGTTGGCGAAGAAGACATCGTCACCGCCGCCGCCGATCACGTTCGCAATATTCGTCAGAACGTCGCCCTGTGCATAGCCGCCGCTGGTGCCGTCGCCGTTGGTAAAAAACAGATCGACCGTTACACCGGCGGCCGCGCCGCCTGCATCGACCGAATGGCTGTAATCCACCGTGTCGGAACCGGCCGCACCGCCGTCGAACTGATTCGCGGCGTTGCTGGCGATAAACGTATCGCTGGAGCCGCTGCCGACGAATTTCTCGATATTGGTATAAGTCTGGCCGCCGGCATAACTGCCCATGCCGACATTGTTGATGGTGTCGATAGTGACCGACGCATCGGCGGCGGAATAGTCGACCTCGTCAATGCCGCCCGCACCGCCATTGAACGATTTGCTGTCCCGTGCTGCCGTGAAAACATCGTCGTAAGCACTGCCGATGACATTCTGAATGTTCGTGTAGGTATCGCCTGCAGCAGACCCGCTGCTGCCGCGGCCTTGCACAAAATTGACGAATACGCCGCTAGTAGAATGTTCATAGCTGACCGTGTCCTGGCCGCCGAGGCCGCCGTCGTAGCGATTGCCGTCGGTGCCGGCGCCGTCGATGAATTTGTCGTTGGACGAGGTGCCGATGATGTTCTGGATAGCGGTATAAGTATCGCCGGTGGCAGCACCGGCGGTCTGGGAACCGTTGAACAAATCGACAACAACACCTTGGCCCGAGGTATCGCTGGCATAGCTGACGGTATCGGCGCCATTAACATCATGACCACCGCCATCGAATGCATTGGCCGCAGTACTGGCGATAAACGTATCGTTATGCGTACTGCCGGTCACGTTCTGGATATGCGTGAGTTTATCGCCCGTCGCGTTACCGCCGGTACCAGTGCCTGTGCCCAAATCGACCACGACAGCAGTGGATCCTTGGTAACTCACTGTATCGGAGCCGCCGGAACCGCCGTCGATATTATTGGCGTCGACACCGGAAACGAACGTGTCGTCATGCGCGCTGCCGATCACATTCGTCATATGGACGAATACGTCGCCCGCGGCATCGCCGGCAGAACCGGTGCCTGCCAACAGATTGACCGCTACGCCTTGCGCCGACAAGGTATAGCCGACGGTATTGATGCCGATGCCCCCGATCATATGATCGGCGCCCGCGCCGCCTTCGAAATAGCTGTTGCCGCTGCCGCCATTGATGGTGTCCGCACCCGCGCCGCCGAACAGGAAATCGGCAGCGTTACCGCCGAAAATCGTCACGCCGCCGTCGCCGCCGTGAACAACGTGCGAATTGCCCTGCGCCGGCAAGACGTACACGCTTTCGCCGGTGGTCGAATCGATATAGGTCAGATCGTTGGCGCTGCTGACATCCTTGACCGCGAATTGCTTGACCTGCGACATCGACACAACGCCGTCGCTGGTCGTCAGATTGACATCGAATTCCATCGAGAACTGCGAATGGATCGGGTCGGTCGGATCCGCCGGCGTCGTGGTGTATTCCAACTGAATATCGAAATTTTTCTGACCGGGATCGACCGCGATCGACCAGTTGCCGCCGCCCAAGTCGGTGCCGTTGGCGATCGACATGCCGGCCGGCACGCCTTTGACGATGACCGATTGCACGATGCCGTCGCCGGTGACGGCGATATTGACCACTTTGATGAAATCGTTAGGCGGAATGTTGCCGACGGCATGGATTTCCGTCGCATCGGCCGGCGCGTTGATCACCTGCGATGCGAATTGCGCGGTATTGCTGGCATCGGTCGCCGAGGCCACCGTACCGCCGCTGCCGTACAGGACATTGCCGATTTGCGTAATGGTGGCCAGATTGACCAGGCTCAGCGTCATGTTCGGCGCATCGGGGCCGACTGTATGCTCCTGCGGGATCACGCCCGGGCGCTCCGGCAAGATCGGCGGCTGTATTTGCTGCAAAGGCTGGCTGTCGATTTTGCCGGTATTCAAATTCTGGCTCAGCACTGCCACTTGCGCAGTCGGATCGACCGTCTGGATGGTGGCCGACTGGGCATTGGTCTCGACGATCTGCGTCAACTGATTGACGATTTGCGAGGTGACCGATGCGCTCATGCCGGTATCGGCAGCCGCGCTCGGGGAATAGCTGCCGGCGCCCTCGCCGGAACTGCCCGGCGGCGCTTGCAGCGAACTGAGGACCTGATCCAGCTGCGGCACGGCAATCATGCCGACCTGATCCAGCAAATGGCTGAGCGTATCCTGCGGGCCGTCATTGAACTTGATGGTGGTGTGGCTGGCATCCATCGCACTGATGGCGCCGCCGGCCAATACCACGCTAGTGCCGTCTTTCAGTTGCAGCACCATATCGACATCGACCACCTGCACTTTATCGACCGCGCTATGCGATACGGCAGTGGTGAAATCGCCGTTCTGGTCCGGCATGACGATCTTGATCGCGCCGCCGTTTTTGGTAATCGCGTTGATGGCGGCGTTGACTGCGTTGTTCTGTGCATGCCCGGCATTGTTTGCCGTATTGTTTGCCGCGTGTGCAGGTGAATTTTGCGCTTTGCTTGCCATGAGGATCTCTCCGTTGGATCGTGCAGTTAACCGGGGTATGGTTCTTTAAAAAACTATTTCGATTGCAATATCTTGTCGCGTGGTCCGTCGGCGATGATCTTGCCGCCGTCGATCACGATAATGCGGTCCATATACTGGAGTAGCGCCGGACTATGCGTGGCGATCACCAGTGTCCTGTTTTTTGAAAACGCCATCAGGCGCTGCAGGATGCGGTTTTCCGTAGCGCCGTCGATACCGGAAGTCGGCTCGTCGAGCAGCAACACATTCGGCAGCGAGGCCACGGCACGCGCCAAAGCCACCATCTGGCGCTGGCCGCCGGACAGTGTGCTCGATGCGTTGATCACCTGATCCAGCCGCAGGCGCCCGTTAGCGATCGACTCGTCCAGACCGGAGATCGCCAGCGCCGCTTCGCGCACATCGGCCGGCACGCTGCCGTCGATAAAAATATTGCTTTCCAGCGTGCCTTCGAACAAAAACGATTCTTGCGGCTTATAGCCTATATAACGGCAACGCACGGCCAAGGTGTAGGCTTCGATCGACAAGCCATCGATCAAGGCTTGTCCGGCATCGGCACGGTGCACGCCGGCCAGCACCCGCAGCAATGTCGATTTGCCGGAACCGGAGCGTCCTACCAGACCGACCTTCTCGCCGGGGCTGATGTTGAACGAAACCTGCTGCAGGATTTCAGGCCGTTCCGGGGCGAAGCGGAAACCCAGGTTGGCGACTTGAATCCTGCCGTTGATCTGTTGGCGGTCGACTTTTACGTAAGGCGCTTCCGGTTGCGACAGGAACATCGATTCAAACGATTTGCGCGCGTGCCGGAAGGTTTCGATACGCGTCAGCACGGTGGAAACCGACGACAGCATGGCCGAAGCGCGGCTGGCCAGCAGCGAAGCGGCAATCAGCGCGCCGACCGACAAGGTGTTGGCTTCGACCAGATACACGCCGACCACCATGGTGCCGACCGAAATGATGGTGTTGCCGCTGTTGGACAAGGTATAGCTGATCGACATCCAGAAACGGTTTTTGGCCTGATTGACGGCGGCATTGCGCGCATCTGCCTGCAGCAGTTCGACGAAGCGATCCTGCATCGCCGATGTTTTGAGGGTATCGATGCCGGCCACCAGATTGGCCAGCTTGTCGGTCTTGGCGGTGTTGGATCGGATGGCGCGATGCGCATATTCCTGCGCCGGTATCTTGCACAGCAGTTGGCTGGTCACCAGCAGCGCGCCGCCGACCAGGACCACCCAGACGATTTCGCCGCCGATCATGCCGAGCGCCACAAGATAGAGCAGCAGAAACGGGAAATCGATGATGATCAGCATATAGCTGGACGACAGCACATCGCGCGCGCCGTTGATGTCGCGGTATTTCGCCAGCACGGAACCGACGCCGGGCATGAAGCGGTTGTTCAGTAGGCGCTGCACCGATATCTCATCGAAATCGATATCGAATTTGCCGGCCAGCTGCTCGACGTAATAGGTGCGCGTCAGACGCAGGACGAATTCCAGCAGCACGAACAGCATCAGGCCGATGGTCAGCGCCCACAAGGTGTCGGTGATGTGGTTGCCGATGACTTTGTCGTACACCAGCCGCGAATACAGCGGCATCAGCAAGCCGAAGCAATTGATCAGGACGCCGCCGACGCCGATTTCAATGAAGCGGCTGCCGTAGGCGCGCAGGAGTTCCAGGTAGAGCGGATCGCGCATGATGCTGTCGGATGCCGCTGCTGCCGCTGCTGCCGTTGCTGCTGTCGCTGTCGTTGCAGCAGCCGCCGATTCCGGCTCGGCGGATGTGGGCGCGGTCGCTGCCGATACCGGCTGCACGGGGCCGGCCGCGACCTGGGTCGCGGCGGCATCCATGATGTCGGTATCGAGCCTGGACATGGCTTACCCTTGCTTGGCCGCGTTCGAAGCCAGTTCGCGGACTGCTTCGCGCAATTCCAGACGCACGTCCTTGACGATCGTGGCGCGGCCGGTGCGCATTTCGTCGACGATGGTTTGGGCCATGACATTCGAACGACGCAGCGCTTCGGTAATCGACGCCAGGTTTTCCGGGATAACCGACATGCTCTTGATGCTGTTGTTCTGGCCGGCCATGTGTTTGACCAGATCGACCTGAACCTGGCGGGCAGCCAGTGCATCGCGGGTGATGTTGCCGGAGTTTTCGGAAATCGCGCCGCCCAGTTCGCCCAGGCGCGCCGCCACGGTTGCGTGGATTTCGCCCTGATGCTGAATCGCGCTGAGTTCGTCGGCCATGCGCATCGACAACTGATTGAACAGCGCCGGCAATTGCCCCATGGTTTGCGCGGTCTGCTCGTTGATGGTACTGGCGTCGCTCTGCTGCGTCTGGATCGAAGTCAGTGCCGAAGCCAGCGCATTCTGGCCGCTCTGCATCAGCGAAACCAACTGCGGAAGCGCATCGAAGGTACGCAAGGCGATTTCGCCGTTGTTGGTGAGGCGCTCTTCCAGGATCGACAAGGTGCTGCTGAGATCGCGCGCCGAAGTCATCTTCTGATTGATCATCTGGCCCAGGCTGCGGATTTCTTCCAGTGTCTGCTGCGCGGTTTCGTGCATGCGCGGACCGACGGCGACCAATTGCCGCATATTCTTGGATTCATCAATGCTTTCGGAAAACAGCACGGAAATGGCCGCCAGCCGTTCGTTCATCGCATCCAGTTTGAGGCCGGCCTGCATCGACGAATCCGATGCGTTGCGCGATGCCATGATGGATTCGCGCTGCAGCACCATCAGATCGCCCAGAAATTCGCCCAGGAAAGCTTCCGACAGACCGGGACGGATGGTTGCCGCCGGGCCGGACATGTCGTGAATAACGTGTTCGACGATATCGCTGATGCATTCGCGCGCGCGCGTTTGCAGTTTTTTGCCGGCGCCGCGCAGTGTGGTCAAGGTGAAACCCAGCACCAGCGAGCCGATCAGGCCGAACATCGAGGCGCTGAACGCGGTACCCATGCTGGCCAGCGGTTTTTGCAGATCGCCGACCAGATGGATGAACGATGCATCCATATCGGCGCCCTGGCTGGCTTTACCGAAACCATCGATCAGCGAAGCCGTGCTGACCAGCGTTTCCAGCAAGCCGATAAAGGTGCCGAGCAGACCGAGCGCAATCATGAAACCGGTCAGGAATTGCGGGAATTCGGTTTTTGCTTCCAGATGGGCGTGCAGTTCTGCCATCGAGCGTTCGATGGTCTCCTGTTCGATACGCGAAGTCAGGCGCCCTTTGGTGGATGCCACGCTGACCAGCACTTTGCCGATTTCGGAGCCTTTATATTCTGTCGACAACACCAGATCATCCATCGACTCGCCGGCATCGACCTTGGCCTTGAACGACATCAACTTGCCGTATTCCCAGTTGATCCGGTACAGGTTGTACATGATCAGACCGATACCGAACACGGCAACCGCGATAATGAATAAATTCAGAACCGGATTGATATGGATCGCGTGCAGGACAAAGTCGCGAAACATAATGCCGCCGGCTAGCATGAACAGCGGCGGTATCGCGGCGAGGACATAATAATTGCGCAAGTTTTTCATGGTGTTATGAGTTTCCGTTTGGCTGCGGTTTAGTTCAATTAGAGCAATTAAAGCAATTCGATGTTATTTGAAGCAAATTCAGCAAATACGAAGCAACTTCTGTTCCATTTAGCGCAGCTCGGCGCTGCTTAGCGAGGTTCGCGCAACGCCGACTGACTGAAGCGGCGCAGCGGCGACAGCAGATATTGCCATACAGTCCGGCGCCCAACCACAATATCCGCGGTCGCTGTCATGCCCGGCAACAACGGCAGGCCGGTAAGCCCTTCGCGCGCGTCTTTCTTTACCTGAATTTTCACTCTGTAACTGCGCTCGAAGCGGTCGCCGCGCTCGTCGGGGACTGTATCGGCGCTGATTTCCGACACCACGCCGCGCATCGAACCGTACACGCCGGAGTCGTAAGCAGTCACTTTGACGCGTGTCGGCAAACCGATCGCCAGTTCGGCGCGGTCGGTCGGGCGCACCCGGGCTTCGATCATCACTTCTTCGGTGGTCGGCGTCATTTCCAGGATGGGATCGCCCGGTTTCACCACACCGCCGACGGTATTGACGAAAATCCGGTTGACCACGCCATCCATCGGCGCCCGCACTTCTGAGCGCTGCACGCGGTCGCTGCGGGATTTGATTTCTTCGCCCTGCTGCGCCAGATCGGTTTGGGCCGCGGTCAGATCGCTGCGCGCGTCGGACCGGAAACGCGTGGTCGCTTCGCCGATCTTGGCGTTGGCTTCGCCGATTGCGGCATTCAGGCGCGGCGCCATCGAATTGGCCGCCGCCAGCCGGCTGGTCACGTCCTGCACTTTGGCTTGCGCGTTCAAGTCTTCAATTTGCGATGCGGCGCTGCGGGTGAACATGCCGTGCACCAGTTGATACTGACGCTGCGCCAGATCGAATTCGGCTGCCAGGCTTTTCTGACGGCTCAGCACTTCGCCCAGTTCGCCGCGGCGTTGCTCGGCCTGTTCCCGCAACACGGCGATTTCCTGGTTCAATTTCGATTGGCGAGCGGTAAACGAGGCTATTTCACTGACGACGGCCGGTTCCGAGGCCGGCAGATCCGGCGGTAATTGCAGGGTCGATGTGCCATCGGCTTCGGCATGCAGACGCGCCACGCGCGCGCGCAAACCCAGGATTTTGACGCGGCCTTCGCCGAGATCGGAATTGGCGCGCGAATCGGCAATCGTGATCAATATTTCATTGCGCTTGACCGCCGCGCCTTCGCGCGTATTGATGGCGGCGACGATGCCGCCTTCCAGATGCTGAATAATCTGATTGTGTTCGGCCGATACGATGCGCCCTTCTTCACCGCGCACCACCATATCGATCGGCGCCAGATAAGCCCAGATGCACAGCGCCAGCGATAGAAATGCGATCGACAGCACCAGCACGCGCGGCCGCGGCATCGCGCGATATTGATCCAGTCCGCGATCGAGCCAGACCGAAATGCGCCGCATATGATGTTCGGCCAGCGGCTTGAGGCGGGCATGCAGGCGGCCGAAAATAGGCGGCAAAGCGGCGGCGAACATACGGCCTAGCCTGGCGCCGATTTTGGCAATAGCGTTGGGAGCAGTGTCGGAAGCGGCGCTCATTTCACCTCCTGCGTCGTAAATTGCAGCAGTACCTTGGCGCCGCTGTCCGCAGTCGCTTCACCCGGCACCACGCGGCTGACGACACGCGCCTGCGCCACGCCCAAAGCGATCAACTGATTACGCACCGCGATCGCGCGGTAATAGGCGCGGCGGCGGCCTTCGGTGTATCCCAGCGAGCCCACGGCGCCGCTGACGACAATCTTGCCCGGACCGTTCTTAAGCTTTTCCACCCATGGCGCGACATCGGTATTGAGGATTTTGATGGTCTCCTCGTCCAGCGTGGTGCTTTCGTCCGCGAAGTGCAGCACGATTGCCTGCGCGCTGCGATCGACCTGCGCACCGGTCTCGGTTTTCTTGGCTTTTTCGCCGGCTTTGACTTCAATGATCTTGTTCTGTGTGTCGTTTTCGCTATGCGTATTGCCGGTGACGGCGGCAACCGCTGCAGCGACTGCCTGACCGGCCAATTGCACGCGCAGGCTGGCGACCTGCGTTTTCAGATCGGCGATCTGCTTGTCCTTGGCGTCCTGCGCCTGTGCCGGCGCATCCGATAATTTTTGCGGCAATGTGGTGTTGGCGACGTCATGCGCGCCTGCCGTTGCCGGATGCATGATCTGCACATCGGTATCGCGCTTTTCGACGTATTTATGCGCCTTGTATTCGGCCAGTTTCTGCGAGTAATAGAACAACGTGACCACAAACACCACGACCACGAAAATCATCACCAACACAACGTTGGAGAGCGCATCCACAAAACCGGGCCAAAAATTCTGTTCTCTTCCGCCTTCCATCTCGTAGCCTCTATGTCACTTACTACGGTTGGAAGGGGATGCGGCGGAAGATCTGCGCGCGTCGGCAGCTTCGCCAGCTTCAGAGGCACTCATGCTACGGCCCGAATTACGCAAGATCTGATAACTGATGTCGGACTGCAAGAAAAGCAACTGTGCAAAATCGACGCGCGACTGATAGGCCTGTTGATAGGCGTCGAGCACATCGATCAATTGTTTGCTGCCGGTGCCGAGTTGTTCGAGAAATTCGTCCGCGACTTTGCTGTTGGTCTGGTATTCCAGACGCGCGATATCGGTCCGTTTGGTAATCGCCGTCAGCGTGCGGTAATTGACTTCCAGCTGCTCCTTGACCTTGCGTTCGACGTCGGCTGCGGTATTGCTTTTCTCGACGAATTTGGTGCCGATTTCTTTTTGGTAGTAATAGTCGGAGCCCCCGTTGAGAATGTTCATGGTCATCACCACCATGGCTTTACGGTCGATCGTCAGCGTGTTGTCGCCACCGGCGCCGGCATAGCGCGCCTGCGATAATTCAATGGCGAATGTCGGCGAGAAGCGCGAGCGCGCCGATTTCAATTCGGCGCTGGCCGCAGTGATTTCTTCCCGCGCGGCGCGAATGCCGGGATTATTTTCATATACCTGCTCCATCGCAATTCTGGATGTGGCCGGCACCGCAGGCATGATGTGCTCCGGCACCACCATTTTGACGGCGCGCACGCCGGTCAATTGCTGCAGCGATACCATCGAACTTTCAAAAGCACCGCGGTTTTCAATCACCGCCGATTGCGCCGACAGGGCGCGGCCCTTGACGCGATCGAAATCGATCTTGGTGGCGCCGCCGCCGGCCACGCGCTTGGCCATATAGTCCTGCAATTGCTCCATGCGGGTTTCATAACCCTGCGAAAACGACAGCAGCGCGTACGCTTTGAGCAGGTCGAAATAGGCTTTGATGGTGGTGTAATACAGCTGGGCGCGTGCATCTTCGCGACGCGCATCGGCGGCATCGGCCAGATGTCCTTGCTGTTTATAACTGAAATACGAACCCGGCGCGAAGAGCGGTTGGCGCATGATCACGCTGGCGTCCCAGCGCCGGTGATTGGTGTTGATTACCGCCTTGCCGGTGTCTTCATCGATGATCGATCCGGGCGACGAAAATTCGCGGCCGCGCTGCGTGCGCACATCGATCGTCGGTCCGAGTTGTCCCAGTGCGGCAGTGCGGGCATAACCGGCGCCTTCGGCCTGCGCCTGGATGGCTTTGAAGCTATAGCTGTTATGGATGGTACGGGAGAGCGCTTCTTCCAGCGATATGCGTTCCTGTGTCGGCAACTCGTCGCCCAGCGCTTCCTCGCCTTCGACCGGCAACGCAACGACCCTGCCCTGCGTGGTCGGATCGGCCTGCAGCAACAAATCGCTCAAATCCTTGTCGGCGGCCAGTGCGAGCTGTTCAGGGGAGTTGGTATTTTTTTGCGCAGTTGTGTCCTGATTGCGCTTGTATTCGCTGGCCGTGATTGAGCTTGTACCATTCTTGGAAGGCGCCGGTGCTTTTACGGAATCGGGCGTTTGCATGGCAGGCGGCTGATCGATGGCAGGCGCAGCCGGGGGTGTTTGCGGAACAACGATCGCTTCGGGGACGACAGGCATTACCGGAGGCGCAGGGTCCACAGTATCGCTGGGGGCTTGCGCCCTTACTTGAATCGGCAATGCTGCGCCAAACAACAGCACGCATGCTATCGACAGGACAAATTTCGCCACAGATCCTGTCGCATCTTCACGCCCCTGCATCCGCTACTTCCCCTTTATTCTTTATTTTCCAAATACTTGTTTTTAAAACGTTTTTTTAATATTTAATGCAAACCCCGTGTTAACGGGGAAACAATATTTATTGTCAATTAGCTAATTTTTTCATTATATAACAGGCAACCAGCTTCGCATTTTGGCAATTTCTTAATTTTTGAAAATTAAGCAAAATAAAGGGGGTTGAATGCAGGTTGCTGCGAAAAAAGCCAAACTTCTGACAAGTTCTGTCAAAGCGGGGAAGAAATTTGTAGCGTCAAAGCAACATTTGCTCAACATACATTTTCTCGATGCGTTCACGCGCCCAAGGCGTCTTACGCAAAAAGGCAAGGCTCGATTTCATGCTCGGTTCATTTTTGAAGCAGCGGATATCGATACGTTGCGCCAACCCTTCCCAACCATAATGGGATTGCAGGGACTCAAGCATCGCTGCAAGTGTCACGCCATGCAGGGTATCGGTTTTTTGTTGCGGCATTATTACCTCGCTCAATCAGGCGTAAATCAGGCGTAAAAAAACCCGCAAATGCTTTGCGGGTTTCGGAAAAACGACAAAAATATTTTGTCGATGGCGCTTTTATTTTGCAGCCATCAGAGCAACGGTCGTGTCGAGCATGCGGTTCGAGAAACCCCATTCGTTGTCATACCAGGATGCGACCTTGACCAGGCGTCCGGAGACTTTGGTCAACGCTGCATCGACTGTCGACGAGGCTGGGTCGTGGTTGAAATCCACCGATACCAGCGGCTCGGTTTGATAGGCCAGAATGCCTTTCAACGAACCTTCGGATGCATCTTTCAGGATCTTGTTGACTTCATCGACCGAGGTATCGCGCGCGGCGACGAACGACAGATCGACGATCGATACGTTGATGGTCGGCACGCGAATCGCGAAACCATCCAGCTTGCCGTTCAGTTCCGGCATCACCAGGCCGATTGCCGACGCAGCGCCGGTCTTGGTCGGGATCATCGAATGGGTGGCCGAACGGGCGCGGCGCAGATCTTCGTGATACACGTCGGTCAGCACTTGATCGTTGGTGTAGGAGTGAATGGTGGTCATCAAGCCATTCACGATACCGATTGCGTCTTGCAGCGGCTTGACCAGCGGCGCCAGGCAATTGGTGGTGCAGGAAGCGTTGGAAATAACGGTATCGCTGGCTTTCAGCACATTTTGGTTGACGCCGAACACGATGGTTGCGTCGACATCGGCGCCGCCCGGCGCGGAAATGATGACTTTCTTCGCGCCACCGGTAATATGCGCGCTGGCCTTGGCTTTGGTGGTGAAGAAGCCGGTGCATTCCAGCACGACATCCACGCCCAAGGCCGCCCAAGGCAGCTCGGCCGGATTGCGTTGCGCCAATACCTTGATGCGATCGCCGTTGACGACAATCGAATCGCCGTCGACGGTGACGGTGCCCGGAAACTTCCCGTGTGCAGTATCGTATTGCGTCAGATGGGCATTGGTTTTCGGGTCGCCCAGATCGTTGATCGCGACGATTTCGATATCGTGCTTCTTACCGCCTTCGTAATGCGCGCGGAGAATATTGCGGCCGATGCGGCCATAACCGTTGATTGCGACTTTGATTGTCATGCTTGCTCCGTAGGTAATAAATAAATCTGTTGTCTCATTCTGTTTCTTCAAATTCCGATCGTTCGTCGGACTCTTGTTTTTTGAATCGGTTCGCGGATGCTGCTTGCGCCACTTACGCCAATACCAGCTTGACCTTGGCAACCACATTTTCGGTCGTGAATCCGAAATGCTTGAACAGCTCGCCCGCCGGCGCCGATTCGCCGAAGGTATCGATTCCTACTACTGCGCCTTCCAGGCCTACATATTTGTACCAGAACGATGTGACGCCGGCTTCGATTGCCACGCGCGGCAGGCCGCGTTGCAGCACGCTGGCTTTATAGGCGGCGTCCTGGCGATCGAACACGTCGGCGCAAGGCATCGACACCACGCGTACGGCAATACCTTCGGCGGCCAATGCATCGGCCGCCTTGTTGGCCAATTCGATTTCCGAACCGGTTGCGATCAGGATGGCCTTGGCGTCGGCGGGATTGGCCGGCTCGCGCAGGATATAGGCGCCGCGTTGAATATTGGCGACCTGCGCAGCGCTGCGCGCTTGAAACGGCAGGTTTTGACGCGAGAAAATCAGCGTGCTCGGACCATCGTGGCGTTTGATCGCCTGTTCCCATGCCACGGCCGATTCGACGGTGTCGCAAGGACGCCAATTGTCGAGCTGCGGTATCAGACGCAAACTGGAGACATGTTCCACCGATTGATGGGTCGGGCCGTCTTCGCCGAGGCCGATCGAATCGTGCGTGAAGACGAAAATCGAGCGCAATTTCATCAGCGCCGCCATGCGCAAGGCATTGCGGCTGTAATCCGAAAATGTCAGGAAAGTGGCGCCGAACGGCAGATAGCCGCCATGCAGAGCGATACCGTTCATGATCGCGCTCATGCCGAATTCGCGCACGCCGTAGTTGATGTGATTACCGGCTTGCTCGGCGCGCACGGCAACCGATTCTTTCCAGTTGGTCAGGTTGGAGCCGGTCAGATCGGCGGAACCGCCGAGAAATTCCGGCAGCACTTGCGCAAATGCCTGAATCGCGTTCTGGCTGGCTTTGCGGGTGGCGATGGTTTCTTTTTTCTCGTTGCAGGCAGCGATGTAGCTGGCAACGGCTTGCTCGAAACCGGCCGGCAGTTTGCCGGCGAGGCGGCGTTGCAGTTCGGCGGCCTGGGCCGGATATTGCGCGCTGTAGGCCTCGAAGAGGCTGTTCCACGCTGCTTCAAGTTTGGCGCCGGTGCCCTTGGCGTCCCAGGCGGCATACACATCTTCCGGCATATGGAACGGTGCATGCGTCCAATCGATTGCGGCGCGCACGGCGGCAATCTCGGTGTCGCCCAAGGCTGCCCCGTGTACTTTATCCGTGCCGGCCAGATTCGGCGAACCCTTGCCGATAATCGTCTTGCAGCAGATCAGTGTCGGCTTGTCGGCCAGTTTGGCCTTGGCGATAGCGGCGCTGACGGCCTCGACGTTATGGCCGTCGATCGCTGGAATGACGTTCCAGCCGTAGGCTTCGAAACGCTTCGGGGTGTCGTCGCGAAACCAGCCTTCTACCTTACCGTCGATCGAAATGCCGTTATCGTCATACAGCACGATCAGCTTGGACAAGCGCAAGGCGCCGGCCAACGAACAGGCTTCGTGCGAAATGCCTTCCATCAGGCAGCCGTCGCCGACAAATGCAAAAGTGTGATGATCGACCACGGCCAGGCCGGGCTTGTTGAATTCGGCGGCCAGCAGCTTTTCGGCCAGCGCCATGCCGACTGCATTGGTCAAGCCCTGGCCGAGCGGGCCGGTGGTGGTTTCAATGCCCGGCGTGACGTCGACTTCGGGGTGGCCGGGCGTTTTGGAATGCAATTGACGGAAATTCTTCAATTCTTCCATCGACAGATCGTAGCCGGTCAGGTGCAGCAGCGCATATTGCAGCATCGAGCCATGTCCGTTCGACAAAACAAAGCGATCCCGATTGACCCATTCTGGATTGAGCGGATTGTGGCGATAGTGGCCGGCCCACAAAGCGACTGCGATTTCCGCCATGCCCATCGGCATGCCCGGATGCCCGGAATTGGCTTTTTGCACTGCGTCCATCGCCAGCGCGCGGATGGCATTGGCCATTTTGGCTGTCGGGAGTTTTGATGATGCGGTCGATGTGGTCGATGTCATATTAGGTAAATAACGATGAATGGCGTTGGGCAATAACGGAAATCGGATGAAAAGCGCGCCGGCTGTGAAGCCAAGTATTTTACCAGAGAGATGAGCAAACTATTAAAATCGGCCTCTTGGATAGGCTCCTCCGAGGCTTCCCCCGCGGTTCACGCCGCAACTTCCCTCTAATTATTTCCTGCCGCGCCGTGGCCGGAAATGTCCCAAGGAAACACATAGCACCATGCCACGCTTTTATTGCCCCATCCCGCTGAGCGTCGGGCTCACCACCCGCCTGCCGGATCATGTCGCCCACCACGTGCAGGTTTTACGCATGCAGCAAGGCGATCTGGTTACGCTATTCAATGGCGAAGGCGGCGAATATACGGCGAGCCTGTCGTTGATCGAAAAAAAGAGCGTCAGCGTTGTATTGAAGACCTTTTCACCGCGCGAAGTCGAGCTGCCGTACGCAATCACCCTGGCGCAAGCCTTGCCGGAAGGCTCCAAACTTGACTGGATCATCGAGAAATCGGTGGAATTGGGTGTCACCTCCATCCAGCCTTTGTCGGCGCAACGCTGCGTCGTGCGCCTGAACAGCGAACGCGCCGAGAAGAAACAAGCGCATTGGCAAGGTGTCATCGTGGCCGCCGCCGAACAGAGCGGACGCAATCGGCTGCCATTGATGGCGCCATTGACAACATTGAGCGATTGGCTCACCCAGCAGGATTTGCATAAACGGGTATTGCTGTCGCCGCGCGGCGAACAATCGTTGTCGGATTGGGCGCGGCATCAGCCGGCACAGGCGCTGGCGCTGCTGATCGGACCCGAAGGCGGTTTTACCGAAGCCGAAGAAAGGCTGGCCTGCGGGCATGGCGCAATGATGTTGTCGATGGGCCCCCGCGTATTGCGCACCGAAACCGCCGGCCTGGCTGCGCTGGCGGCGTTGAATGCGATCTGGGGCGAAATGTAAGAGCGGAAGAATAGCGGAATAAGAACCGAGCAAGAGCGGAACGCGCACTCCGGAACGATTAAACAGCGGCGAAAGCCTTTATAATGGCAAGTTTTGGAACGGCTTCTTGCTGAATCGATGAAGGTATTTCGAGGACTCCCCAATGCTGCATCGCGCGCGCCCTGCGCGTTGACGATCGGCAATTTCGACGGCGTGCATCGCGGCCATCAGGTGCTGCTGGCGCAAGTGCGCGCAGCGGCTTCGCGGCTGCAGCTGGATGCCGCCGTAATGACCTTCGAGCCGCATCCGCGCGAATTCTTCGCCCAGCGCAGCGGCGGCGGCGGCGACAGCGCCAAAGCCCAGGCGCAGGTACCCAAGCGCATTGCCAATCTGCGCGACAAGCTCGAATCGCTGGCCAAGGCCGGTATCGATCGTGTCATCGTCGAACATTTCAATGCAGGATTCGCTGCGCTGTCGCCACGCGATTTCATCGAAAAAATACTGGTGCAGGGCTTGCACGTCAAATGGCTGATGGTCGGCGAAGATTTCTGCTTCGGTTCGCGCCGCGCCGGCAATATCGATACGCTGGTCGAAGCCGGCAAGCAATACGGTTTCGAAGTGGTGACATTACCCACCGTCATGAACGACGGCATACGCATCTCGTCTTCTTCCGTACGCAATGCGCTGGCCGCCGGCGATTTCACCCATACCCGGCAATTGCTGGGGCACGATTATTTCATTTCCGGACACGTGATCCACGGCCAGAAACTGGGCCGCAGCATCGGCTTCCCGACATTGAACATGCGCTTCCGGCATCAGCATCCGGCGTTGGCCGGTATTTTCGTGGTGCAGGTGCATGGTTTGGCGGCGCATCCGCTGCCCGGCGTGGCCAGCCTGGGGGCACGTCCGACGGTAGACGACAGCGGCCGCATTTTGCTGGAAACGCATATCTTCGATTATCGGCAGAACTGTTACGGCAAGCTGGTGCGGGTCGAGTTTCTGCACAAATTGCGCAACGAAGAAAAGTACGTCGATTTACCCACGCTCACCGCGGCCATCGCGCGCGATGCCGAGAATGCCCGCCGTTTTTTCCGCGATCACGGCAGCGTTGCGCTCACGGCGACCGACCGAATTTGAAGCTGCATCCGCGGCTGCTTCACCGAACATCGTCGAGTGTCATTCAATAACATTAAGCCTGATTGAAAAATATGTCCGAGCAAGAACCGAAATCCAATAACAAATCGTCTGCGTCCGCGCCCGCAAAGCGCCAGGAAAAACCGCAAAGCAAATACCCGGTCAACATGACCGAAACCAAATTTCCGATGCGCGGCGATCTGGCCAAACGCGAACCGCAATGGGTCAAGCAATGGCAAGAGAAAAAAATCTACGATCGCATCCGCAAAGCTTCCGCGAACCGGCCTAAATTCATTCTGCATGACGGCCCGCCGTACGCCAATGGCGATATTCATATCGGCCACGCCGTCAATAAAGTCCTCAAGGACATGATCGTCAAGGCTCGCAATATGGCCGGCTTCGACGCCCAATACGTACCGGGCTGGGATTGCCATGGCATGCCGATCGAAATCCAGATCGAGAAACTGTATGGCAAGAATCTTCCGGTGGCCGATGTGCAGGCCAAGGCCCGCGCCTATGCCGGCGAACAGGTCGAACGCCAGAAGGCCGATTTCATCCGGCTCGGCGTGCTGGGCGAATGGGACAATCCATACCTGACCATGAATTACTCGAACGAGGCCGATGAGCTGCGCGCGCTCGGCACGATCCTGGAAAAAGGCTATGTTTATCGCGGACTGAAACCGGTCAACTGGTGCTTCGATTGCGGTTCGGCGCTGGCCGAAGCAGAAGTCGAATATCAGGACAAGCGCGATCCGTCGATCGATGTCGGCTTTGCCTTTGCAGAGCCGGAAAAAATCGCTGCCGCATTTGGTCTTGATGCCCTCCCTGCCGGTCAGGGTTATGTGGTGATCTGGACCACCACGCCGTGGACCATTCCTTCCAATCAGGCGCTCAACGTGCATCCGGAATTCGACTATGCGCTGGTGCGCGGCGAACGCAACGGCGCCCCGCTGTTGCTGCTGCTGGCTTCCGAACTGGTCGAATCCTGCCTGAAGCGTTACGAGCTGCAGGGCGAAATCATCGCCACCTGCAAGGGCGAAGCGCTGGACCTGATCAAATTCCGCCATCCGCTGGCCGGCGCAGATGCCGCCTACAACCGCTTGTCGCCGATCTATCTGGGCGACTACGTCACTGCCGATAGCGGCACCGGCATCGTGCATTCCGCGCCTGCCTACGGTATCGAGGATTTCATTTCCTGCAAACGGCATGGCATGGCCGATGCCGACATCATCAGTCCAGTGATGGGCGATGGCCGCTTCGTCCCGTCGCTGCCCTTGTTCGGCGGCATGACGATCTGGGAAGCCTCGAAGCCGATCTGCGACGCGCTGCAACAAGCCGGCTCGCTGTTCAAGCTGGTGATGTTCGAACACAGTTATATGCATTGCTGGCGCCACAAGACGCCGATCATCTATCGCGCCACGTCGCAATGGTTTGCCAGCATGGACGATACGCCGAAGGATGGCGGCGCCTCCTTGCGCCAGACCGCATTGCAGGCAATCGACCAGACCGAATTTTTCCCGGCCTGGGGCAAGGCCCGTCTGCACGGCATGATCGCCAACCGGCCGGACTGGACTTTATCGCGCCAGCGCCAGTGGGGCGTGCCGATGGCATTCTTCGTTCACAAGGAAACCGGCAAGCTGCATCCGCGCACGCCGGAATTGATCGAACAGATCGCCAGGCTGATAGAACAGAGCGGCATCGAAGCCTGGCAAGCGCTGGATCCCAAGACCTTGCTAGGCGATGAAGCGGCGCAGTATGAAAAGAATCGCGATACGCTGGATGTCTGGTTCGATTCCGGCACTACTCACCAGACCGTGCTGCGCGGTTCGCACAAAGCGCAATTGGCGTTTCCCGCGGATCTGTATCTGGAGGGTTCGGATCAGCATCGCGGCTGGTTCCATTCGTCGCTGCTGACATCGGCCATGCTGAACGGCCGCGCGCCTTATAAAGCATTGCTGACGCACGGTTTTGTGGTCGACGGCGAGGGCAAGAAAATGTCCAAGTCGAAAGGCAATGTGGTCGCGCCGCAAAAGGTATCCGATTCGCTCGGCGCCGAAATTCTGCGGCTGTGGGTGGCATCGACCGATTATTCCGGTGAGCTGTCGATCTCCGACGAAATCCTGAAACGCGTAGTCGAGTCCTACCGCCGCATTCGCAATACGCTGCGTTTCCTGCTGGCCAATACCTCGGATTTCGCGCCTGCTAGCGATATGGTTGCCGTGGCCGACATGCTGGAAATCGATCGCTATGCCATCGCCGGTATGGCACGCCTGCAAGATGAAATTCTGGCGCATTACAACGCTTACGAGTTTCATCCGGTGGTATCGAAGCTGCAAATGTATTGCTCGGAAGACCTCGGCGGTTTTTATCTGGATATCCTTAAAGACCGTCTCTACACAACGGCGGTGACTTCGCATGCGCGACGTTCGGCGCAGAGCGCGATCTGGCATATCACGCAGTCCTTATTGCGTCTGATGGCGCCGATGTTGTCGTTCACCGCGGAAGAAGCCTGGGAGACATTTGCCGATCCCCAGACTTTTGCCGCCAGCGATGAAACGATTTTCACGCAGACTTACTACACGCTGCCGGTAGTCGAAGGCGCGGCGGTATTGCTGGAGAAATACGGTACCTTGCGTGAGGTGCGGGCCGATGTCACGCGGCAGTTGGAAGAAGTCCGCGCCGCCGGCAGCATCGGTTCATCGCTGCAGGCCGAAGTTGTGTTGCAAGCGCACGGCGATCGTTTCAATGCGCTTGAAGCGCTGGGGGACGATCTGAGATTCGTGCTGATCACGTCCGCTGCCAAGGTATCGCAAGTCGCCACTGCCGAACAGGAAAGCGTGAGCGTCACACCGTCGGCTTACCAGAAATGCGAGCGTTGCTGGCATTATCGCGCGGATGTCGGCGCAGTCGCGGAACATCCCGGACTGTGCGGCCGTTGCGTCAGCAATTTATTCGGGTCGGGCGAGAAGCGCAACTTTGCCTGATCGTCCGCGTTTGCATTACGCTCGCATCAGTATCAAACACATTAAATTTGGATTCGCTTATGGCTACTAAAAAACGATTTTCCGGCTCATCCCAAAGCAGTATGTTGCCATGGCTCGGGGTGGCGGCGATTGCGCTGCTGATCGATCAGCTAAGCAAGATTACAATTACCAAATTATTTGTTTATGGCGAATCGATGACGCTGACGTCGTTTTTCAATCTGGTTCTGGTTTATAACAAGGGCGCGGCGTTCAGCTTCCTCGCCAGCGAAACCGGCTGGCAGCGGCATGTGCTGACTGCGGTCGGCATCGGCGCCGCCATATTCATTTTATTTTTGCTCAAGCGCCACTCCGGGCAACGGATGTTCTGCTGGGCGCTGGCGCTGATTCTCGGCGGCGCCCTCGGTAACGTGCTGGACCGTATCATGTATGGCCATGTCATCGATTTTCTCGATGTGCATGCCGGCGGCTGGCACTGGCCGGCGTTCAATGCCGCAGACAGCGCCATCTGCATCGGCGCCGTGCTGTTTGTGCTGGACGAGCTGCGCCGGGTCAAGCGCTGATCTGACCTGACCTGCCCGTATATAGCGGCCGGCTGCGGCCCTGCCTGATGGCATGGCCCTTCCCTGCCCTCTTGATGTCCTTCTTTTGCAGGAGTCGTTCATGAATTTGACAGGCAAAAAAATCGTCCTGGGACTGACCGGCGGCATAGCGTGCTATAAAGCAGCCGAACTGACCCGCGGATTGACCAAGGCGGGGGCTCAGGTGCAAGTCGTCATGACCGAGGGCGCCACCCATTTCATCACCGCCGTGACCATGCAGGCGCTGTCCGGCAATACCGTTTATACCGATCAGTGGGATGCGCGTATCGCCAACAATATGCCGCATATCGATCTGACGCGCGATGCGGATGCAATCCTGATCGTGCCCTGCTCCGCCGATTTCATGTCCAAGCTGGCGCATGGCGCTTGCGACGATTTGCTGTCGACCTTATGCCTGGCGCGTCCGGCCGGCCTGCCGCTGCTGATTGCGCCGGCGATGAATGTTGAAATGTGGCAAAACCCGGCCACGCAACGCAATGCGGCGCAATTGCGCGCCGACGGCATCCGCTTGCTCGGACCCGATGCCGGCGCCCAGGCCTGCGGCGAAGTCGGCCTGGGACGGATGCTGGAAGCCGAAGAGCTGCTGCAGCACATGATCGCGTTATTCACGCCGAAGCTGCTGGCCGGAAAACGCGTGCTGCTGACTGCCGGGCCGACTTTCGAAGCGATCGATCCGGTGCGCGGCATCACCAATCATTCTTCCGGAAAAATGGGTTATGCGTTGGCGCGCGCGGCACTTTATGCGGGTGCCGAGGTAACGCTGGTTTCCGGCCCGACCGCACTGACGCCGCCCGAGGGCCTGCTTTATCTGCCGGTGCAAACGGCGCGCGAAATGCATCAGGCTGTGATGTCGCATATAGCGAATCAGCAGGTGTTCATTGCCGTGGCGGCGGTAGCCGACTGGCATGTGGCCAATGCCAGCGCGCAAAAGCTCAAGAAACAGCATAACGATGCGGCGCCGAACCTGGAATTCGCATTGAATCCGGACATTCTGGCCAGCGTCGCCGCATTGCCGAACCGTCCTTTCTGCGTCGGCTTTGCGGCCGAATCCGAACAACTGCTGGCTTACGGCGAAGCCAAACGGCGCAAGAAGAACGTGCCGCTGCTGGTCGGCAATATTGCGCATGCCGCGTTTGGACAAGACCAGAATACCTTGACCTTGTTCGACGAACACGGCCATATCGAATTGCCACGGGCCGACAAACAGTTGCTGGCAGAACGTCTGATCGCGGAAATTGCGCGCCGGCTTTAGCCCGGTTTGCTTTCCTTTATTTTCTTTCATTTTATTTCCAATCATTTCAATCGAAGCGTATGAATTCCATAGACATTAAAATCATCGACGAGCGCATGCGCGATCAATTGCCCGCTTATGCAACTGCAGGTAGTGCCGGCCTCGATTTGCGCGCTTGTCTGGATGCGCCGTTGACGATTGCGCCAGGCAGCACGCATTTGATCCCAACCGGATTGGCGATTCATGTCGCCGATGCCCGTTATGCCGCGATGATCCTTCCGCGTAGCGGCCTGGGTCACAAACACGGTATCGTGCTGGGGAATCTGGTCGGGCTGATCGATTCGGATTACCAAGGTCAACTGATGATTTCTACGTGGAATCGCGGCCAGACCGAATTCGTTTTGAATCCTATGGAAAGACTTGCCCAACTGGTCATCGTGCCAGTCATGCAGGTCGCGTTTAACGTGGTTGAAGAATTCGATGCCAGCGAGCGCGGCGGCAACGGTTTCGGCAGCACCGGTAAGCATTAATGGAGAATGCAATGGCAGTACCTGAATATCCCGTAAAACGCCTATCGATGACGACGCTGAAATTGCGGGCGGCGCTGCTGCCGCTGGTACTGCTGGCCGCGTGCGCAACGCAAGGGCCGGATGTGACGTCCGGCAGGAGCCCATCCGCACCGGCGATGCCACCGGTAGCGACTGCGGATCAAACTGCGTTGCGCAATATGATCGCCATGCAGGACCGGCTGTATAAAGTGGCGGCGCCGCTGCTGACCAGCAACGCCCCGCTGTGCAAAGGCAATGCGCGCTATCTGCTTGGATTCACTGCCAAGAACAAATATTCATTCTCGGCTTCGATGGCGAATGCCGCGCAAAGCCTGGGCTTCGACGACCGCCTGAAAATTACCGACGTCTTGCCCGGCAGCGGCGCGGCGCGCAACGACGTGCAGCGCGGCGATTATCTGATCAGCGCAGGCGACCGGCCGATCCCGCAAGGCGAAAATGCCGAACGGCTTACCGCGTCCGTATTGCAGCCGCTAATCGCCGGCCGCGCGCCTATCAAACTCGGCCTGCAGCGCGGCGCTGCGCAGATGACAGCCAACGTGCCGTTGACGCTGGCCTGCGCCTTCAGTATCGAATTGGGTAACGCCGACATCGTCAACGCTTATGCGGATGGACAGCGCGTGCTGGTCACGCGCGGCATGATGAATTTTGCCGGCACCGATGAAGAACTGGCGTATCTGATCGCCAGGGAGCTGGCGCACAATGCGCTGGCGCATCCGGGGCGGCAAAAGATGGTCAAGACGATTGGCGGCGTGATCGATAATCTGACGCGCACCAAACCGGATCCGACCACGCTGGCCGGCACCTCAGGCATCCTGCCGTACGGGCAGGATATGGATGCAGCCGCCGATACGCTGGCGCTGTACATGCTGGTACGCGCCGGTTACAGCATCGACAATGCACCGCGCTTCTGGCGCCGGCTGGCGGCGCAATATCCGGTATCGGTGCCGAACGGCTATACCGCGATTCACCCGTCGACCGCTTATCGGCTGGCAATGATTGGTAAAGTAACGCAAATCATCAATGCCAAAAAGGCTGCGGGCAAGCCGTTGATGCCTTAGGGCAAGGCTGATGAAGTGCCATGGGCGGCGCCCTATTTTTAACGCGGCACGGGCCCGACCCCTCGCCCAAACGAACGGTCTTTTATGGATTTAAAGAAAGTTCGCAGACGACTGATTTTCTTTAGTGCCATAAAAAATCGTTCGTTTGGGCGAGGGGTCGGGCCCGTGCCGCGTTAAAAATAGGGCGCCGCCCATGGCACTTCATCAGCCTTGCCCTGGTTTCAGATTGCGGCTTCAATAAAAAAACCGGCATCGTTATAAACGATGCCGGTTTTTTTGAGGCTTTTTTTGCTGCGATTACTCGACAGTCAGTTCCTGCGACTCGCCGGGTTCAGGAGAAACCGGCGGCTCTTCGTCGCCGAAGGCCAATTTCACCTGGTCCTTGTCATCCAGTTCGACAGTCACCTTGCCGCCGTTGAGCAGACGGCCGAACAACAGTTCGTCGGCCAGCGCCTTGCGGATCATGTCCTGAATCAGACGTGCCATCGGACGCGCGCCCATCAGCGGATCGAAGCCCTTCTTCGCCAGGAACTTGCGCAGATCCTCGGAGAATATCGCCTCGACTTTTTTCTCATGCAACTGCTCTTCCAACTGCATCAGGAACTTGTCGACCACGCGCAGGATGATTTCCTGATCCAGCGCCCGGAAGCTGATGATAGCGTCGATGCGATTCCGGAACTCGGGCGTAAACATGCGCTTGATATCCGCCATCTCATCGCCGGCTTCCTTCTTCTCGGTGAAACCGATCGAACGTTTCTGCAAGCTTTCCGCGCCCGCATTGGTGGTCATGATAATGATCACGTTGCGGAAGTCCGCCTTGCGGCCGTTGTTGTCGGTCAGCGTGCCGTGATCCATCACTTGCAGCATGATGTTGAACACGTCGGGATGCGCTTTTTCGATTTCATCCAGCAGCAATACGGCATGCGGCTTTTTGGTAATCGCTTCCGTCAACAGACCGCCCTGGTCGAAACCGACATAGCCCGGCGGCGCGCCGATCAAGCGGCTCACGGCATGACGTTCCATGTATTCCGACATATCGAAACGAATCAATTCGATGCCGAGAATAAAGGCCAACTGCTTCGCCACTTCGGTCTTGCCGACGCCGGTAGGACCGGAGAACAGGAAAGAACCGATCGGCTTGTCCGTCTTGCCGAGGCCGGCACGCGACATCTTGATCGCCGACGCCAGCGCTTCGATTGCAGGATCTTGTCCGAACACGACATTTTTCAGATCGCGATCGATGGTCTGCAACTTGGTGCGGTCGTCCTGATTGACCGACTGCGGCGGAATCCGGGCAATCTTCGAAATGATTTCCTCGATTTCGGCCTTGCCGATGGTCTTCTTCTGTTTCGACTTCGGCAAAATACGTTGTGCAGCGCCGGCCTCATCGATCACGTCGATTGCCTTGTCCGGCAAATGACGATCGTTGATGAAGCGTGCAGCAAGTTCAGCGGCTGTGGTCAATGCAATCGCCGAATATTTAACGCTGTGATGCTCTTCGAAACGCGATTTGAGACCGCGCAAAATCTGAATCGTCTGCTCGACAGTCGGCTCGTTGACGTCGATCTTCTGGAACCGGCGCGACAAAGCGTGATCTTTCTCGAAGACACCGCGATATTCCGTATACGTAGTTGCGCCGATGCATTTGAGCTGGCCGCTGGAGAGCGCCGGCTTCAACAGATTCGATGCGTCCAGCGTACCGCCCGATGCCGATCCTGCACCGATAATGGTGTGGATTTCATCGATGAACAAAATACCGTTCGGACTATCTTTCAACTGTTTGAGCACCGCTTTCAGACGCTGTTCGAAATCGCCGCGATATTTGGTGCCGGCCAGCAGCGCGCCCATATCGAGCGAATACACTACCGCGTCGCGCAAAATATCGGGTACGTCGTTTTGCGTGATGCGCCATGCCAGGCCCTCCGCGATCGCGGTTTTGCCGACACCGGCTTCACCAACCAATAGCGGATTGTTTTTGCGGCGGCGGCACAAGGTTTGAATCACGCGCTCGACTTCGGATTCGCGGCCGATCAGCGGATCGATTTTGCCTTCGTTGGCGAGCTTGTTCAGATTCTGCGTGAACTGATCGAGCGGACTTTCCTTCTGCTGACTTTCGGTCTGCACGTCTTCCGCTCCCTCGGGAGCCTTTTGCGGCTCGCCCGTATGATCCTTGCGCACGCCGTGCGAAATGAAGTTCACCACGTCCAGCCGGGTCACGCCTTGCTGATGCAGATAATAAACGGCATGCGAATCCTTCTCGCCGAAAATCGCGACCAGCACATTGGCGCCGGTCACTTCTTTCTTGCCGTTCGATGCCGACTGCACATGCATGATGGCGCGCTGGATCACACGCTGGAAGCCCAGCGTGGGTTGTGTGTCCACTTCAGTCGTGCCGGAAACGGTAGGAGTATTGTCGCTAATAAAATTAGTCAGCGTTTTACGCAGATCATCGACGTTGACCGCGCATGCGCGCAACACCTCTGCTGCGGATGGATTATCTACCAGCGCCAGCAGCAAATGCTCGACAGTAATAAATTCGTGACGTGATTGCCGGGCTTCGACAAACGCCATATGCAAACTAACTTCCAATTCTTGCGCAATCATGCTTCCTCCATCACGCACTGCAAAGGATGACCTGCTTCCCTGGCGTGCCTTAATACAAGTTCAACTTTTGTGGATGCAATATCCTTAAGATACACACCGCACACACCTTTTCCGTCGCGATGAACTTTGAGCATAATCTGCATCGCAGTTTCCCGATCCTTCTGAAAATACTCCTGAATGATGGCGACCACGAATTCCATGGGCGTGTAATCATCG
>DASYCG010000156.1:0-4024 GCA_036500325.1 Herbaspirillum sp. | reverse complement strand
AGTCGGTATGGCAAATGCCGGTAGCCTTGATTTCCACCAATACCTCACCCTCGCGCGGGCCGCCCAGTTCGACTTCTTCAATCGTCAGCGGTTGACCGGCTTTCCATGCAATGGCTGCTTTTGTCTTCATTTGAAATCCTCGTTGAACGTGCGGAATGTGAAAAAGGTGCCCGGATTATCGCATTGCACCGAAATATCCGCAGCCTGCTTATTCAATTCCGAATTTATTCCCGAAAAACATCCTTACCCGCTTTACGCTTTAGAATGCTCCGGGTTTGCAGCTCTTGCTGCCTGCTTTCCCGGATTCAAGAACCGATCGCCAATTTTGCACTCGTACTTTCGGCCGCTTCCTTTATCCATGCATTGACCTGCGTCATTTTGTCGCCCTGTCCGGAGTTATTTTTATGTTCTCGATCAAACATTTTTTCCACCGCAAGCTGGCCGCCATAATACTGTCGGCAATATCGTTGGCATCGCTGACGCTGCCGGCCGATGCTACAGCCGCAGAACTGAAAATCGGTTTATTCGCCGACATATCGACGCTGGACCCGCATTTCAACAATATTGCGCCCAATGTTTCCATGTCCACGCATCTGTTCGATGCGCTGATCAACGTCGATCCGGATGGCCATTTGGTTCCGGGCCTGGCGACTTCCTGGCGCGCGGTCGATGCCACTACCTGGGAATTCAAACTGCGGCGCGGCGTGAAATTTCACGATGGTTCGGAAATGACCGCCCAAGATGTCGTGTTTTCACTCGACCGCCCGGCCACGCTGACCAATAGCCCGGGACCATTCACCAGTTACACCAAGCAAATAATCGGCAAGCAAATTGTCGATCCTTATACCTTGCGCCTGAAAACCGCCACGCCATACGGTCCGCTGCCATTAGATATCAGCACCATTTTCATCGTTTCCAAAAAAGCGGCGCAAAACGCCACGCAGGAAGATTTCAATAGCGGCAAAGCGCTGATCGGGACCGGACCGTTCAAGTTCTCCAAGTTTACGCGCGGCGATCGAATCGAACTGGTGCGCAACGATGCGTATTGGGGACCGAAATCCGATTGGGACAAAGTCACCTTCCGCATTCTGACTTCCGATGGCGCACGGCTGGCTGCATTGCTGGCCGGCGAAGTCGATGCGATTGAAAACGTCCCGGCGGCCGACGTGGCCAATATTAAAAAGAATCCGAAATTTACAGTGACGCAAAAAATCTCTTGGCGCACTATTTTCTGGACGCTGGACCAGAGCCGCGACGTTTCGCCCGATATCACCGGCAAAGACGGCAAGCCCCTGACCAAAAACCCCTTGAAAGACATTCGCGTGCGGCAAGCCATTTCCAAAGCGATCAATCGGCAGGCCCTGACCGAACGCACGCTCGACGGATTGGGATCGCCGGCGTCGAATATCGTCGCGCCGGGCATTCTCGGTTATGCCAATAATCTGAAAGTCGAGCAATACGATCCCGAAGGCGCCAAGAAGTTATTGGCTGCAGCCGGTTATCCGAACGGTTTCAACCTGACGCTGCACGGCCCTAATAATCGCTACATCAACGACGAGCGCGTGGTGCAGACGGTCGCACAGTTTCTGAGCCGCATCGGTATCGCGACCAAAGTGGAAACGCTGCCGCTATCGGTCTATTTCGGCAAGGCGCGCACCGGTGAATACAGTGTGGCGCTGCTGGGCTGGGGCACGCTGGCCGGCGATTTCGGTTTGCGCACGCTGGTCGGCACGCCTAACCCGGCAACCGGCTGGGGCTCCTGGAATTGGGGGAAATACAGCAATCCGAACGTCGATAAACTGGTGCAATCGTCGCTGGCTTCGGTGGATGAAAAAACGCGTGAGACATTCGCCGAACAGGCCGCCACCGCCGCCCTGCAAGACTATGCCGTGATTCCGCTCTATCACCAATACGCGACCTGGGCCGTGCGCAAGGGTTTGAAATATACGCCGCGCATCGACGAATTCACATTGGCGCATCAATTTCACCCACAGTAAAATCGACCGCTTCATTGCAATACATCGCTGCAGACAAAAACGCCGCCAGGAACGAATGAACTGGCGGCGTTTTTCAGGATGGCTAGCCTACATCGTCCGCTGCCACCAAGCGGTCCACTTTGTACAATTCCGGAAATAATTTTATCCATAACGCCACCACAACCAGCGTCCCGATGCCGCCCACGATCACCGCCGGCACTGTGCCCAGCCAGGCTGCCGTTACGCCGGATTCGAATTCGCCCAATTGATTCGAGGTGCCGACAAACACCGAATTGACGGCGCCGACCCGTCCCCGCATCGCATCCGGCGTTTGCAATTGCACGAAGGATGAACGCACGACGACGCTGATCATGTCCGACATGCCCAATATCACCAGCATCAGCAACGACAAGATAAACCAGTGCGACAACGCAAACACAATCGTCGCCGCGCCAAAACACGCGACAGCGATAAACATGGTGCGGCCGACCCTGTTCTTCAGCGGATAGCGCGACAGCGTCAAACCGATGCCCAATGCGCCGATAGCCGGCGCCGAACGCAGCATGCCCAGCCCGATCGCACTGGTATGCAAGATGTCGTGCGCATAAATCGGCAGCAATGCGGTGGCGCCGCCCAGCAGCACCGCAAACAGATCCAGTGAAATCGCGCCCATTACCGCCGGATGGCTGCGAATAAAGGCAATGCCGGCAAACAAGGACTTGAAGGTGACCGCCGGCTTGCCCTGGACCGGACGTTCGATGCGCGTCCGGGAAAGCAAAAACGAGCATAAGAGAAACATCACGAAACTACTGGAATACACGGCGGTAGGTCCCAGCACATATAAGAACCCGCCCAAAGCCGGACCGACGATAATGGCAACCTGTGTCGCGGAAGCATATGCCGAGATGGCGCGCGGCAGGACCGATGCCGGCACCATGGCCGATACCAGCGTCTGCATGATCGGCGCACTGAATGCGCGTCCGATACCGATCAGGAAAACCGCCATGAAGACCAGTTCCCTGGTCAGCCAGCCGCCGGAATTGCCCACCGCCAGCAATAACGCGCACATCCCCTCCAGCAATACGCACAGTATGGCGATGCGCCGCCGATTGTAGCGATCGGCTATATGCCCTACGACGAATACCAGAAAAATCGATGGAATGAATTGCACCAGGCCGATCAAGCCCAAATCGAACGCGCTGCCGGTTATTTGATAAATCTGCCAACCGACTGCCACAACCTGCATTTGCAATGCCAGGGTCGACGCGACACGCGCCAGCACGAAGAAACAAAATGGACGATGCCGTAAAAGGGATTCTTCGGGCGCTGGGCTGGGTGTTGAGGGCATGAATCGATAAGAAATATAAAACTGGTGACAGAAACGGCAGTAAAGGCAAACCCGGCAAATCCAGGAATTGCGCCGGGTAATCGTCGCAGCGCGTCGATAGTTTACTTGATTAAGACATTTTTGCGTGAAATCTCATTATTGAAGATTAAGGCAACGCTGATTAAGTGCCATGGGTGGCTTTTTTTAGCGCCATGGGTGGCCTTTTTTTTACGCCGCACGGGCCGTACCCCTCGCTCAAATGAACGGTCTTTTATGGATTTAAAGAAAGTTCGAAGTCGACTGATTTTCTTTAGTGCCATAAAAAATCGTTCATTTGAGCGAGGGGTACGGCCCGTGCGGCGTAAAAAAAAGGCCACCCATGGCGCTAAAAAAAGGCCACCCATGGCACTTAATCAGCGTTGCCTTAATGCAGTACTGCTTTCATGCCTCGCTTTACTTCGCAAGTAAAAAGTCTTTTTGAATTTGCGCTGCATGTTGTTGCGGCAGCCCTGCCGCTTCGGCAAATTCCGGCCAGCGCGCCAACGCCGCTGCGACTTGACCATAAACTTCCCGTTTCGAGGGAATGCCGAAACGTTCGCCGGCCTGCTCCATATCGCTCCAGCTTATATTCTTAAATTTCCCGTTGACCGACATCAGGTGCTGATAAGTCCATATACCCTCAGGGTTATAGGCATGCGTGACATCGTATGCGGGCGACAAG
>DASYCG010000155.1:0-12003 GCA_036500325.1 Herbaspirillum sp. | reverse complement strand
CGGAGGCCGCAGGCCACCCGGGGGACACGAACGGAGCACAACAGCCCGCCGCAACTCGCCTGACAGCGCCTTCACTGAACGATATTAAATGCAGACCGCACCACTCAGAGAACATCACATATGTAATATTTTTGAGCTTCTATAGCACCGGCTGATTACGGGTGATAGCATCCAATCAACATAAATCAGTCGTAGTTCGATTTGTAATTCAATCATAAATCGACGAATAGCGACGATATTAAAAACCAGGAAGAGACATGGAACTGACCATAGATAACATCAAGAATCTACCGATCAGATACAGAGGAAATACTTACGACGATTTCACCGTCGGCAAAGTATTCAATCATCATTGGGGCCGCACCGTAGAACAATCCGACAATCTATTGTTTTCCTTGTCCACGCTTCAATGCAACCCGCTGTATTTCAATAAAGTCTACGCAGCAGCCGACGGCCATGAAGATATCGTAGTCAGCCCGATGCTGGTATTCGGCACCGTGTTCGGCCTTTCGGTGGAAGACCTGAGCGAACGCGGCGGCGCATTTCTCGGCGTCGACAATTTGACTTTCCATCAGCCGGTGCACGTAGGCGACACCTTGACGGCACGCTCCACCGTGCAGGCATTGCGCGAATCCAAAAGCGATAAAAACTACGGCATCGCCACCTGGCTGACCGAAGGCTTCAATCAGCACGGCGAAGCCGTGATCACGTTTACCCGCAGTAATCTGGTGGTGCGGCGGGGAGCGGAACTATGAGCATGATCCTGACTGAAGAGCAGCGCATGATTCAAGAGACCGCGCGCAATTTCGCCATGAAAGAAGTGCTGCCTGTCGCCAACGAATTCGATCCGCAGCATAAAGACATTCCCGATCATTTACGCGCCAGCATGTCCGAGCTGGGCTTCTTCGGCATTACCCTGCCGGAAGAATACGGCGGCCTCGGCATGGGTTGCCTCGAATATTGCCTGGTCACCGAAGAGCTTTCGCGCGCCTGGATGAGCGTGGCCAGCATCATCCGCCCGATGATGGGCTACCAACTGATGAGCGAAACGCAAAAGCAGCAATACATGCCGAAGATGGCGACCGGCGAAATGCTGTGCGCTTTCTCGATGTCGGAACCGGGCACCGGTTCGGATATCTCCGGACTGAGCGCGCGTGCCGAGCGCGACGGCGACGACTGGCTGATCACCGGCAATAAATATTGGTGCACCTTTGCCGACGGCGCCGATGCCATTCTGGTGCTGGCGCGCAGCGAACCGCTCAACCCCGCCAAACCGCATCACGGCATCACTGCGTTCCTGGTCGAGAAACCGCGCGGCACCCTGCCCGCCGGCGTTGTCGGCGCGCCGATTCCGAAGATCGGCTATTTCGGCTGGAAGACATGGGAACTGGCTTTCGACCGCTGCCGGGTACCGAACGCCAATGTAGTGGGCGAGCCGGGACGCGGCTTTTATCTGGCGACCCAAAGCCTGGAAACGGCGCGCGCGCATACCGCCGCACGCGCCATCGGCCTGGCCCGCGGCGGCCTGGAAGATGCATTGCGCTACGCTTCCGAGCGTGTGCAATTCGGCCGTCCGATCGCCGATTTTCAGGCGATCCGTTTCAAGCTGGCCCAAATGGCGACCGACATCGAAGCCGCGCGCCAACTCATGTATTCGGTCTGCAACAAGATCGATCAGGGCAAGCGCTGCGACATCGAAGCTTCGATGGTCAAGCTGTTCGCCACCGAAATGGCTGAACGCGTCACCAGCGAAGCGCTGCAGATTCACGGCGGCGCCGGCTACACCACGCACTGCGCAGTCGAACGCTATTGGCGCGACGCGCGTCTGACCAAAATATTCGAAGGCACCTCGGAGATTCAGTTGAAGCTGATCTCGGATCGCCTGCTTGGAAAGGTTGCAGCATGAGCATCACCAGCGCCACGCCCCCAGTAACGCCTGCGTTCAATCATCTGACCGGCAGCGATACTTATTTCGAGGATTTCACGGCCGGCCAGCAACTGCGCCATATGCGCGGCAAAACCATCGGCGAAACCGAAACCGTCACACTGGCACATATCACCATGAATTCGGCACAGGGCCATTTCAATGCGCACGCCATGTCGGCCACCAAGTTCGGTTGCCGGGTGACGTTCGGCGGCGTGACTGCGGCGATCGTGGTTGGATTGGCGAGTCAGGATACCTCCGAAAACGCGCTGCAGGAATTGTCGCTCGACAAGCTGCGCCTGAAAGTGCCGGTAGTGGAAGGCGACACGTTATACAGCGTCACGGAGATTCTCGACTGCGCCCCGGCCGAACGGGCCGATGCCGGCGTCGTCACCTTCAAACATTACGGTTTCAATCAAAGAGACGAAATCGTCTGCGAACTGGAGCGACGGGTTTTGATCCGCCGCAGGCCGGAGCGCAAATGAGCGGCGCCCAACCATCCATGGCGTCCACGGCATCGGCAGCATCAAAGAAGCCGTCAGCATCGCCGGGATCGCTGGCCGGCATCCGCGTGATCGATCTGACGCAGATTCTGGCCGGGCCGTTCTGTACGCAAATGCTGGCCGATCATGGCGCCGAAGTCATCAAGATCGAGACCTTGCTGGGCGACGAAACCCGGCGTCTCGGCCCGTACCGCGAGGATGATGCGCTGCGTGCCTACGGCGGCTACTACCAAAGCGTTAACCGCAACAAGAAAAGCATCGCAGTCGATCTCAAAACCGCCGAAGGCCGCGAATTCGTGCTGCGCCTGATCGACGAAGCCGATGTGGTGGTCGAGAATTTTCGCACCGGCGTGATGGACCGGCTGGATATGTCGTATGAAACGCTGTCGGCGCGCAATCCGAAACTGGTCTACGCGGCGATCCGCGGTTTCGGCGATCCGCGTTCGGGCGCCAGCCCTTATTCAAATTGGCCGGCCTTCGATGTGATCGCCCAGGCCATGGGCGGCATGATGGGCATCACCGGCCCGGATGCGCAGACGCCGCTGAAGGTCGGTCCCGGCGTCGGCGATCTGATCCCCGCCGCCTATACCGCGTTCGGCATTGTCGCTGCCTTGTTGGAAGCGAAGCAATCGGGGCTCGGCCAGTTCGTCGATGTCGGCATGGTCGACAGCATTCTCGCCACCTGCGAACGGCTGGTAAATCAGCATACCTACACCGGCAAGGTGCCGGGCCCGGAAGGCAATCGCCATCCGCTGCTGTGCCCGTTCGGATTGCTGCGCGCCGCCGACGGCTGGGTCGCGCTGGGTGCGCCCACCGGCGATTTCTGGTTCAAATTGTGCGCCATCATCAATCGCCCCGAACTGGCCGAAGACCCGCTCTTTGCCACCAATGCGGCAAGGCTGGAACGCCGCGCCGAAGTCTATGACATCGTCGAAGCATTTACCTCGACCCGGACCAAGGCGGATCTGCTGACGATCCTGGGCGGCTTCATTCCGTTCGCCCCGGTCTACGACGCTGAAGAAATTTTCGCCGATGAGCATTTCAGGGTGCGCGAGATGCTGGTGGATGTAGAACAACCCGGTTCGGCGACGCCGGTTCAGGTTGCCGGCATCCCGGTAAAAATGAGCCGCACGCCCGGCCGCGTGCGCCATCGGGCGCCATTACTGGGTGAACATACCAAGGAAATCCTTGCCATGGCCGGCTATACGCGGGAAGCTGCCGATAGCCTGTTTGCACGCAACATTGTTAAATGAGAGAGTGAACATGACTTATTTTCAACCCGTCGAACGCCCCGCAAGACGCCGCCGCGTGCAACTCGCGGTACCGGCAATCAGCGAAAAAATGATGGCCAAAGCCGCCGCATCGAACGCGGATCATATCTTCCTCGATCTGGAAGACTCGGTCGCACCGAAGGAAAAAGTCAACGCGCGCGCGAAAGCCATTCATGCCCTGAAAACGCTGGACTGGGGCGACAAGACCCGCTGCGTGCGCATCAACGATCTGGGCACCGAATGGGCCTATGAAGACATTATCCAAGTGGTGGAACAGGCGCATGACAAACTCGACACCATCATGCTGCCGAAAGCGCGCCAAGCCTCCGATTTGCTGTTCGTCGATACGCTGCTGAACCAGATCGAGAAAAAGCTGAAGCTGACCAAGCGCATCGGCCTCGAAGTGTTGATCGAAGAAGTCGATGGCATGCGCAACATCAACGAGATCGCCTTTGCAACGCCACGGCTGGAAGCCCTGATTTTCGGGGTCGGCGATTATTCCGCATCGCAAGGCATCGATCCGGTGATCTTGTACGGCAAGAGCGCCTATCCCGGCGATCCCTGGCATTACGGGCGCTGGCAGGTTCTGATCGCCGCGCGTTCGGCCGGCGTCGACGCGATCGACGGCCCGTTCCCCGGCATCAAGGATACCGACGGTTATCGGACCGATTGCATCAACGGCCAGTTGCTCGGCTTCAACGGCAAGTGGGCGCTGCATCCGGCCCAGATCGATATCGCACTGGAATGCTTCACACCCGACCGCGAGGCAGTCATCAAGGCGCGGGCGATGGTTGCGGCGTATGCCAAAGCCGAAGCCGACGGACTCGGTTCGATTGCAGTGGATGGGCAAATGGTCGATGCCGCGACTGTTCGCATGGTGCAGGTATTGCTCCGGCGGGCCGAGCAGGCCGGCATGTAATAAATGAGTACATAAATAAATTCAATCAATCATTAAAAAAATATCGCCGGCACAGGCGAAAAACATCAGACACGCGAAAAAGAGCGGGTTTAGAGGAGAACAAAAATGGGTGAACTTACAGGTCGCACGGCCTTGATTACAGGCGGCGTACGCCGCATCGGCCGCGCCATCGCGCTTGAACTGGCGGCGGCCGGCGCTGATATCGTCGTCCACAGCAAGTCCGATAGCGCCTCGGCGGCAGAGGTGGTGCGCGAGGCCGAAAAACTGGGCGTCAAGGCAAAAGCCGTGCTGGCCGATATCACCAATCCGGCCGATGTCACGCGACTGGTCGAGGAAGCCGCGAGTTTAACTGGCCGGCTCGATATCCTGGTCAACAGCGCCGCCATCCGGCGTGCCGTTCCCTTCGACGATCTGGACTATGAAGAATGGCGCGCCATCATGGCCGTCATCCTCGACGGCACCTATCTTTGCTGCCGCGCCGCCGCGCCTTATCTGGCCAAGAGCGGCCATGGCCGCATCATCACCATGGGCGGACTGACTGCCTTCACCGGCGCCCATGGCCGCGCGCACGTATGCGCCGCCAAGGCCGGTGTGGTCGGCCTGACCAAGGCGCTGGCGCTCGATCTGGGACCGCGCCAGATTACCGTCAACTGCATTTCTCCCGGCCTGATCGAAGACGACAACGATCCGCAGGCAGAGCGCGATTTCCGCCGCAAGCATTCGCCGCCGGAAAAGATTCCACTGCAGCGTTCCGGCACACCGGAAGACGTGGCCAAAACCATTGCTGTCCTGTGCGGCGACAAGATGAGTTATGTCACCGGACAAAACCTCCACATCAACGGCGGCGTCTTCCTATGGTGACAGCGGTCACATTGGCCACACCGGTCGCGGCGGCGACAGCGATAACAGCCGCGCTGGCCCGGCATATCGCCTCGGCCCTGTCGCGCCCTCTTCCCGACGACGTCCGGCAGCAAGCCTGTCTGCACATCATCGACACTGTGGCCGCCATGGTGTCCGGCACCGAACTCGCCGCCGGCCGCCAGGCCTTGCCGTTTGCCGCCGCCATGGGCGGCGCGCCGGAAGCATCGATCATCGGTTCCGGCGTCCTGACCAATTCGCATTCGGCGGCACTGGCCAACGGTATCCTGGCGCACGCCGACGAAACCGACGATTCGCATGCCGCATCGTTGACCCACCCCGGCTGCGCCGTCATCCCGGCCGCATTGGCGACAGCCGAACGGCTGGGCCGCTCCGGCGAAGATTTCATGAAGGCGGTGGTGGCCGGCTACGATGTCTGCACCCGGGTATCGGCTGCGCTGGGCGGCGATCACTTTTTCGAACTGGGACACAGCTCGCATGCCTTCGGCGGCGTGTTCGGCGCTGCTGCCGCTGCCTGCGCGGTGGCCGGCCATGACGAACGGCAGGCAGCTTTCGGGCTGGCCTACGCAGTGCAGATGGCGTCGGGCAATGCCTGCTGGCGGCGCGACCCCGACCATATCGAGAAAGCCTTCGATTTCGCCGGCATGCCTGCCCATAACGGCGCGTTGGCCGAACGCATGGTCTCGGCAGGCTTCACCGGCAGCGCCGCACCGCTGGATGCCGAGCCGAATCTGTTCACTGCTTTTCCGGTTCATGCCCGCCCCGAATTGGCGACAGCGGCATTGGGCGAACGCTTTGCCGTCACAGAAACGGCCATCAAGAAATGGTGTGTCGGCTCGCCGATTCAGGCGGCGCTGGATTCCGTCCTCGCCTTGATGGCGGACACACCGTTCGGGCCCGAAACAGTCCGCAAAATCACCGTCGCGCTACCGCGGCATGCCGCGCCGGTGGTCGATAACAAGCCGATGCCGGCGGTCAATCTGCAACATCAAATTACCGTCCTGGTGCATGAGGGCACGCTGACGTTTGCGTCGACGCATGACGAAGCGCGCTTCGCCCGCAGCGATTATCGCGATTTTGCCAAACGCATCGTCATCGAGCCGCGTTCGGATCAGAGTTTCATCGATGTCCCGCGCCAGGCCATCGTCACCATCGCCTTCATCGACGGTACTACCCGCAGCCATCGAACGCTGCATGTGCGCGGCACGCCGGCCAATCCGATGACTTCCGAAGAAGTGATTGCCAAGGCGACCGATCTGATGACGCCGGTATTAGGTTTGTCAAAAGCGCAAAGACTGATCGAACATCTGCTGCAGCCGCAAGGCATCGCCGACATGCGCGAATTGCGGCCGCTGTGGCTGGCACAAGGTACGTCATCATGAACAACGTCACAGCAATAGCGACAGCAACCGGCACAACCGCGCAGAAAACCGGGCCGGCATCGTCCTTGCCCAAGACTTCGCGCGGCCGTTTCCAGATCAGTTGGCTCTGGAGCGCCGGCTTTCTGGCGATCCTGGCGCTGTTGATCGTTTATCCGCTGGTGATGCTGTTGCTGGGATCGCTCTCCGAAAAAAGTCCGCTCGATCCCGAATTCTCCCCGCTACTGCTGTCGTTTGAAAATTACCGGCGCATCTTTGCCAACCGTGAACTGATCGGCGCCGTCGTAGCGTCGTTGCAGGTCTGCCTGTCGGCGACCGCGCTGGCATCGGTTTGCGGCGTCACATTGGCATGGATCATCGTCAGAACCGACCTTCCCGCCGCGCGCACGCTGGAAGTGTTCAATATCGTGCCGCTGGCGCTGTCGCCCCTGATCGGCGCGATTGCATGGTCGGTGCTGGGTTCGCCGCAAGCCGGATTGATCAATGCCTTCGCCCGCAGCATCGGCCTGCCGTTTTCGATCAATATGTATTCCAAGGCCGGCATCGTGTTCGTGATGGGCACCTTCTACGCGCCGTACATTTATATGTTTGTCGCATCGACCCTGCGCAATATGGACCCGGCGCTGGAAGATGCATCGACCATCTCCGGCATGGGCAATCTCAGGACCGCGCTCACCATCACGCTGCCGCTGATGATGCCGGCCCTGTTCTCGGGCGCCTTTTTGTCATTCGCGGTGATGCTCGGCATTTACTCGGTGCCGGCGGTGCTGGGCACGCCGGCCCATATCACGGTGCTGCCGACGCTGATCTATCGCTTCGTCGCCTTCGACCCGCCGTTGTACGGCGCGTCGGCGGCGGCGTCGTTCCTGCTGATCGGCGCCACCGTCGCCTGCCTCTCGACTTCACGCTCGATCCTGAATCGGCGTTCGTATATTACGGTGACCGGAAAATCGATGGCGCGCCGGCCGATCCCGCTGGGTTGGGCGCGCTGGTTCGTCTTCACGGCAATCCTGGCGTATCTCTGCATCGTCGTGGTGTTGCCGACGGTCGCATTGATCGTCGCTTCGACGCGCAACTTCATGTTCTTGCCGAGCTTCTCCGCGCTGTTCGACCCGCACGCCTATTCGTTACGGCATTTCACTGCACTGTTCGACAATCCGAAAACGGCGCTGTCGCTGTGGAATACGATCGCAGTCGGCCTGATTACGATGGTGGTCGGTTGCATTCTGGCGGTCGCGCTGTCGTACGCCATCGAAACCGCAAAGGTACGCGGCAGCTGGCTGATCGATACCATCATCGGCATTCCGATCGCGGTGCCCGGCATTGCCATCGGCATCGGCTATCTATGGGCCTGGATCATTTTACCGGGCGGCCTGTGGGGCTCGTTCTGGCTCTTGCCGCTGGCCTTTGTCGCGCGTTTCATTCCCGATGCGGTGAAGTCGCTTTCCGCCTCTTTCAAGCAAATTCATCGCGAGCTGGAAGAAGCTTCGTGGACCGCGGGCGTCAGCCGCACCAGGACCATCTTCCACGTGATCCTGCCGCTGGTTTCCCCCGGCATCGCCTCCGCCGCGACGCTGCTGCTGGTTCTGTCGATCCGCGAATACGGATCGGCTCTTTTTATTACCAACGATAGAACCAACGTCGCTTCGGTGCTGCTGCTTGAATACTACGAAAGCAGCGGACTGTCCGTGACGGCGGCGTTTGCGATCGTGCAACTGGCGTTGTTCGTTTTCATCTTGCTGATCGGCAGAGGCGTTGCTGCGGTGGTGCAGCGCAAGCGTCTGCACAAAGAACCAGAAGCTTCAAAGTAAAGAAGACAAAATAAAAATGACTGATTTCATTCAGAAACGGAGAAATGACATGACTGATTTTCAACTGGTTTCGCGCCGCGGTTTCGACGGCCTTTTCGGCAAATTCGCCGCGACCCTGGCCTTGGGCTTGGGTATCATCTTGCCAATGCCGCTGGCGGCCTGGGCGCAAACGACCGCCAAGGAGCCGGCCGCCCTGGTGGCTGCCGCATTGAAGGAAGGCCGCCTGACGCTGCTTACTGCCAATCACGCAGAGGACGAAAAAGCACTGGTGACCGGCTTCAATAAGAAATATCCGGGCATCAAGGTTGAGGTCTCGCGCGGCGTCAATATGCAGATCCTGCCCAAAATCGAAGCCGGCGCGCAAAAGGGGCAACTCGACGCCGATATCGTTTCCCTGACCGAGCGCTCGGCGGCGATCCGCATGTCGAAATACTATACCGATTACGCACCGCCCAATGCGAACGATTACGAGACGCTAGGCGGCAAACGGGAAAAAATCTGGACCCGTTTCGTATTCGCGCCGGTCATCGCCTATAACAGCCAGCTGGTCACCGATCCGCCGAAAGACTGGATGGACGTACTCGATCCGAAATATGCCGGCAAAGTCGGTATCGTGACCATCGAATCGGGCGGCACTTCCTGGACGCTGGGACAATATCAGCGCATCAAGGTCAATCCGGATTACTGGTCGAAACTGGCGGCAATCAAACCGGTGATCTACTCTTCCGGCGCGCAGCTCGGTTCCGCGCTGATCAGCGGCGAAGTGCAGATCGGCTTCAGTTATCTGAGCGTACTGGGCGCGCAAATTGCCCAAGGTGCGCCGATCAAGGTGCTGTATCCGAAATCGGGCGTGCCGGGCACACCGGAAGCCACAGCCATCCTGCTGTCGGCCAAGCATCCCAATGCCGCCAAGCTTTACATGGATTACGCGCTGTCCAAGGAAGGCCAGGAAATCGTCGTCGGGCTGGGCCATTTCACGCTGTTGAAATCGGTTCAGACTGCCCATTTGGCCGATCGGCCGACGCTCTGGTTTGCGTCGGCGGAAGAAAATGCCCGCCGCGATCAGTGGATCAAGGAATGGGCCGGCATCTTCGGCGTAGGCAAGTGAACTGATCATGTCAGCATCCCTGCGCATATCGCATCTAGAGAAGAGTTTTCCGAATGGCAAGCGGGTCATTCGGGATGTGTCGTTCGAAGTAGGGGCCGGTGAAATCGTCGCCTTGCTGGGGCCATCCGGCTGCGGCAAGACCACCACGCTGCGTTCGGTGGCCGGCCTCGAAATCCCGACCGGAGGCACGATCGAAATCGATGATCGCGTGGTCGCGGCGCCGGTCCAGAAAATCATGGTGCCGCCGCAGGATCGGAACATCGGCATGGTGTTTCAGTCCTACGCGATCTGGCCGCATATGACGGTGGCGCAAAACGTCTCGTATCCGCTGCGCCTGCGCAAAAACCGCCGGGCCAGCATCAAGAGCGTGGAAACGCGGCTGGTCGAAGTGCTGGAACTGGTAGGGCTGCTTGAATTGCGCGACCGGCCGGCCACCGCTTTGAGCGGCGGCCAGATGCAGCGCATTGCGCTCGCGCGCAGCCTGATTTACGAACCGTCGCTGATTCTGTTCGACGAGCCTTTAAGCAATCTGGATATCAAGCTGCGGCTGCGTTTGCGCGACGAATTGCGCACCATCGTCAAAGCCGCCGGCATGACAGCGCTTTATGTCACGCACGACCAGGAAGAAGCGATCGCCATCGGCGACCGGATCGGCGTCATGAAGGATGGCGAACTGATTCAGATCGCCAGCGCCATGGAACTCTATTCGAAGCCGGCCAATGAATTCGTCGCCGATTTCACCGGCGCCACGAATGTGCTGACCGGGGTTCTGCGCGAAAGAGTCAACGGGATCGGTCACATCGAGCTGGCCGATCGTTCGCTGGTCTCGGCGCGCATGGTCGATCAACTGGCGCCGGGCGCACCGGTGACGATCCGGTTCAGGCCGCAGGACGCCAAGTTGCGGCCTAGCGATAATGCAGGCGTGCCGGTACAGATCATGCAATCGCGCTTCTTGGGATCGACTACCAGCCATACGGTCAATATTGCCGGCGCGCGTATTGAAGCGGTTGAAGCCGGCACCTGCGTCAATCCGGAAAAGCTGGGCGAGATGCGTCTGTTCCTCGATCCGGCGACTACATGGTCTTATGGACGGACTGCATAGCAGGCAAAAAGCGGGCAAAAAAACGAACGATAGTGCGGTTGAAATCTCAAGTTGAAAGACGGCCATCCCATGACACTAAACGTCAAGTCGGCAAAACGCCTGATCGATCTGCTGGAATATTTTGCGGATCGCCGCTCCAGCGCAACGGCGGCTGAAATTACCGCCGATCTTGGACTGCCGCAATCGAGTACCTCGATCCTGCTGCGCTCCCTGGTCGAGTTGGGTTATCTGTCATTCGAACCACAGGCCAGAAAATTCAAGCCGACCATCCGCGTATCGCTGCTCGGCTCCTGGCTTTTGAACGATACCTCCCTGCCCGTCTCCCCGCTGTCGATTATGGAAGCGCTGCACGCAGAGACCGGCGATACGATCGTGCTGGGGGCGCAGAACGGCAATCAAGTCAATTACATTCATGTGCTCCAGGCCACTACGCCGATCCGCTTTTACATAAAGCCGGGCTCGCTGCGGCCGCTCTGCCTGACTGCCATGGGGCGGGCGCTGCTGGCGCCGCAAAGCGACCGCAAGATTTCCGGCATCGTCCGGCAGATCAACGCAGAGCGCAAGGAAGGCGAACCGCTTTTCAAGGAATCCGAGGTTATCCAGGAAGTGCGTACCGGCCACAATCGCGGTTATCACGTCAGTTGGGGCCGGGCCACACCCGGCGCGGCAGTTATCGCGATGCTGTTGCCGGCCATCGGCGATCATCCGCGCCTGGCGCTTGGCATCGGCGGACCGATCGAACGCATCCGTCAGAACGAAAATCGCTATATCGCTCTGATGAAAAATATTATCGGCGACGATGACATCAGGAATGACACCCGGATAGAGGCCCCCAAAACTGCAATCCGTAAAAAACCTGCCTGATTTATTAATTCGATTTCAAGATCAACACTTAGTGTCAACAATTAGGGTCAAGCGATGAAAGTATTAGTGCCGGTCAAACGGGTAGTCGATTACAACGTCAAAGTACGGGTGAAATCGGATGGCAGCGGGGTCGATATCGCCAACGTCAAGATGTCGATGAATCCGTTCGATGAAATTGCCGTGGAAGAAGCGGTGCGCCTGCGCGAAGCGGGCAAGGCGACCGAAATCATCGCCGTGTCCTGC
>DASYCG010000154.1:0-10469 GCA_036500325.1 Herbaspirillum sp. | reverse complement strand
GATCGTTCCCTTTTTTTCCGCCTCCGACTTGGCCTGCCAGGTGCCGTTCTTTTTGAAGGCACCGATCGTATCGTTAAGAGACAGAACCTCCGACACCATGATGTCCGCACCTTTCGCCAGATTCGTCACCGCATCGGACGGCCCGGTATCGCCGGTGATCATGATAATTTTGTCGGGTGTTTCAAACCGATATGAATAGGATTTGTATTTTCCGTACGGCGGGCTACCGGGCTCGAAGTGAAAATGCGTGTTCTCCGCAGCGACAACCTTGATATTTTTATCTTGGTACACAACGCCGGGTTGCATATCATGCGCCTTGAAGACGGTGTTCATCGGAATGCGGCGGCTCTCGGACCAGCGGATATCGGCGTTTGCCTGCGCAAAATCCATGACGCCTTGGGTGACCATAACCGTGCCGGGCGGCCCATAGATGTTAATGGGATCCTTCGGTTGCCGCTCCCATTCGGAAACCAGAAGCGCCGCCAAACCCAGGATGTGGTCGCTGTGCTCATGCGTAATGAAGATCGTCTTGATGGTCCGAAAATCGAAACCAGCCTGCACAATCCGCCGCGTAACGTTATCGCCGGCATCGATAACATAAGGCGTGCCGTTCACGACTAAAAGATCCGACGACTGCGAACGATGCGCGCGAGGTTGCGGCCCGCCGGCAGTACCCAACGTAATCAGACGTGTGGCAGAGGCAGGTGGCGTTGCATTCGCCGGGTCTTGCGCCAATGCAGGAAGAATGAATCCTATCCCGATGGAAAGTACAAAAATTTTGAGTGGCTTTATCACGATGTCCCCTTCGATATATCAATACCACATCCCCGCCGAAGCACTCGCCCCAGCCATCCCCGTGCAGGCCTTAAACCATCAACAACGGCAAATTCTTGTCATCCGCCGGATACTCCCCAGGCACCGCATCGAAATCGCGCGGACGCGAAACATATTTACGCGGACGATAAATCACATCCTTGCCCAGATAACGCAGCGACAATCCACACCGCAATAATCCCTTCGATGTATTCGCCTTGGCGCCATGCAATGCCAACGGATGATGCGCCAGCACATCGCCGGGCTGCATCTCCCACGAAACAATCCGCTTCCCCGCCTGATTAGCCGGATCGCCATAATCCGGAGCAGTAGTCAGCGTCGGATCCTGCGTCTTCGGATCGCTGGTTCTCAAGCTCGACACCCGATAAACAACCTTGTCCTTATGCGAACCCGCCACGTATTGCAGCGGACTCGATTCGCTGGTCACCGGCGTCAACGCCACCCAAAGCGAAACGATATCGTTGCCTTCAAAAGGCCAGTAAGCCAAATCGTTATGCCACGGCGTAGAGCGCTGCGTCCCAGGTTCAACCAGAAAAACCTGATCGTAGAAAAAGCGCACCTGCCCGGTCGACATCAATTGCCCCGCCACACCAGGCAACGGCGAATTCAACGCAAAATCCTTGAACACCGGCACCGTATTGGACATCGTATTCGCCGAAAAATACCGGCCGCCGCTATCCCTCACATCCGCTTTGGCGCCCGCATCGCCCGCCGCCATAAAATCATAGGTCGCCTGCAGCATCCGTTCGCAAACCGCCGGATCGATCACGCCGCGCAAACATACGACGCCATCATCCTCATAAATCTGCTTATCGTTTTCCGAAACTTTGTAAGCCATTTTCATCTCCTGTAGGCATAGCGCACAACGCATGATGCACAAAGCATCCGTCGCACTTTCAATCGATCAAACGCCCCCGTGACGGGCAATTCCAGGCACAAACAAATCATCCAGAGAAAGCGGATCCACCACCACGCCCTGCTCTCTCGCGTAACGCAGCGCCGCTTCCAGCGCCGTTCGATTCTCTTCAATTCCATAAGGCCAGTAATCGGCACCCATGATCTTCTCGGTCTCTTCCAATTCCGCAACCAGCCACGGCAGGGTCACCGCCAGCGCGCCGATTTCATGCAAGTGCGCGACGCATAAATCCTTGGCCTGGCAAAAGGCTTTGTAAAGCGATGAAGCAAGCCAGGGGAAACGCGTCACCAGACTGCGGCGCATCACCAGTACATGCATGATCGGGAACAGGCCGGTATCGCGGAAATAACTTTGCTCCGCACGCCGGTAATCGGGAAACAGGCGCGCGATGGATGGGTCCCGGCCGAACGAAGACGGCGCCCGGGCCGATACAATCGCATCGATCTCGCCGCTCACCAGCAAGTCGTTCAAACGCCGATCTGCCGCGATCGGCTTGACATCGAAATCCGGCGGCAATTTCAGCGCAATCTTTTCCGTTCTGCCCGGTTGTTCCAGCCCGCCTGTGCGCCAGCGAATGTCGCGCGCATGCACGCCGTACTGGTCACTCAGCAAACCGCGCACCCATAGCGCAGCCGTCATTTGATATTCCGGCACACCGACCGTTTTGCCGCGCAAGTCCTCCGGAACCGCGATGCCTCGTTCGGTATTGATATAAATGCCGGAATGCCGAAACACCCGCGAAGGAAATACCGGCAGCGCTATATACGGAAATCCGCCGCGTGAAGTTGCCAGCAGATAGCTGGAAAGCGATAGCTCGCTGACGTCGAATTCCTGATGTGCAATGGTTCGGGAGAATAGTTCTTCGGCGTGAAGATTGATGACCGTGCTGTCGCAGCCCTCGACCTGTACCTGGCCTGTGGCCAATGCCGCGACGCGGTCGTAGGTCTCACATGCGATTGAGATTTTTAGGCGTTCCATGCAGTAGCTTGACCTCCCTGTTGCACATCGTCTCGGGGGAAAACTCTTGTTTTATGCGTCCGATAATAAAGAATCACCCTATCGAAGTCCATTGCGCCAACCCAATATATCCCATCAAATATTTTGATAGATACTTCTATTTACATAACAAAAACCATCCAAAACCGGCAATCCGGAGTAAAGTATTTTCCGCATCGTTCCACGCATTGTTCCTATAAACCATAGAGACCACATAGAGGCCACCGAGACAGCCATGGACAACATTGATTTGAAGTTGCTCACGATCTTCCAGGAAATATACAAAACCAGAAGCATCTCTCAGGCAGCGGAAAATCTGGAGATGGGCCAGCCGGCGGTCAGCATGAGCCTGGCCAAATTCCGCAAGCACTTCAACGATCCGCTGTTCGTCAGAACCTCCGCCGGCATGGAGCCGACACCGCACGCGCAACAGTTGATTCAGCCGGTGCGCGAAGCGCTGGCCCTGCTCAAGATGGCGCTCGGGCACCAGACTTCATTCGATCCGCAAACCTCCGCGCGCATGTTCAAGCTGTGCATGACCGATGTCGGTCAGCGCGTTCTGATGCCGCATCTGCTGCCTCGGCTCAGCGAGATCGCACCGTCGGTAAAAATCGATGTGAGCTACGTTTCAGAGCGCACATCGAAAGGACTCGAATCGGGCGATATCGACCTCGCCATCGGATTCCTGCCCGAACTGGATGCCGGCTTTTTCCAGCAAAAACTGTTTACAGATAAGTTCGTTTGCGTCGTCAACGCGGCGCACCCTCGCATCAAAGGGAAACTATCGCTTGAACAGTATCAGACCGAATCGCATGTCGTCATCACGCAGCAAGGCACCGGACACGGCATCGTGGAGCAGACTTTGGCATCGCTGAAAATCCATCGAAACATCGGCTTGCGCATCCCGAACTATCTGGGTGTTTCGTCGACCATGGAAAGCACCGAATTCATAGCCACCGTCCCGCATCGCTTCGCTTTGGCGCTGGGCAAAAATGTCCGCGTGGTTGAACTCCCCTTCAAGATTCCGGAATATCGCGTGATGCAGCATTGGCACGAACGGTATGCCCGCGACCCAGGCATCGAATGGCTGCGTAAAGTCATGATCGATATTTTCCGCACCTGATCCGCGCCTGGGGCGACTTAATCAAAATTGTCGGTCCCGCCAAAAAATCCCATCAATTTTTTTGATGCTGACTATCACCGCCACGTTATCGACTGGCGTCGATGCGCTATCTATACTCGCTTCAAAGTGATGTCCGATCGTCTCGCAAACGTGCGCCCCGCGCCCTGGGACAAACCGGAAAACACGCAAAAGGAGCAAATGTGACAAATTCCAGCGAGCAAAAGCGCCCGATCCTCATTGTCGGCGGCGGCATTGGCGGTTTCGCCACCGCACTGGCGCTGAGCAAAAAAGGATTCCGCTCGGTTGTTTTCGAACAGGCCGCAGAGATCAAGGAAATCGGCGCCGGCATTCAGGTCGGCCCGAACGTATTTCATATGTTCGAGAAACTGGGATTGAGCGAAAAGATTCTGAGCAAGGCCGCGCTGCCCCAGACCTTGGTGATGATGGACGGCATCACCGGCGAGAACGTCGTCAGCATCCCGCTGGATACAAGTTTTCTGCAGCGTTTTCATTATCCCTACGCGCTGATTCATCGTGCCGATCTGCACGCCATCTTCTTCGAAGAATGCCAGAAATCCGATCTGATCCAAATCATCACGTCGAAAAAGATCGTGAAATTCGAAGATCATGGCGCCAGCGTATCGGCCCACAGCAGCGATGGCGATGTCGTCGAAGGCGACGCACTGATCGGCGCCGATGGCCTCTGGTCGACCATCCGCAGTCAATTGGTCAACGACGGGCCGCCGCGCGTATCCGGGCATATCGCCTACCGCGCGGTATTGCCGATCGAAGATGTCCCACTGGCGCGGCGCTCGAATTCGATGACGCTCTGGGCCGGCGCCAAAACGCATTTGGTGCACTATCCTTTGCGCGGCGGAAAGCTGTATAACCTGGTGGCTGTTTTCCACAGCGATAAATACGTCGAAGGCTGGGACTCGGCGGCCGATTCGGAAGAATTGCACCGGCGCTTCAGCGATGCCACGCCGGAAGTAAAAACCATGCTGGCGAAGATCGACACCTGGCGCATGTGGGTACTGTGCGATCGCGATCCGATCGAGAACTGGTCCAAGGGGCGCGTCACCTTATTGGGCGATGCAGCACATCCGATGTTGCAATACGCAGCGCAAGGCGCCGGCATGTCGATCGAAGATGCCGTGGTGCTGGCCGATGAACTGGATGCCGGCGGACCGTATGAAGAAGCGTTCCTGCGCTATCAAAAACGGCGCTATCTGCGGACCGGAAAAGTGCAACTGACAGCCCGGCTTTATGGCGAGTTTTATCACGCCAAAGGTGTCGCGCGCGAACTGCGCAATGATTTCCTCAAGGCCAGAACAGTCGATCAAACGCTGGACGGCATGGCTTGGTTGTACAACGGTATTTAATAAATGAAGCAATGGAGAAATAATGAAAATCTGCAGATTCGGCAATAATCAATTAGGCGTTGTCGAGGGTGATAAGGTCAAAGATGTCAGCGCCGCATTGGATGTGCTGCCGCTGCACACTTACCCTTTTCCACAGCATGACGTGCTGATCGCCAATCTTCCGGCAGTGGTCGCGCGCATCAAAACCTTGCTCGGCAATGCGCCTGCGATCGCGCTGGCCGATGTCGCGCTGTTGAGCCCGGTCGCCAATCCTGGAAAAATCATCGCCGCACCGGTGAATTATGAGAAGCATTTGAAAGAAGTATTGGGCGACCCGAATATCCATCACAACAATCAGATCGGTGAAATCCAGCGTGTGGGCCTGTTCCTGAAGGCCAACAGCTCGCTGGTCGGTGCCTCGCAGGGCGTTGCGCTGCGCAAACGCGATCGGCGCAACGATCACGAAGTCGAGCTTGCCGTGATCATCGGCAAGGAAGCCAATAACGTTAGCCGCGCAGAGGCGTTGAGCTACGTCGCGGGCTACAGCATCGGGCTCGACATCACCATTCGCGGCCCCGAAGAACGCAGCCTTAGAAAGTCGCCCGATTCTTACACGGTGCTCGGCCCCTGGCTCGTTACCGCCGATGAATTGAGCGATCCGAGTGCGCTGGATCTAAGCATTACCGTGGACGGCAGCGTCAGGCAGAAATCGAATACCTCCGACCTGATTTTGGACGTCGCACATCTGATCGAATTTGCATCGTCTTTCTATACCTTGCATCCCGGCGACATCATCATCACCGGCACGCCGGAAGGTGTCGGTCCGATCGAACCGGGTCAAACCATGGTCGCCGCGATTGAAAAAATCGGGACTATGGAAGTGGCGATTCGCGCCGCTTAAAAACTGAAAAGAACGGATGGAGCCAGATGAAAAATCCCGATTCGAACATTGCTTCCACAGCCGGACAAACCGAACAAGCCGCGCAGACCGAACAACGGCAGGAATTTTACGCGCGGCTCGATCGGCAGGACACGGCGCCGCTCTGGTCGGCCATGGCGCGCCTGGTCACGCCCCAACCCGTTCCGGCCTATTCCCCGGCCATCTGGCGCTATCGGGATATGCGTCCATTGCTGATGGAAGCCGGCCGCCTCATTACCGCAAAAGAAGCCGAGCGCCGCGTACTGGTTCTGGAAAATCCAGGCCTGCGCGGTATTTCGCAAATCACCCAAAGCCTGTATGCCGGCCTGCAATTGATCATGCCGGGCGAGGTAGCGCCAAGTCATCGCCACGTGGCGTCGGCGCTGCGGCTGGTGATCGAAGGACACGGCGCATACACCGCCGTGGACGGCGAGCGCATCACGATGCATCCGGGCGATTTCATCCTGACGCCGTCCTGGACTTTCCACGATCACGGCAACCCGGGCGATGAACCGGTGATATGGCTGGACGGCCTGGACGTACCGATCGTCAACGCCTTCACCACCAGTTTTGCGGAACCCTATCCGGAAGACAAGCAAGCGATTACGCGGCAAGAAGGCGACACGGCCTGGCGTTATGGCGCAAATCTGCTGCCGATCGAATATCGCGCGACCAGCCGCTCGTCGCCCCTGTTCTGCTATCCCTACGACCGGACCCGCGAAGCGCTCGACACGCTGTTCAAAAACGGTCCGCTCGATCCGCGCCACGGCGTAAAAATGCAATACGTCAATCCAGTCGACGGCGGACCGCCGATGCCGACGATGGGCGCGTATGTGCAGCTCCTGCCAAAAAATTTCACGGCACTAGCCGGCCGCTCAACCGATGGCGCCGTTTATTGCGTGATCGAAGGACACGGCAAATCGACGATCGGCGGCCAGGAAATCGAATGGCGCCCACACGATGTATTCGTGGTCCCGTCATGGAGCGATGCAATCCATACCGCTTCCGAAGATACCGTTCTGTTCAGCTTTTCGGACCGCCCGGCGCAACAGGCTTTGGGACTGTGGCGCGAACACGCCTGATTCCATCACTGTATTGGTTCACCGACTCACCGATCCATGGATTTCAAATCTTTACGACCAAAGGCTAAACCCGCAAATTGATGTACTACCGCTGCAAATCCAGATGACGTGCAAGTACGCGTCACATACAACGAGGAGACAAAGCATGAATAAATTACTGATAAAAATTTCAGCATTGATATTGATTGCAGGCGGTTGGCATATTTCGGCGATAGGGGCGCCCTCCGGAATGGATTTCGCCACGTATCATGGCGCAGACCGTAATGAATTGTTGATCGCTGCCGCGCAAAAAGAAGGCGAAGTTTCGGTTTACCAGGATTACCCGGTGATGACCGCGGTGGAAGCGGCGTTCACCAAAAAATACGGGATCAAGGTGAAATCCTGGCGCGCCGACTCCGAAAGTATTTTGCAACGCGTCATTACCGAGGCGCGAGGCGGCCGCAATGAAGTCGATGTCATCCAGAACAACAGCCCGGAAAATCAGGCGCTGCATCGGGAAAAAATGCTGCAGATGGTCAATTCGCCGTACCAGAAAGAATTGATGCCGGAGGCGATCCCCAATCATAAGGAATGGGTAGGCTTCACGCTCGACGTCTATCTCGGCGCCTACAATACCGACAAAGTCAAAAAAGAAGATTTGCCGAAAAGCTACGAGGATCTGCTGGACCCGAAATGGAAGAACAAGTTATCCATCGAGGCGAACGATTACGGCTGGTTCAATGCATTGATCGCGGCGATGGGCGAAGAAAAAGGGCGCAAGCTGTTTACCAATATCGTCAAGACCAATGGCATGTCTTTCCGCAAGGGACACTCGCTGATGGCGGCGCTGGTTGCGTCCGGTGAAGCGCAGATGGCGTTGTCGTCTTATTACTGCACCATTCCGCCATTGAAGAAAAAGGGCGCGCCGATCGGCATGACCACATTGCAGCCGTTGATCGGGCAAATGGGCACGGTAGCGCTGCTCAAAAAAGCGCAGCATCCGGCTGCCGCCATGCTCTTTTACGATTTCCTGATTACCGAAGGGCAGCAAATCATCGTCGATGGCGGTTATGTTGCGACCACCAAAAAGATCGTCTCGCCTTTCGACAAGGTACCGATGAAAATAATCGACCCGGACGTGGCGCTGGATAGCCAGGACAAGTGGGTAAAAACCTATAACGATATCTTGCTGAGCAACGCAAAATAATTGTCAGGGCAGCGCTAGTGGCGTGGCGGTCAGTTCCTTGCTGATCTCGAACAAAAGCCAGTCCCTGAAAGCGGCGATATTGACCGAGTTTTCATCGCGCTGGCGATACACCAGAAAATAGGAGCCGCTGCCTTTCACGACGACCGGAAACGGCTGGATCAGTTTGCCGGTCGCCAGCTCGTCCTTGATCATCAACGGGTCGACGATCGCAATACCCAGCCCTTGCAGTGCAGCATGAATCACCATGTTTCTCGATTCGAAGATGAGTTGCCGAATGCCGTGTGGCGGGGCGCCTTCGACGGCAGCGAACCATAAATCCAAATCGTGAGAACGCATCTTGGTGGACAGCCAGGAATGGCCTGCGATATCGGCCGGCTCCCGCAAAGGACGCTCGACCGTGATGGCCTGGGGCGCACAGACCAGTGTCAAATGTTCTTCACGCAGAAAATTGACGACAAATCCCGGATAGTCGCCATCACCGTAGGTAATCGCGCAATCGATATCGCTTTCTTTGAAGGTGACGTTGGTGGTTGAAACCCGCAGTTCGACATTCAAGGACTGCTCGTTGAAGCTGGCAAAGCGCGGCATCAGCCAGCGCATTGCAAAGGTGGGATAGGAATTGACGATCAGCGTAGGACTGTCGCGATGTTTCGACACGCGATTGATGGCCGCCCAAAGGCGGTTCAGGCTTTCGTCGACGTCGCCATACAGTTCAAGCCCGGTGTCGGTAAAAGCCAGCCCGCGGCCGGTCCTGATAAACAGACGCACACCCAATTGCTCTTCCAGAATACTTAATTGATAACTCAGCGCAGACGGCGTGACATGCAGTTCTTCGGCGGCACGCATCAAATTGAGATGGCGGCCGATCACCTGAAAGCTGCGCAAATGATTGACGGACGGAAATGCCTGCATTTTTTTCCTGAAGTGGGTTCGGCATGGCGCCTGTTTTAGGTGGTCTCCAGTCTTGCACCTTACCTTTGTCTATCCGGATTCGCCAATAAATTTTTGTTATTTCGGAAACAGACATAAAGAAAAATCAAGCCAGACCCAAAGAAACTCCGTTTGTCACGAACAGGCCCGCTTCCTATACTTTTCGCACGCACAAAACAAACAACGAAACACGAAGGAGAAAGAATGTCTTATCTGAAAAATGCCTGGTATGTTGCCGCCTGGAGCGATTCGGTCCGCCGCGAGATGCAGGTCCAAACCCTGCTCGACGAACCGATTTTGCTGTACCGCAAACAGGATGGCAGCCCGGTTGCCATGATCGACCGCTGCCCGCACCGTTTTGCACCGCTGCATATGGGAAAACTGCTGGGCGACGTGGTCGAATGCGGTTACCACGGCCTGCAATTCGATTGCTCCGGCGCCTGCGTCCATAATCCGCATGGCGACGGCAAAATACCGGCCGCGGCGCGCGTGCACACCTATCCGGCGGTAGATCGCCATAACCTGCTTTGGCTATGGAACGGCGACGCCGAGCTAGCCGATCCGTCCCTGATCCCGGACTACAGCCATCTCACCTCGCCGCTGCTCAAAACCGTCGGCGACCATATGATTCAAAACGCGCACTACGAGCTGGTGGTCGATAATTTAATGGATCTTTCGCATGTGAATTATCTGCATGCCCCTTATCAAAAGGTCGACGATTTCCTGGCCGCCAGGCACGACGTCATCTACAAGGACGGCATACTGGAGAGCAAGCGATCGCTGCCGAGCACCCATGCGCCCAGCTCGTTCCGCCCTTTCATGAAAGACCCGGATGCGCTGGTGGAATATTGGCTGGATATCCGCTGGTATCCGGCCAGTTGCTGCCAGTTGGAAGTCGGCATCGTCCCGGTAGGACGCCCGCGCAGCGAAGGCCTGGTCAGGCTGGGAACGCATATCGTGACGCCGCAGACCAACGCCAGTGCCCATTATTTTTACGCCAGCTCGCGCAACTATCAACTGAACGATCCCGCCGCCGACGAAGAAACCAATCGCTGGCAGCAGATGGGTTTCCATGAGCAAGATAAGCCGATGATAGAAGGCGTGCAACTGCGCATGGGCAAT
>DASYCG010000153.1:0-4946 GCA_036500325.1 Herbaspirillum sp. | reverse complement strand
GCGTCACCCACGCAGCCCAGTTGCCGGCCGATTTCGGTCAGGCGCATATCGGCATTGTCTTCACGCAGACTCAAGCGATATTCGGCGCGGCTGGTGAACATGCGATATGGTTCCTGCACCCCTTGCGTAATCAGATCGTCGACCAGCACGCCCAGATAGGCCTGGTCGCGGCCGGGTGTCCAGGCATCCCGCTCCTGTGCCTGCAAGGCCGCATTCAGGCCCGCCAGCATGCCCTGGGCAGCGGCCTCTTCATAGCCTGTGGTGCCATTGATCTGCCCGGCAAAGAACAGGCCCTTGATCTGCTTGGTCTCCAGCGAAGCCTTCAAACCACGGGGATCGAAATAATCGTATTCGATCGCATAACCCGGACGCAAAATATGCGCGTTCTCCATGCCGACCATCGACTGCACGAGTGCCAATTGAACATCGAACGGCAAGCTGGTGGAGATGCCATTTGGATAATATTCATTGGTCGTCAAACCTTCCGGTTCGAGAAAGATCTGATGCGAATCCTTGCCTGCGAAACGATGGATCTTGTCTTCGATCGACGGGCAATAACGCGGCCCGACGCCCTCGATCACACCGGTGTACATCGGACTGCGGTCCAGGCCGGCGCGAATAATGTCGTGGGTTTTTTGATTGGTATGGGTAATGAAGCATGGCAATTGGCGCGGATGCATTGCGGCCGTCCCCATTACCGAGAACACCGGAATCGGATCTAAATCGCCGCCCTGCTCTTCCATGACCGAAAAGTCGATGGTGCGCCCATCGATACGCGGCGGTGTGCCGGTCTTCAAACGTCCTTGCGGCAGCTTGAGTTCTTTAAGCCGCGCGGACAAGGAGATAGCCGGAGGATCGCCTGCACGGCCAGCCGAATAATTATTCAACCCGACATGAATCTTCCCATCCAGGAAGGTACCGGCAGTCAACACCACGGTCTTGCCCAGGAACTTGATGCCAGCCTGCGTGACAGCACCGATAACGCGATCGCCTTCCATCATGAGGTCGTCCACCGCTTGCTGGAACAACCACAGATTCGGCTGGTTTTCGAGACGCGAACGGATGGCCTGCTTGTACATGATTCGATCGGCTTGAGCACGAGTTGCGCGCACTGCAGGACCTTTTGATGAATTCAGAATTCGGAATTGAATGCCTGCTTCATCGGTGGCGATTGCCATCGCCCCGCCCATTGCATCTACTTCTTTTACCAGATGTCCCTTGCCGATACCACCGATCGAAGGATTGCAAGACATCTGCCCTAGCGTCTCAATATTGTGGGACAAGAGCAAAGTCTTCTGTCCCATACGCGCAGCCGCGAGCGCGGCCTCGGTTCCGGCATGACCGCCGCCGACTATGATGACATCGAATTGAGTGGGAAATAACATGGAACACGCTCTGACTGCAAAAGGAAGAGGCGTGATTATAAAGTCTTTTTAAAGCTGACCGCCAATAGGTTTAACTATTGTGTTTCACGTGAAACACGAATTAGGCTATTGGCAATATCAAGTGCTGTTAAAGCAATCTCGAACACATTTAAAAATAGCTGAGAATGCTGTTTCACGTGAAACAATAATCGTAATTTTTACCCTCACCTACCCATTAACGATTTATTTGAGAAAACCGTCATATGCAGTTTTAAATATCAAAATCGTAACCACGATTAAAAATAGTATCCGCACAAAACCGCTGCCATGCTTGATTGCAAGTCTGCTTCCGACAGTAGAACCAGCGACATTAAAAATAGCCATCAACAAACCAAGCTGCCAGATAATATGGCCGCTGACGCCGAACCAGATCAAGGCACCAATATTAGTCGCAACATTGACTACCTTGGATACCGCCGAAGCCGACAAGAAGCTGAAGCCGAAAACCCGTACAAACAGGAACACCAAAAAACTACCGGTGCCTGGCCCAAATACACCATCATAAAATCCTATGGCGCCACCAATAAAGATAGCCAAAAATATCTTTTTGCCACCGGTGTGTATCGGTAAGTGATGCCGGCCAAGGTCTTTTCTCTTCAAGGTATATAGCGCGACAAACAACAATACAAACGGCAATAATTTACGCACCATATCCGTTGGAATATGTGTCACCGTCCAGGCGCCCGCAAAAGAGAACAAAAATGCGGCAAATGCGGCGGGTACCGCAGCACCCCACTCTAGCTGTACTTTTTTCGCAAAGGTTATCGCGGCAGCACTGGTACCGAATACGCTTGCCACCTTATTGGTGCCAAACAGAGTCGCCGGCGTGACATTCGGGAAAACGCTGAACAATGTCGGTATCAGGATCAATCCACCACCGCCGACTACCGCATCAATCAATCCGGCCAAGAAAGCCCCACTACATAAAATCAGATAATCCGGCATAGAAACTCAAACGTTATATGAAATTGTTTTTGAAATTCAATTTAAAACCTGGCCTGCAATAAATAAGCCGGGATGAACCCGGCTTAATCAGCAATCGTTATTATGATCTTCAATCAGGCTTCGTTGACAAGATTGTTGCGTCTTGCTTGCCGAACTCGTGAAAACCAGTTATCCAGAATCCATCCACCGCTTATCCCCGACTTATCCAAAGGTTTATCCACAGCGCTGTTTTTGTATCGAAGGAAATTTTTTCCTTTCTTTCCCTCTTTGCTCTTCCACTGTTTTTAAATGTAAGGGTATATATATAAATAGTAGTAATAATAGAGCAAGGCAGTTTCTGTGGATAAGCCCTTTAAATCCTCTGTAAACAAGAACTTGCAGTTTGAATAAGCGCTTGGTAAAGCCTGTATGATTTTCTGATCGTCTGTGGATAGTTTTTGAGAATCGCGATTTGCACAGATTGTCCCCATAGCGCTACCAGGATATCAACAAATTTATCCACAGGCTGATGGCCGCTTTCGACTACTTATTGTTAATAAGTGGCCACGCATTGCCTGAGGTCATTATCTGGATTCACGCGCGCTCGTTGTTGCCGTATTGCTTGGTGATTCGCCCGAATTGATCGTGAGTGGTTGCGATCAGGTGCGAGCGCAGCCATTTATGCGCAGGATTGCGGGCATCGCGTTCGTGCCAAAGCATGTCGACATGCTCGTCCGGCGTCTGGAACGGCAATTCCTTGACGATCAAGGCTTCGGTCATGCCGGTGGCGGCTATCAGGTGGCGCGGCAGCACCGTAATCAGGTCCGAGCTGGCCACCACCCTGCCCGCGGTAAAGAACTGGTTCACGGTCAGCAGGATGCGCCGTTCGCGGTTCAGGCTGGTCAATACATCGTCGATTACCGCATGGGGTTTGCCGGACAGGCTGACCAATAAATGATCGGCGGCGCAATAGGTATCGAGCGTCAGATCCTGTTTGGCCAATGGATGGTTCTTGTGCATGACACAGACGTATTGTCCTGTATATAGACGTTCGTGGCTGATTTGCGATTTGACCATGCCTTGGCCGTCGGCCAGCTGCGCCGTCACGCCCGGGAAAAAGCCGATCGCCAGGTCGATATCGCCGCGCAGCAGCATCGAGCGTGGATCGCGCGTCGTCAGCGGCATCATCCGTACCTTCATCTTTGGGGCGTCGGTCATGATCGAGCGGATCAGTGACGGCAGCCAAAGCGCGGCAGTCGCATCCACCATTGCCATGCGGAAAGTCGTTTGCGCTTTCGAGACATCGAAAGACTCCGGGGTAATTGCCGCCTCCAGTTCCGACAGAGCCTTGCGCACCGTCGGCCATAACTCTTCCGCGCGCGAAGTCGGCCGCACGCCATGCGCGGTCCGGATCACCAACTCGTCGCCCAGGGTATCGCGCAAGCGCTTGAGCGCATTGGATACCGCCGGCTGCGTCATGGCGAGCAGATTCGACGCGCGCGTCAGGTTTTGCTCGGTCATGATGGCGTCAAATACGCGGAGTAAATTCAGATCCAGAGTCAAGAAGCTCATTTTTTTCTCTTATGAAGATTAATATTATTATAGTTAAATAACATAACTGTTATCCAAAAACAGAATTGGAATTGATATCACAGCATATCTATACTGCGATGCAACACCGAAACATTTGTAAAGGAAAATCATCATGTCCACAGGTACAGCCTATTTCACTAACGTTGAAACTCGTCCGGTTGCCGGCAAGCTGGCGTCTGTCCTGCGCGTCCTGGCTGACCGCTACGATGCAAAAACTGTCGAAAAATCAAAGATGAAGCGCAAGCAAGCGATCGATCGCATGGCAGCGAGCCACGAAGCGGCGCAACCGAACCTGGCTGCCGAACTGCGTTTCGTCGCCTGGAGCGCGTAATCAGCAAATTAAAGACGGCACGGCTTTATTAACAAATGCGCGAAAAATGCGCAGAAGGCCACAATTTGCCGCATCGAATTTTGCGATGCAGCAAGGGTATACAGAAGCAGCGCTGTCGATGATGCTAGATTAAAAAAACAATATGTCCATCCTGTCCTTCGTCCAACCTATCGAATCCGTCATGCCCGTCGCAGAAGATGCGCTGGCGGTGACGGCGCTTGCGCTTCGCACGATAGGCGGCCTGGGCGCGGTGGCGGCCATGTTTGTTTTGTTCCGTCCCCTCCTCACAGGCGTCTGGCATGCATTGCTGATCGGCGTCAAGCCGCGCATGACCGCGGCGCAACGCATAGCCGTGCAACAGCAGGCAAGCCGGCGCACAGTTAAAAGCAGCGGTGATGTCTCATCTAAAGAAAATAGCATAACTTAACCGAATCCTGTATCGGATTTACGATATCAGGAGGATCAAAATGGTATTTATCTGACCGATATCACCTTATTTTTGCAATTGTTTAACGAATGAACCCCGCACGCCGGTAATGCCGTTCAGTTAAGCTGATCGGCATTTTTATTGTGGGTGTTGTAAACGGTGGCATAGGCTGTTAACCTTCGTGCGAATGTTTGATGACGCACTACACTTTCTGGCAAATGGACTTGAGTCTCCCGACTGGCGGCGA
>DASYCG010000152.1:0-43728 GCA_036500325.1 Herbaspirillum sp. | reverse complement strand
TTGCAGCAGCTTGCGCTTGCTGGTGATCGCGTAGGTCAGATTCAGGCGCGCGAATTCGTATTGATGCGGCACCGGGCTCTGGAAAAAACCGCCTTCGCTCAGGCGTCCCAGGATCCAGTCGTAAAACGGCCGGTGATCCTGGAATTCCAGTGTGCAGATCGAGTGCGTGATACTTTCCAGCGCATCTGAAATCGGATGGGTGTAGTCGTACATCGGATAGATGCACCAGGTATCGCCGGTGCGGTGATGATGCGCATGCCGGATGCGATAGATGGCCGGATCGCGCATATTCATGTTGGGCGAGGCCATATCGATTTTGGCGCGCAGGATGTGTTCGCCGTCCTTGAACTCGCCGGCTTTCATGCGGCGGAACAGATCCAGCGATTCGGCGGCGGAGCGGTCGCGGAATGGCGAATTTTTGCCGGGCTCGATTAAATTGCCGCGATTGGTGCGCATGTCCTCGGCGTTTTGGCTATCGACGTAAGCGTGGCCGGCGCCGATCAGATATTCGGCCATCTGGTACAACTGCTCGAAATAATTGCTGGCGAAATACAGGTGTTCCTGGTTGCCGTCATGCCAGTCGAAGCCCAGCCATTTCACCGTATCGATGATGGTATCGACGTATTCCTGATCTTCCTTGGCCGGATTGGTATCGTCGAAACGCAGATTGCAGCGGCCCGCGTAATCGCGCGCCAATCCGAAATTGAGGCAGATTGCCTTGGCGTGGCCGATATGCAGATAGCCGTTCGGCTCTGGCGGAAAACGGGTGACGACCTGCGGCAGCGCCTGTCCCTGCTTGTCTTTGCGATCGGCGTAAGCGCCGCTGGAGAGATCGTGTTCGACAATACCACGCAGGAAATTGGAGGTGGCTGGTGGGGGTGGAGCGTTTTTCAGTTCTTTGCTCATGTAGGCTTATCGACAGGTCTTAATTGATGTGTGGCAGGCATTTTACCGTAGAGCACGTTATCGGGGGATGTGTGCCCGCTTAACGGCTTGCCATGGCTCGGCGTCGGGATGTTGCCGATTTGACGCCTGCGGCTGATAAAATTAAGGCAATTTAATGTATTAGTGAGCATTTTCTTATGAACTTCATCGACCGCTTCATTACCGATTTCGACAAGGCGCTCAGAGTGATCGGCGGGGTCGGCGCGGCATCGCGGCCGAATCCGGCGCTCAATGTGCTCGATAGCACCGACGCGCCGCTGGATCAAGCCGAGCAGCGCCATAGTGCGGCGTTGATGCGGGTCAATCATGTCGGCGAAGTATGTGCACAGGCCTTATATGATGCTCAGGGACGGTTTTCTCAACATGACGCGACACGCGAACAATTTGCATTGGCCGGACGCGAGGAAGCCGATCATCTGGCCTGGACCGCGCAACGCCTGCAAGAGCTGGGATCGCGCATCAGCTTGCTGAACCCGGTATGGTATGGCGGCGCTTATCTGTTCGGTGCGCTGGCGGCGCGCATGGGCGACGCGCGTAATCTGGGTTTTGTCGCCGAAACCGAACGCCAGGTGGCGGCGCATTTGTCCAGCCATCTTGAAGCGCTGCCGCTTCAGGACACCAAATCGCGCGCAATTGTGACGCAGATGCGCATCGATGAAGTTGAACATGGCGACGCGGCCAAGGCGCTCGGCGCCGCCGAAATGCCCACACCATTGCGGGGGGCGATGCGGGCGGCGTCCAAGGTCATGACCGGTGTGGCTTACTATATATAAATTGCCTTAAATCACCATAAACTTAAGCTGTGGCAGGCGCAACGGCATCTGCCGAGTCGTCTACGATTTCGAAGCTGTGCGTCAATTCGGCGGTTTTTTCCAGCATGATCGATGCCGAACAGTATTTCTCGTGCGACAGTTTGATCGCACGTTCCACCAGATTCGGCTTCAGCTTGCGGCCGGTGACGATGAAGTGGAAATGGATTTTGGTGAATACCTTGGGGTCTTTCTCGGCCCGTTCGGAGCTGAGTTTGACTTCGCAGCCGCGAATGTCCTGGCCGCTTTTACGCAGGATCAGCACGACATCGTAGGCGGTGCAGCCGCCGGTGCCGGCCAGCACCACTTCCATCGGGCGCGGGGCCAGATTGCGGCCGCCGCCATCCGGCGCGCCATCCATCGTGACCAGATGGCTGGAGCCTGTTTCTGCCAGGAAAGACATGCCGGATAAACCGGTCCAACGTACGGTGCACTCCATGAGAATCTCGCTAATCGGTTAAAGCCGGATATTGTAAATGAGTAAGCGCCGGGCTGTATTCGCTTATCTGCGCAAGACCTATGCAGACCTGTCCGGGGCGGGAAATGCGGCCTTGTTGCTCAAAATCGGCTATTTGCATCATCCGATTGACGCCAAGTCCTTGAAAAGGCTATAATTTCCGGCTTTCCGTTTGCTCAGGAAAGAATATAAGGCCGAGTCCGCCTAAAACAACCATGACAACTACGGCACCGCAGTAAGAGTGCAGTAACAGCGCAGCAGTATGAGGTGTTAGGGCGGAACCACCATTTGAGTAATTTATTTTTTTAATTAGGAAGTCATCATGCAGAAAACCTTTTCCGCAAAAGACCATGAGGTCCAACGCGAGTGGTTCGTGATTGACGCGACGGACAAAATCCTCGGACGTGTTGCCAGCGAAGTGGCACTCCGACTGCGCGGCAAGCATAAACCGGAATTTACTCCTCACGTCGATACCGGCGATTTCATCGTGGTCGTCAACGCAGGCAAACTGCGCGTGACCGGCACTAAAGCGACTGAAAAAACATACTATCGCCACACCGGTTATCCAGGCGGTATCTATGAAACCAATTTCCTGAAAATGCAACAGCGTTTTCCAGGTCGCGCGCTCGAGAAAGCGGTCAAGGGCATGTTGCCTAAGGGCCCGCTCGGTTACGCGATGATCAAAAAGCTCAAAGTGTACGCAGATGCAACGCATCCGCACGCCGCGCAGCAACCTAAACCACTAGAACTCTAAGGATTTGACATGATCGGTATTTACAATTACGGAACCGGCCGTCGCAAGAGTGCAGTGGCGCGCGTGTTCATCAAATCGGGCTCTGGCCAGATCGTTGTTAACGGCAAGCCTGCCAACGAGTATTTTTCTCGCGAAACAGGTCTGATGGTGATTCGTCAACCGCTGGAACTGACTAACCATGTCGAAACTTTCGACATCATGGTCAACGTCAACGGTGGCGGCGAGTCCGGCCAGGCCGGCGCTGTGCGTCACGGTATTACCCGTGCCCTGATCGACTACGATGCAACTTTGAAACCGGAACTGTCGAAAGCCGGCTTCGTCACACGCGATGCGCGTGAAGTTGAACGTAAAAAAGTCGGTCTGCGCAAAGCACGCCGCGCAAAGCAATTCTCCAAACGTTAATCGCGTTCGTTGTACGCAAAAAGCCGCTGGACTCAGGTCCAGCGGCTTTTTTTTCATTGGCGCACGGGTGCTGTTAAAATTCGTGATTCGATCGGTTTTTTGCAGGGGAAGTGGAAATGATCAAAGTTGGCATTGTCGGCGGTACCGGATACACAGGTGTTGAACTGTTGCGTCTCTTGGCGACGCATCCCGAAGTCAGCGTTCAGGCAGTGACGTCCCGCAAGGAAGACGGGATGCCGATCGCCGAGATGTTTCCATCGCTGCGCGGGCGCATAACAATTCCATTCTCTGCACCCGAAAAAGCCGATCTCAAACAATGCGATGTAGTGTTTTTCGCGACGCCGCACGGTGTGGCCATGGCGCAGACGCCGGATTTGCTGGCTGCCGGCGTCAAGGTGATCGATCTGGCCGCCGACTTCCGCCTGCAGGACACCGCGGTGTTTGAGAAATGGTACAAGATGGCGCATAGCTGTCCCGAGTTGCTCAGGGAAGCCGCTTACGGCCTGGTAGAGCTGAACCGCGACGCCATCAAGAAAGCGCGCATCGTAGGCAATCCCGGCTGTTATCCGACCACGATTCAACTGGGGCTGGCGCCGCTGCTCAAAGCCGGCGTGGTGGATGCTGCGCATCTGATCGCCGATTGCAAGTCGGGCGTGTCCGGCGCCGGCCGCAAGGCGGAAGTCGCGACGTTGTTCTCGGAAGCCTCCGATAATTTCAAGGCATATGGCGTATCGGGACATCGGCATTTGCCTGAAACTGTTGCACAATTGAGCCGCATGACCGATAGCAAGGTGGGGCTGCTGTTCACACCGCATCTGGTGCCGATGATTCGCGGCATGCAGGCGACGATGTACGCACGCCTGACCGGGGAAATCGATAACGCAGCGTTGCAGGCACTGTTTGAAAACGCTTACCGCAATGAGCCGTTCGTCGATGTCATGCCGTTCGGATCGACGCCGGATACGCGGTCGACGCGGGCATCGAATATGCTGCGTATCGCGTTGCATCGTCCCGCCGATGGCGATACGCTGGTGATTTTGGTAGTGCAGGATAATCTGGTCAAGGGGGCTGCCGGTCAGGCGGTGCAATGTATGAATCTGATGTTCGGCATCGATGAAACGACCGGCCTGATGCACGTGCCGGTGCTGCCGTAATATCTTTGCCATAAAAATATAACAACGTGAAATATAAATTATGGGTGAGGCGCATGTCGATCTCGGCGCCGAAGATGACGATCAAAAGTCATTTGCCATGGAGCGTGAAAATCGTTTTCATGGCGATCGGCCTGGCGGTCGTGGCCGCCATCGCTTATTACGTCTTTAATCAGGAGCAGGGCTTGAGTGCCTTCCGCCCCGAAGCGGACGACGAGCGCATCGCGGCGCTGACCGCGCAAGTCAAGCAATTGACCGAGGAGCGGGATAGTTATTCCAGCACCGTGAATGCGTCGGAAAGCCAGCGCAACATCCAGAAAGCCACGGAAAATCAGATGGTTACCCAGACCAAGGCGCTGGAAACGGAAAATGCCAAGCTGAAAGAGGATCTTGCCTTTTTTGAAAGTTTGTTGCCAACCAACATCGGTGTCCAGGGCATCACTATCCAGCGCTTCAAAGCAGAGCTAGCCGGAAGCGATCAATTGCGTTATCGTCTGCTCGTGATGCAAGGTCAGAACCCAGGCGGCGTTCATCTTTTCGTAGGCAATCTGCAATTATCTGTTACTGTTCAGCAACAGGGGCAGACCAAAATCATTACCTTTCCGACCGCAGGCGGTAGCGATGCGGCGAATTTCAGTCTTTCGTTCAAATATTACCAACGGCTCGAAGGCGATTTGACATTGCCGGAAGGCGCCACGGTTAAATCCGTTCAAGCCCGGGTATTGGAAAAAGGGCAAATGCGTGCACAGCAGGCAGTTAATCTGTAAGGGGAATCTATCATGTTCGGACGCAAACATAAAAGCACGATCGACAGCCTGATCGGCGTTGCCACCAATATCAAGGGCGATGTGCAATTCAAGGGCGGATTGAGAATCGACGGCCAGGTTACCGGCAATCTCACTACCGAGACGGAGAAGCCCAGCGTGCTGGTCATCTCGGAGCATGCCAAAATCACCGGTGAAGTACGGGCGGCGCATTTGATCGTCAACGGCGAAATCATCGGTGACGTTTACACAACGGAGCTACTTGAATTGCAGCCGAAGGCCCGCATAACAGGTAATGTCTACTACAAAGCGCTGGAAATGCATGGCGGCGCTCTGGTGTCCGGCCAATTGAGCCATGGGCATGTAGCTGTGGAACCGATTTTGAAGCTGGCCGCGTCCAGCGATGCATGAAAATCTGGCAAGCGTATAATTGCCCTATTGTTTTCCCCCGCAGGAGCGTGAAATGAATGCAGTTGCCGAAATGACTAGTCTTGAATCGATGCCGGCCCCTATCGTGTTTAGCGATAATGCGGCGCTGAAAGTTGCCCAATTGATCGAGGAAGAAGGTAATCCCGATCTGAAACTGCGTGTTTTTGTGCAGGGTGGCGGTTGTTCCGGTTTCCAGTACGGCTTTACGTTCGACGAAGTCGTCAATGAAGACGACACAACCATGAACAAGAACGGCGTTCAGCTGTTGATCGACTCCATGAGCTACCAATATCTGGTCGGCGCTGAAATCGACTACAAGGACGACCTTGAAGGCGCGCAGTTCGTGATCAAGAATCCGAATGCAACGACAACCTGCGGTTGCGGATCGTCGTTTTCGGCTTGATCAGACTATCGGAATAAAAAAGGACGCTTCGGCGTCCTTTTTTTTCGTCGACTATCCGGCCAGTTCTGCAAATGCACCGCGCGCGGCCGTCAGGGTCGCTTCGATGACTGCATCGTCGTGTTGCGCCGATACGAATCCCGCTTCGAACGCGGACGGCGCCAGATAAACGCCTGCATCCAGCATGGTGTGGAAAAACCGGTTGAAGCGGGTTTTGTCGCATTGCATCATGGTGGCAAAGTCGGTCGGCAGCTTGTCGGTGAAATACAGGCCGAACATCCCGCCGACGGCGTCTCCGCAGAAAGCGATGCCGCTGCCGCGCGCAATGTCCACCAGACCATTCACCAGTTTTTGGGTTTGCGCACCCAGAGCCTCATAGAATCCCGGGGCCTGGATCAATTTCAAAGTGCTCAGGCCGGCTGCTACCGCCACCGGGTTGCCGGATAGCGTACCGGCCTGGTAAACGCCTCCCAGCGGCGCCATATGCCGCATCAGATCGGCCCGGCCGCCGAAGGCCGCCACGGGCAAACCGCCGCCGATGACTTTACCCAATGCCGTGATATCGGGTTTGATGCCATACAGGGCCTGCGCGCCGCCCAGGGCGACCCTGAATCCGGACATCACTTCATCGAACATCAGCACGGCGCCGTATTCGGTGCACAGCCGGCGCATCGTCTGCAGAAACTCGGCACTGGCGCGCAACAGATTCATATTGCCGGCGACCGGCTCCACGATCACGCAGGCGATTTCATTGCCGAATGCCTTGAACGCTTCTTCCAGTTGCTGGCTATTGTTGTAATCGAGCACCAGCGTATGCTTGGCAAAATCTTCCGGCACGCCGGCCGATGTCGGATTGCCGAAGGTCAGCAGGCCGCTGCCGGCCTTGACCAGCAGCGAATCGGCATGGCCGTGATAGCAACCCTCGAATTTAACGATTTTGTCTCGGCCGGTCGCGCCGCGCGCCAGGCGCAATGCGCTCATGGTGGCCTCGGTGCCGCTGGAAACCAGGCGGACCTGTTCGATTGACGGCACCAGCTTGCAGATCTCTTCGGCCATCAGGATTTCGCCTTCGGTAGGCGCGCCGAAGCTCAAGCCGTTGACGACCGCTTTTTGCACTGCCGCAATGACTTCCGGGTGCGCATGCCCAACAATGGCCGGTCCCCAGGAACCGATGTAATCGATGTAGCGCCGGTCATCGGCATCCCAGAAATAGGGACCTTCGGCGCGCTTGATGAAGCGCGGTGTGCCGCCTACGGAACGGAAGGCGCGCACCGGCGAATTGACGCCGCCGGGTGTGGTTAATTGTGCGCGTGCGAAGAGAGTGTCGTTGTTGGATGAAGTCATTACGCAGTCAAGGTTAAATCTTGGGAGAATCGTTCGGGGTGTCGTTGTCGATGTTGTCATCGGCATTGCCGGTATCCGCGCCGGGCTCGTCGGTTTCCGGTGGGGATGGTTCGCGCGCCCAGAAATAGCGGTCGGGAATCAGCCGGCCCATGCCGATGCGCTGCGCGTGCGTCAGCGCAGCGACGGTAAATTCCTGTGCTTCGGAGACGGCTTCGGGCACTTCAAGGCCATTCGCCAGCATTGCCGCAATGGCGGCCGACAGGGTCGATCCGGCGCCGGCAAATGCGCCGGAGATACGTGGCCATGGGTCATGCCGGACCACGCCGCCGGCGTCGAACAAGGTATTGGCGACCTGGTTGAGTTCTCCCGGCGTGCCGGTGACGAACAGGTATTCGGCGCCCAGTTCGATGATATGCATAGCGTCCAGCGCCAGCGTATCTTCGCTGGCATCGCCAACCGGTTCGCGCCAGGTTTCGGCCAATCGCGATAGTTCGTCGGCCGATAGCAACAGGACCGTCGTTTGCGGAATCAACAATTCGCGGATAGCGATCAGAATATCTTCGCCATCGATGCCGGGATCCGGCATGGCGGTGATGAAGGGGTCCAGAATCAGCGGGATATCCGGATAGTCGGAGACGATTTCGGCGATCGCGGAAACGCTCTCGATACTGCCGACGTAGCCGACTTTGAACGCCATGACCGGCATATCTTCCAACACGACGCGAGCCTGATCCGCAACCCAATCGACATCGATGTCCTGCGTATCTTCGATGCGGGCGGTGTCGCCGATCAGAATGGAAGTAATCACGGTCAGCCCGTGGCAACCCATGGCGGCGAACGTGGCGAGATCGGCCTGGATGCCGATGGCACCGACCGGATCGGCTACGCCGAAAGTCAAAATAAGCGAAGAAGTTTGGTTTTGCACGTTGGGTAGATTAAGATATCCGGTTTTGGGGCTGGCTGATCGATTGCGGTGGCAGCCCCTGGCATTTTACTTGATTGAATTGAAGGATAGTCAGCCGTGAGTGATAACGCAAACCCGAATGCAAACCAGAACGAAGAATTCAAAACATGGATGTGCCTGATTTGCGGCTGGGTCTACGATGAAGAAGCCGGTTTGCCGGATGAGGGTATCGCTGCCGGCACGCGCTGGGAAGATGTGCCGATGAATTGGACTTGCCCCGAATGCGGCGCGCGCAAGGAAGACTTTGAAATGGTTGTGATTTAAAAGACTTGCGTCTTGAATCTTCAGGCGCCGGTCGCCACCGGTCTTGCCGGATCGGAACACCATTCGCTCCACGAGCCGGGATATAGCGCAGCCCCCGGCAAGCCTGCAATTTCCAATGCCAGCAGATTGTGGCAGGCAGTAACGCCGGAACCGCACTGCATCACGCTTTGCTGCGGCGCGGCAATCACTTGACGCCATTCCGCGCGCAAATCTGCAGCCGGTTTAAAACGTCCGTCCGGCTGTAGATTTTCTTTGAAGAAACGATTTTTGGCGCCCGGTATATGGCCGCCGACCGGGTCCAGCGTTTCATTTTCACCGCGAAAGCGATCCGGCGCGCGGGCGTCCACGACGGCATTTTTACGCGCCTTTGCGAGAGGATGCGTAACGATATCAAGCAGCAATGCATCTGCATCGACGGTTTTCACCAGCGCAGGCCGGTCGGTAATGTTGCCCGTTACCGACGGGATTTCAACGGCGCTGCCGCTTAATGCGTAACCGGCCTGCTGCCAGGCCGGAACGCCGCCGTCCAGCACGGCCGCCGTTTCATGTCCCGCCCAACGCAACATCCACCACAGACGCGCCGAAAACATGCCGCCGTGCGCATCGTAGGCCACAACTTGGGTATCGCTATTAATGCCCCAGCGCGCCAATGTCGCAAGCCATGCGGCCCGTTGCGGCAATGGATGGCGGCCCTTGAAGCGGCCATCCGCAGCCGGTGTGCGATCGGCCAGATCATGTTCCATATCGGCAAACAACGCGCCGGGCAGGTGTCCTGCCCGATAAGCCAGGCGGCCGGCGTCGGCTTGCATCAGATCATGCCGGCAATCGATGATAACGGTGCGCGCCGGCAATTGCGCCGGCAGCGCAGCGAGTTGTTGTGCTGTGATTAGAGTGGTGTACATAGTTGAGTCGCCCAAATACCTGCTGGACACTTCCTTACAATTGACGCGCCCGATACCATTCGTGGAAGTGCTGCATGCCGTCTTCCATCGGGGATTGATACGGACCTGCCTCGTTGATGCCACGCTCCATCAGAATGCGGCGCCCGGTATCCATGCGCAACGCAATTTCATCGTCTTCGACACAGGTTTCCATATAGGCAGCCCGTTGCGCTTCGACGAATTTCCGCTCGAACAGCGTAATTTCTTCAGGATAATAGAACTCGACCACATTTGTGGTTTTTTGCGGACCGCGCGGCCATAGCGTCGATACGATCAGTACATGGGGGTACCACTCGACCATGATGTTCGGATACAACGTCAGCCAGATCGCGCCGTAACGCGGCGGTTCGCCATTACGGAAATTGAGAACCTGTTCTTGCCATTTCTTGTAAATCGGCGAACCGGATTTGGCCAGGCGATTGTTCACGCCGACTGTCTGCACGCTGTAGTCCGCGCCGAATTCCCAGGTCAGGTCGTCGCAGCTGACGAAGCTGCCCAAGCCCGGATGAAACGGTTCGACGTGATAATCCTCCAGATAAACCTCGATAAAGGTCTTCCAGTTGTAGTCGCATTCGTGTATTTCAGTGTGATCGTACAGATAGCCCGAGAAATCCAGATCTTTGGCGACGCCGAGTTGCTTCAGCTTTTCAGGAATATTGTTGCCGTTTTGTTCGAACAGCAAACCGTTCCAGCTTTGCAATGGTGTTTTGGATAAATTCAGGCAGGGCGTTTCGCCGAAATGCGGCGCGCCGATCAATTCGCCTTTGAGATCGTAAGTCCAGCGATGCAGCGGACAAACAATGTTGCGGGCATGGCCGTGCCCGTCCAGCATTTTGGCTTGACGGTGACGGCAGACATTAGACATCAACTCAATACCAGCATCTGCATTGCGAACCAGCATCCTGCCCTCGTTTTCCGAGGCCAGGGTGGCATAGTCGCCTACATTGGGCACCATGAGTTCATGGCCGACGTAACGCGGGCCATGTTTAAAAAGCTGTTGGATTTCGCGCTGTAACAGCGCTTCGTCGAAATAGACGTTTACCGGTAGCTGCGCATTGGAACGCGCCAGCTTGGTAAAACTAGCAAGATCGGACATCCCTACCCCCCAAATTAATTTGCACCAACCTAAGAGAGAAAGAATCCGCAAAAACCTTTATTCAAACTATTGTCTCAAATAATATTGAAGAGGAAATTTTGGACAGAACTAAAAATTATGCCATGGTTGGGTCTAATTCGCACGATTTTTCTAAAAGGCAGCCAGTTTTAAGCGGTATTGACGACGGCCCGAGGCAGATTGTTTTAGAATAACCGGCTATATTTCTTAATCATGACTTTCGCTGTTCTGTGCGGGAGTCGTTTCACAGGTCCAAGCAGGCTGGGTTTTATCTATATCGTTTATGCCAAAAAATTCTGTCAACACCACTGAACCGGCATCGTTCGAACAAGCCATGCAAGAATTGGAGCAACTGGTAGCTCAGATGGAAGCCGGCGAATTACCGCTGGAAGCTTCGGTTGCCGCCTACAAGCGCGGATCCGAACTGGTCAAGTTTTGCAGCAGTCAACTCGATAAGGTAGATCACCAGGTCAAGTTGCTGGAAAGCGATATGTTAAAACCGTTTGTTCCCGATAGCGACCGTAGCGAGGATGCACAATGAGTATGGCAACAAATACGGCAGCGGTAGCCGATATAACTGAAGCGGCGGCGCCGGCAGTCGGATTTCCGGTATGGATGAAGCAGATTCAAGACGACATCGAAACCGCGCTGGGGCATTTTTTGATGCCGTCCACGCAGATTCCGGAGCGTCTGCACGATGCCATGCGTTATGCCGTGCTGGGCGGCGGCAAGCGGGTGCGTCCGCTACTGGTGTACGGCGCCGGCAATCTGTTCGACGCGCCGCCGGCTTTGCTGGCCAGGGCTGCTGCTGCGCTGGAAATGATTCACGTCTATTCGCTGGTGCATGACGACATGCCCTGCATGGACGACGATGCGTTGCGCCGGGGCAAGCCCACGGTTCACGTACAGTACGACGAAGCGACCGCGCTGCTGGTGGGCGATGCTCTGCAATCGCAAGCATTCTGGCTGATGTCGGAACCCAGCGATCTGATCGATCCGGCGCGCCAATTGACAATGGTGAACCTGCTGGCGCAGGCCTCCGGTTCGCTCGGCATGTGCGGCGGCCAGGCAATCGATCTGGCCAGTGTCGGCCTGCAATTATCCTTGCCGCAGCTCGAACAGATGCATAGACTGAAAACCGGAGCGCTGCTGCGTGCGGCAATATTGCTGGGCGCTTCCTGCGGCCGGCAATTGACGCCGGCGCAACATGAAGCGCTGGAAACCTACGGAGCAGCTATCGGACTGGCATTTCAGGTAGTCGACGATATACTAGATGCAACCGTCGATTCCGCGACACTCGGAAAAACCGCCGGCAAGGATGCCGCCGATAACAAACCGACTTATGTATCGATCCTCGGCCTGGAACAATCCCGTGTGCTGGCGCGTAAATTACGCGACGACGCGCATCAGGCGCTGCTGCCTTTCGGCGACAAAGCGCTGCGCTTGCGGCAGCTCGCGGACCTGATCGTGCAACGGCAGGCCTGACGGTGTCGAGACGACTCGACACCGACACGCATCTCGGCACCTAATTCGGCACCTAATTCTTTAACGGCACAGCATGCTCAAAACTATCAATTCACCTCAAGACCTACGAGAGCTCCCGCGCAAGGAATTAATTCCGCTGGCCGATGAGTTGCGTAATTTCGTACTCGAATCGGTCGCCAGGACCGGCGGCCACCTGTCGTCCAATCTGGGCACGGTCGAGCTGACAATTGCTTTGCACTACGTATTCAACACGCCGGAAGATCGCATCGTCTGGGACGTGGGCCATCAAACCTATCCGCACAAGATTCTGACCGGCCGTCGCGAACGCATGAATACCTTGCGCCAGTTGAACGGTATTTCCGGTTTCCCGCGCCGTACCGAGAGCGAGTACGACACCTTCGGCACCGCGCATTCCTCGACCTCGATTTCAGCGGCGCTCGGTATGGCGATGGCCGCCAAGATCAAGGGCGAAGACCGGCACGCGATCGCCGTGATTGGCGACGGCTCGATGACGGCCGGCATGGCGTTCGAAGCATTGAACAACGCCGGCGTCTGCGAGGATATCAATCTGCTGGTGATCCTGAACGACAACGACATGTCGATTTCACCGCCTGTAGGCGCACTCAACCGCTATCTGGCGCGGCTGATGTCGGGCCAGTTCTACGCCAAGGCCAAGCATGTCGGCAAATCGGTATTGCCGGCCCCGATGCGCGAATTGGCAAAACGCCTGGAAGAACACGCCAAGGGCATGATCGTGCCGGCCACGATGTTTGAAGAATTCGGTTTCAACTATATCGGGCCGATCGACGGTCACGATCTCGACTCGTTGATTCCGACATTGCAGAATCTGAAAAATCTTAAAGGTCCGCAATTCCTGCACGTTGTCACCCGGAAAGGCCAGGGCTACAAACTGGCTGAAGCCGATCCGGTGCTGTATCACGGCCCGGGCAAGTTCGATCCGGCCGAGGGCATCAAGCCCGCTGCTGCCGGCAAAGTGACCTACACCCAAGTATTCGGCGACTGGCTGTGCGATATGGCGGCGCATAACGAAAAGCTGATCGGCATCACACCGGCCATGCGCGAAGGCTCGGGCCTGGTTGAATTCGAGCGGCGTTTTCCGGAGCGCTACTACGACGTCGGCATTGCCGAACAACACGCCGTGACATTCGCGGCCGGGCTGGCCTGTGAGGGAATGAAGCCGGTAGTGGCGATTTATTCGACCTTCCTGCAGCGCGCCTACGATCAGTTGATCCATGACGTAGCTTTGCAAAACCTGGACGTCACCTTCGCGCTGGACCGTGCCGGCCTGGTCGGCGCGGATGGCGCGACCCACGCAGGCAATTACGATCTGGCCTACCTACGCTGCATCCCGAATATGGTGGTGATGGCGCCTTCTGATGAAAACGAGTGCCGCCGGATGCTCTCCACCGGTTTCCTTTACAATGGCCCCGCTGCGGTGCGCTATCCGCGCGGCGCCGGCGCCGGCGTCAAAGTACAAAGCGATCTGACGCCGATTGCACTGGGCACCGGAGAAATCCGGCGCGAGGGCGCCAAAGTCGCGATTCTGGCTTTTGGCAGCATGGTGGCGCCGGCCTTGGCGGCCGGTGAAAAGCTGGATGCGACCGTTGCCAACATGCGCTTCGTCAAACCGCTCGATATTGCTCTTTTGAAACAATTGGCCGAGCAGCACGATGCACTGGTGACCGTGGAAGAAGGCACGGTAATGGGCGGCGCCGGTTCTGCAGTCGCGGAAGCGCTGGCTGAAGCTGGAATTGTCAAACCGCTATTGATTTTGGGCTTGCCGGACCGATTTATCGACCATGGGGATGCGCCGCAACTACTAGCCTCCTGCGGCCTGGACGGCGATGGTATCGCTGCATCGATATTGCAGCGTTTCGGAGTTGAATTTCTGCAACAAGCGCCCCGCCAAGCAAAAGTCGGCTGAATACGGCATTATTAAGCACTATATATACAAAGAGGGGCCGAGCCCCTTGTCGCCTGACGGCGGCCACTGTAAGGATAAGCAATGAATACGCGCGATATGAACCTCATCAACATGCCTGACGTGCAGGATACCCCCGACACTCGCCATCTGGTGATTCAACGTGTCGGTGTCAAAGGCGTGCGCTACCCGTTGACGGTCAGAACCGGCGACGCCGTGCAATCGACGGTGGGTAGCTGGAATATGTATGTGCATTTGCCTGAGCATAAAAAGGGCACGCACATGTCGCGTTTCATCGCCTTGCTGGAAGGCCTGGACGGTGCGCTGGATGTGGCGAAATTCAGCAGCTTGCTGCGGAATATGGTCAAGCTGCTGGATGCGCAAACCGGCCGCATCGAAGTCAATTTCCCATATTTCATCAATAAAACCGCACCGGTCTCCGGCGTGCAGAGCTTGATGGATTACGAAGTCGGGTTTGTCGGCGACATCAAGAACGGCGAACTGGATATTTCGATCAAGGTATTAGTGCCGGTGACCAGCCTGTGCCCTTGTTCGAAGAAGATTTCCGCCTACGGCGCGCACAATCAGCGCTCGCACATCACCGTCACGGCATTGCTGGGCGCTGAGTTGGCGGTGGATGATCTGATCGCAAAAATTGAAGCGCAGGCATCGTGCGAACTGTACGGTTTGCTGAAACGCCCGGATGAAAAATACGTCACCGAACGCGCTTACGACAATCCGAAATTCGTCGAAGATCTGGTGCGCGACGTGGCGGTAATGCTCAATAACGAATCGGCGATTCAGGCCTTCACGCTGGAAGCGGAAAATTTCGAATCGATTCACAATCACTCGGCATATGCGATGATCGAAGGCGACAAGCGCAAGTAAGAACGGCTTAAACCGGTAAAAAAGGCTTCGGAAGATATAAATCCCGAAGCCTTTTTAGCATCCGGCGATCTATTCGCGTTTCCACAAAACATCCTCGCCGCCATTCACCCGGTTCAGCACGCGCGCCAGCACGAATAATAAATCGGACAGGCGATTCAGATAATGCCGCGGTCCGTCGTTGACCGTCTCGCTGCGCCCCAGCCCGACCACGCTGCGTTCGGCACGGCGGCAAACGGTACGGCAGACATGCGCCAGCGCCGCAGCACTCGAACCGCCCGGCAGGATGAATTCCTTCAATGGCGGCAGATCGGCGTTGTAATGCGCCAGCAATGCGTCCAGCGCCGCGACTTGTTGCTCGCCTATCAGCGTATGGCCGGGAATGCATAATTCGCCGCCCAGGTCGAATAACTGATGCTGGATTGCCAGCAATTGCTGCTGCAATGCGGGCGGTAACTGCTCGCACAACAATACGCCGAGCTGGCAATTCAGTTCATCCACATCCCCCATTGCCTGTATCCGCGCACTATCTTTAGCCACGCGGCTGCCGTCGCCGAGGCCGGTGCTGCCGTCGTCACCGGTACGTGTCGTTATCTTTGAAAGCCGATTGCCCATATTTGCCTCTGTAAAAATTGTTGCCAGCACGTATTCTATAAGCTGAAATTCGGCAAGGCCGGGGTAAAATCGAAGATTGCGGTCCGCTTGCCAGGCCTGGCGCCGGTTTCAGCAACTATAAACATCGACTTATAAACAATCGGATCAAATGGCAACCCGTCTTCCTCCCGTACATGCGTTATCCGCCTTTGAAGCGGCCGCCCGTCACAATTCATTTGCCATTGCCGCGGAAGAACTTTGCATTACACCGTCGGCATTGTCGCACCGCATTCGCTTGCTGGAGGATTTTGTCGGCGAACGCCTGTTTCATCGCGATGGCCGTTCCATCAGTTTGTCCGAGTTCGGCCGCCGCTATCTGGAGGTCGTGCGGAGCGCCTTGCGCACGCTGACCGATTTTCCGATGCCCAGCCGCGACGCCCTGGTGCAGCCGCGATTGAAGATCGTCTTGCCGCCGACTTTCGCCCGGCATATGTTCATTCCGCGCCTGAAACAATTCACGCAGCTTTATCCCGATATCGTGGTGGAGCTGTTCTTGTCGGTGCCGTTATACGACCTGAGCCTGTCGGAAAGCGATGTCGAGATTCGATTCGGCGCCGGCCGCTACGCCAATCTGATTACCGAAAAATTATTTGAAGAGCCGACCTTTGCCGTCGCCAGCCCGGAATACCTGAAAACCATCGCGCCGCTGGTAAAGCCGGCGGATCTGCGGCACGCTACTTTGCTGCGTTCGGCGCTTGAGCCGTGGCAGCCCTGGTTCGAAGTGGCCGGCCTGGATTGGCCCGAACCGTCTACCGCGCTGCGTGTCGACGATCTGGGTCTGCTGCTGGAATCGATTCGCCACGGCCATGGCGTGGGCCTGGCGCGCCAGCATTTTGCCCAGGAGATGCTGAATAAGGGCGAATTGATCGAATTATTCGATCATATCCATTTGAAGACGCCGCCGCATGCCTACTACGTGGTCTACGACAGCCGGGCTCGCGAGCGCCGCGAAATCGATGTTTTCATCGAATGGCTGCGTGGCGCTTTTGCCAACCTGAATTAAAAATAAGAAATTTAAATATAAAATTTATTAACTGAAAACATTTCATTCAGTGCGATAAATTGTTTCAGCGCCGGGCGGCCCCTGGAAATGCGGCTGGACAGGGCTTTGTGGTTACACTAACAACCACCGTCTGCACAACGCTCCAGGAGACTGCCATGTCTGTCATAAACGAATCCGCCATTGCCGGGCAAAAGCCGGCAGCGCCTTCATTTACCGCGAGCCGGCAACGTGAAGTGGCGGTCGCCCTGAAGGCGGTCTTGCCGCCGCATTGCGTGCTGTTTTCCGAAGAAGACACGCGGCCGTATGAGTGCGACGGCCTGGCTGCGTACCGGCAACTGCCGATGGTGGTCGTGCTGCCGGAAAACGAAGCGCAAGTCATTGCGGCGATCAAGGTCTGCCATGAACTGATGGTTTGCATCGTGCCGCGCGGTGCCGGCACCGGCTTGTCGGGCGGTGCTATGCCGATCGCCGACGGCGTGGTGTTATCGACCGCCAAACTGAATCGCATCATCGATATGGATCCGTATTCGCGTACCGCGGTAGTGCAGCCCGGCGTACGCAATCTGGCCATTTCGGAAGCCGCCGCCATCCATAATTTATATTACGCACCGGACCCATCGTCGCAAATCGCCTGCAGCATCGGCGGCAACGTGGCGGAAAATTCCGGTGGTGTGCACTGCCTTAAATACGGACTGACCGTGCATAACGTGCTGCGGGTCCGCATGATCACGATCGAGGGCGAAGCCGTTGAGCTCGGCGGCGGCGCGCTGGATGCGCCGGGCCTGGATTTGCTGGCGGTCTTTATCGGTTCCGAAGGCATGCTCGGCGTGGTGACCGAAGTGACGGTAAGGCTGATTCCGAAGCCGCAAACCGCGCGCGTCATCATGGCTTCGTTCGACGACGTGGTGAAGGGCGGCAATGCGGTGGCCAATGTAATCGCGGCCGGTATTATTCCGGCCGGTCTGGAGATGATGGACAAGACCAGTTCGCGCATGGTGGAACCCTTCGTCAAGGCCGGTTACGACATCGACGCCGCCGCCATCCTGCTCTGCGAATCGGATGGCACCGAGGAAGAAGTGGAAGAAGAAATCGGCCGCATGCGCGCAGTGCTCAACGCCAGCGGCGCCACCGCGATTTCCGTGTCCACATCGGAAGCCGAACGCCTCAAATTCTGGTCGGGCCGCAAAAATGCCTTTCCGGCGGCAGGCCGCATTTCACCCGACTATTACTGCATGGATGGCACCATTCCGCGCAAACATCTGGCGCGCGTGTTACTGGGCATCGAGCAAATGGAAGTCAAATACGGTTTGCGCTGCGCCAACGTATTTCATGCCGGCGACGGCAATTTGCATCCGCTGATTTTATTCGACGCCAACCAGCCCGACGAATTCCATCGCGCCGAAGCGTTCGGCGCCGAGATTCTGGAATTATGCGTTGAGGTAGGCGGCACCATTACCGGCGAACATGGGGTCGGCATCGAAAAAATAAATTCGATGTGCGTGCAATTCTCGCCGCTTGAAAGGGATGCGTTCTTCAACGTCAAGCGAGCATTCGACACCGCCTTTTTGCTGAACCCGGATAAGGCGATACCGACCTTGCATCGTTGCGCCGAGTATGGCCGCATGCATGTGCAGCGCGGTGCGTTGAAATTTCCCGACCTGCCGCGTTTTTAGAGGATGCCCATGGATCAGCATCAGGATCAAGTACAGATACTGGAGAATTTCAGGCAGCAGATTCTGGCAGGGCAGCCGTTGCGGATGCGCGGCGGCGGCAGCAAGGATTGGTACGGGCAAGCACCGCAGGGCGCGTTGCTCGATACCCGCGCTTACGCCGGCATCGTCGATTACGAGCCGACCGAACTGGTCATTACCGCACGCTGCGGCACGCCGCTGGCCGAAATCGATGCGGCGCTGGCAGCGAATAATCAGATGCTGGCGTTCGAACCGCCGCATTTCGGCCCCGGCGCCACGGTCGGAGGAATGATTGCCTGCGGCCTATCCGGTCCTGCGCGGCAGGCGGTAGGGTCGGTGCGCGACTTTGTATTGGGGACGGTATTGATGGATGGCGCCGGCGAGGTGTTGCATTTCGGCGGCCAGGTGATGAAAAACGTCGCCGGTTACGATGTTTCGCGCCTGCTGACGGGCTCCCTGGGGAGCCTCGGCTTGATCCTCGAAGCATCCATCAAGGTGTTGCCGCGGCCGTTTGTCACCAGTACGCGGCGTTTTCAAATGCGCCAGTCCGACGCCATCCGCCGCCTTAACGAATGGGGCGGGCAACCCCTGCCGATTTCGGCCAGCGCCTGGTGCGACGATGTACTGACGCTGCGCTTATCGGGCGCTGCTGCGGCGGTCGGTGCAGCGGCTGCGAAGCTCGGAGGCGACCGGCTTGAAGATGCCGGGGCGGACGCGTTCTGGTGCGACCTGCGGGAACAGCGCCATGCCTATTTCAAGCAGGAAGACTGGGAGCAAAAGCAAGAGCAGGGCGGTCTTGCATCGCTCTGGCGCTTGTCGGTACCGTCGACGGCCGCGCCGATCGCCTTGCCCGGCGTCACATTGATCGAATGGGGCGGTGCGCAGCGTTGGCTGCGCTTATCCGGGCAAGATGACGCGCAGGCCGACGCCGCTTCGGTACGCGTCGCAGCGGCTGCCGCCGGCGGACATGCGACCCTATTCCGGGGCGGCGATAAAGAACTGGGCGTATTCCAGCCGCTGGCGCCTGTGCTTGAAAAAATTCACCGCAAACTGAAAGCGAGTTTCGATCCCAGCGGCGTATTCAATTGCGGCCGCATGTATCCGCATTTGTAATTTTTAATAGCCGTAAATAGAGCCGCAAACAAGCCGCAAACAAGCCAAAAGCAACATCCGACCAAAGCACAGCCATGCAAACCAATCTTGCCGATTTTATCCGCGACACCGCCGAAGGCCAGGAGGCCGACGCCATTTTGCGTAGTTGCGTGCACTGCGGCTTTTGCACGGCGACTTGCCCTACTTATCAATTACTGGGCGACGAACTGGACGGACCGCGCGGCCGTATCTATCTGATCAAACAAGTGCTGGAAGGCACGCCTGCAACCGCCAAAACGCAGATGCATCTGGATCGCTGCCTGACTTGCCGCAGTTGCGAAACTACTTGTCCTTCCGGCGTGCAATACGGGAATCTGGTCGATATCGGCCGCAAAGTGGTTGAAGATCAGGTACCGCGGCCATTGGCGCAACGCGTCGTGCGCACAATGCTGAAAGAATTCCTGCCGCGTAAATGGTTGTTCACACCGGCCATGAAAGCAGGCCAACTGGTGCGTCCGTTGTTGCCGAAAAAACTGAAAGACAAGATACCGCAGGCGCGGATGCATGGGGCGTGGCCGACGCGCGTCCATGCCCGCAAGATGTTGCTGCTTGGCGGTTGCGTGCAGCCGGCCATGTCGCCGAATATCAACTACGCGACCGCACGCGTACTCGACACCCTGGGCGTGCAATTGCTGATCGCAGCCAAAGCAGGATGCTGCGGTGCGATTCGTTTTCACTTGAACGATCACGATGGCGGCCTGGACGATATGCGGCGCAATATCGATGCCTGGTGGCCTTATGTCGAAGAGGAAAAAATTGAAGCGATTGTGATGAATGCATCCGGTTGCGGCGTGACGGTCAAGGATTACGGCCATTTGCTGATGCACGACAAAGCCTATGCCGAAAAAGCGCGGCGCATTTCGGCATTGACGCAGGATATCAGTGAAGTGCTGCCGCTATTCGACGAGCAGTTGCAGCGCCTGCTGCAGCAAGCCGGCAAAATCACGCAGCGAATTGCCTACCATCCGCCTTGCACTTTGCAGCATGGACAGAATATCCGCGGCAAAGTCGAAGGATTGCTGCGCAGCGCCGGCGTCGACGTAAAACTTTGTGCCGACAGTCATTTATGCTGCGGATCGGCGGGGACATATTCGATAATGCAGCCGGTTTTATCGACGCAACTGCGCGATAACAAATTGCGTGCTTTGGAAGCGACGGCGCCCGACATGATCGTGTCGGGCAATATCGGTTGTCTGACGCATTTGCAATCCGGCACAGCCACACCGGTGCGGCACTGGATAGAATTGATCGATCGGGCGCTAAGGCAACGCTGATTAAGTGCCATGGTGGCTTTTTTTTAGCGCCATGGGTGCCCTTTTTTTTAACGCGGCATGGGCTGTACCCCTCACACAAATGAACGATTTTTTATGGCGCTAAAGAAAATCAGTCATTTGCGAATTTTCTTGCGAATTTTCTTTAAATCCATAAAAGACCGTTCATTTGGGTGAGGGGTACAGCCCATGCCGCGTTAAAAAAAAGGGCACCCATGGCGCTAAAAAAAAGCCACCATGGCACTTAATCGGCCTTGCCTCAGGCTGCTGGGGGTGTTTCGGCCAACAGGGTCTGAATATCTTCGTTTAATTCCTCGGGTTTGGTGGCGGACGCATAACGATTGAAGACGGTGCCGTCGCGTTTTACCAGGAATTTGGTGAAATTCCATTTGATGGCCTGCGTGCCGAGTATGCCGGGCGCCTTGACTTTCAGATAGTCGAACAGTGGATCGGCCTTGTCGCCATTGACATCGATCTTGGCGAATATCGGAAAGGTCACGCCGTAATTGGTGTCGCAAAAGGCGCCGATCGTTGCCGCATCGCCCGGCTCCTGCCCACCGAATTGATTGCAAGGAAATGCCAGCACTTCCAGACCCTCCGTCGAGAACTGCTGATACAGGGCTTGCAGGCCCTGATATTGCGGCGTAAAGCCACACTGGCTCGCCGTGTTTACAATCAGCAATACCTTGCCGCGATATTGCGCCAGGCTGGCTTGGCTGCCGTTCGGCAGTTGGACGTCGAATTCGGTGACTGTGGTCATGATTTTTCCTCTTATGATGAACAATGCCGCGTAAAAATTAAGCAAAAACTAAGCAAGTAAGCATTCCGGATGGCGCGCAATGCTGCGCGCCGCGTGGGTCGAAATCATTTGTTGCCGCAGCAGTTGCGCCAGACTTTGGTCCAGCGTCTGCATGCCGCCATTGCCGCCGGTCTGCAGCGTTGAATACATTTGCGCCACTTTACCCTCTCGAATCAAATTGCGGATCGCCGGCGTGCCCAGCATGATTTCGTATGCCGCCACGCGGCCACGGCCTTCGCGGCGCGGCAGCAATGCTTGGCAAATCACGGCCTGCAGCGACTCAGACAGCATATTGCGCACTATGTTCTTTTCGTCGCCGGGAAAGGCATCGATAATGCGGTCGACCGATTTTACCGCCGAACCGGTATGCAGTGTACCCAGCACCAAATGCCCCGTTTCCGCGGCGGTGAGGGCCAGCCGGATGCTATCCGTATCGCGCAGCTCGCCGATCATGATGACATCCGGGTCTTCGCGCAGCGCGGCGCGCAGTGCCGCCGGAAACGATGCCGTGTGCCGTCCTGTTTCACGTTGATTGATCAAGCTCTGCCGCGGCTGATGGATGAATTCGATCGGGTCTTCGATCGTCACCACATGAGCATTTCTATGTCGGTTGATGTGATCGATCATCGCGGCCAGCGTGGTCGACTTTCCGGAGCCGGTAGCGCCCGTCACCAGCACTAATCCTATCCGTTTCAGCGCCAGTTGCCCGAACAGCGCCGGGCACGCCAGTTGCTCCAGCGTAGGCGCCGTTGCGGCAATATTGCGGATGACTGCCGCCGCGCCTCGCAATTGATTGAAGGCATTGACGCGAAAGCGCGCGGTGTCGGCTTGGGTTTCGGTATCGGCTTCGGTAAAAGAAAAATCGCATTCCAGATGGTCGTCGTAATGCCGGCATTGCGCCTCATCCATGATTTCCCGCAGCATGGCGCGCACATCCTGATCGGTCAGTGGCGGCAGATCGAGGCGGGAGATTTCGCCGTCCACGCGCAACAGTGGCGGCAGCCCGGCGGATAAATGCAGATCGGAAGCCTTGTTCAGGACTGAAAAGGCGAGTAGTTCGGCGATGTTCATTTATAATCCTTGTGGCTCGTAATCGCTGATCAGCTATTACAGGCCACATTGACTTCATGCTCCTGTGCATGGCACAACATCGCTGAATTATGTCCCTGATTTCTGAAAACCTGCAAGCCGTACATCTGCAAATCGCGCATGCCGCAAGCGAGGCTGCGCGCGCCCCGGACAGCATTCGCCTGCTTGCCGTATCGAAGACTTTCGGCGCCGATGCGGTGCTGGAAGCCTGGCGTGCCGGTCAGGCAGCGTTCGGCGAGAACTATCTGCAAGAAGCATTGGCAAAAATTCTTGCCGTCGGTGCGCAGCCTGGCGTTATGCCGGAGTGGCATTTCATCGGGCCGATCCAAAGTAATAAGACACGTCCTATAGCCGAGAATTTCGCCTGGGTGCATTCGGTCGAGCGCGAAAAAATTGCGCGCCGGCTATCCGAGCAACGTCCGGCGCATCTGCCGCCGCTCAATCTTTGCCTGCAAGTCAATATCAGCGGCGAGGGCAGTAAAAGTGGGGCGGCACTGGCGGAAGCGGCGGACATCGCGCATGCAATCGCTGCGCTGCCGAATATAAAGCTGCGTGGTTTGATGGCGATTCCGGCGCCTTCCGACGACCCTGCGCAACAGCGGGCAGCCTATCGTCCATTGCATGCTTTATTCGATCGCCTGAATGCGGAAGGCATGGCGCTGGATACTTTATCGATGGGGATGTCGGCCGATCTGGAAGCGGCGATAGCGGAAGGCGCAACCATGGTGCGGATCGGCAGCGCAATTTTTGGTGGCAGGCTCCAGAAAAAGTAAGCGAATTAAAATCAACTAAGGATTCATCGTGAAAATCAGCTTTATCGGCGGCGGCAATATGGCCAGCGCGTTAATCAGTGGCCTGGCAAACAAATTGACGCCAGGCACCAATATTCATGTCGTTGATCCGAATCCGGCCGCGCTGGAATCGCTGCGCGCGCAGTTCGGTGTCACTGTGTCGGAGAAGTTCGATCAGTCGCTGGCGGCTTGCGATGTCATTGTCCTCGCCGTCAAGCCGGATAAAATGCGCGAAGTTTTAGCGGCGTTATCGCCCCATTTGTCCGGGCAATTATTGCTGTCGATCGCCGCCGGCATTCGTGCTGCCGATTTATCGCGCTGGGCGAACGGTCATCAAGCGGTGGTGCGGGCGATGCCGAATACGCCGGCATTGATCGGGCAAGGCATTACCGGATTGGTGGCGATGCCGGCGGTATCGGCGGCGCAACGCGCGGTCGCCGATCAGATTCTGACAGCAGTCGGCGCAACGGTCTGGCTGGATGACGAAAACCTGATCGATGCCGTTACCGCGGTCTCCGGCAGCGGTCCTGCGTATGTGTTTTATTTTATCGAGGCGATGCAGCAGGCCGCGCAGGAATTGGGCCTGAGCCCGGAACAGGGTATTGCCTTGGCCAAGGCAACCTTCGCCGGCGCATCGCAATTGGCAGTACGTTCCACGGATCCGATATCCCTGTTGCGCGAACGCGTGACGTCCAAGGGAGGCACTACCTATGCCGCACTGACCAGCATGGAAGAGAGCGGCGTGAAACCGCTGATCGTCAAGGCGATCAAGGCCGCCGCGGCACGCGGCAAGACGCTGGGCGATGAATTCGGGCGGGACTAATGTGCTAGCGGGAAAAATACTGGTAAGGCGACAGCAGCAAGAGCGAGCACAGCGTGGTTTGCCAGTTAGGCCAACGCGAAGGTAAAGACGAGGCATCGACAACTTCTGCCGATGCGCCGGCAGAATCGGAATCGATGCGACTGCCGGTCTCGCTGTCTGAATCGTCGTCTGTATAACTTGCCAGATAGTCGCCTTCCTCATCGCTGTCGTCTTGCGCCATCACTTGCAGCAGATTATTCCGCACGATATGGTCCAGTTCCCTGGGCAACAGTCCTTTGCGCAATGCAAAAAATCCATCGGATGCAAGATCCAACGGGCCGATATCCAGACCGAAATCGGCGATTTCCGCACCGCGGAAATTGGCGCCGTTCAGATTGCCGTCCGTGGCGGTGAGGACGGCTCCGGTTAAATCGGAAAACGAAAAATTTGTGTGATTGAGGCTGGCGTCTTTCAATTTTGTGCCGGGCAGATACGTCCATGACATATCGGCATGATCCAGCATCGCATTGCGCATATCGCAAAAACGAATGCTCGCGCGCATGAGTTTGCCTTCGCGCAAATCCGCCCATTGGAAATTACATTGCTCGATCGTTGCATCGTATAAATGTACGCCTGCCAGTTCGGCTTTGAAAAAAAGAGTCGAAACAAGCATGCTGTGGTTCAGGCCAGTCGCCGTTAATTTGGCGCCGGTCAAATTACTTCGATCAAACGTGGCTTCGCAGAGCGTGCTGTAGCTGAGATCGGCATCGGTCAGATCGGTTTGCTTGAAGCAGACGCCGGGCAAATTTGCGTGGCGCAAGTCGGCGTCGCGTAAATCCGCTCCCTCCATATCCATGCTGCGGATAGCCCATATCAGACATTCCTTCGGCCAGTTACACGGCGCATCGGCGGGGTCGATCAAACTTGCTGAATAGGATGGATTGCGCAATGCCTGCCAATCGACATCATTGCTGGCATCCACGCAGGCGAGTATTTCCCCGCTCAGGAATTCATTTGCCTGGTCGCCCAGAATAGTGTGCAGAGTGCGTTCAACGGCAGCCGGATCGACACGCAGGAATTGGCGGGGTTCATTCAGCCGGAAGGGTGGCGTCGATTCAAGGGCCGCGGCCGGTTCGCTGTCCGGCCACAGATTTTTACAGCAAACCAGCCAGCAACTCAGATCCCGTAAATCATCTCGCTTATAGGGAGATGCGAGGTCCAGCAGCTTTTCCAGCCTGTCGGCAAAGTTCAGCAGTTCAAGCGCCGGCGATAGGGATGCAGGCGGATTGCGCAGTTCTGGTATGTGAGGCGTGTGAGGCAGGTAACAGGAAGCGATCAATAGTGGCCTGCATTGAAGCTGCGAGAGGCGTAATCCAGTGCGATCGCGGCAAATACGGCGGCGCCCAGCCAGTTGTTGTGCCGGAATGCGGCAAAGCAGCGCATGCGATCCCGATCGCGGATCAGGGTGTAATGATAAACGGCGGCAGCGGCAGCTATCAGGATGCCGGCGGCAAACCAGCCGCGCAATCCGTAATGCCAGCCGACGCCAAGCGTAATGAGCAAGGTGACAACATAGCAAAGCATGATTGCCGCGATGTCGTAGCGCCCGAAAGTGATGGCCGAGGTTTTCAGCCCGAGTTTCAGATCGTCATCGCGGTCGACCATCGCATATTCGGTATCGTAAGCCACAGCCCAGAAAACATTGCCGAGCAACAGCAGCCATGCCAAAGGCGGCACGGTGTTTTGCACGACCGCAAAAGCCATCGGAATGCCGAAGCCGAAGGCAATGCCGAGGTAAGCCTGCGGTATCGCAAAGAAGCGTTTGAAATAGGGGTAGCTGCCGGCAACCAGAACCGCCACCAGCGATAATTGCTTGGTCAAGGCGTTGAAGGGCAGGATCAGCGCAAACGATATCAGCGCCAGCACGACGGCAATTGCGACGGCTTCCCACGCCGCGATTTTGCCCGATGTCAGTGGCCTGCCGGCAGTACGTTTGACGTGCCGGTCGAAATCGCGGTCGGCGAAGTCGTTGATGGCGCAACCGGCGGCGCGCATCAGCACAGTGCCGATGCAAAAGACGATGACAATATAGAGGTCCGGATGGCCGTCCGACGCCAGCCACAAGGCGATCAAGGTTGGCCATAACAGCAGCAAAATACCGATAGGCTTATCGAAACGGGTCAGATAAAAATATTGTTTGAGGCGATCCATGGGATATGTTTGTCAGCCCTGAATAACCGGTGCGTCACGCAGCATTTGCGCGCCGTTCAGATTGCAGGACAGCACCGCCTGCCGCACCGCTTCGATGGCAGCGTGCCGGGTAAAGCTTTTACGCCATGCGATGACTACGCGCCGCGACGGCAGCGGTTCAGTGAAAGGCACATAGCGCAGCATGCCGTTTTTGTCGTTCATGTCGGGTATGGAGCCCTTGGGCAATACCGTGATGCCGATACCCGAGGCGACCATGTGACGGATGGTTTCCAGCGACGAACCTTCGAAACTGCGTGCGATGCCGTCGCCGGTAGTGGAGAAGCGCGACATCTCCGGGCAGACTTCCAGCACCTGGTCGCGGAAACAGTGGCCGTTGCCCAGCAACAGCATGGTTTCGTTTTTCAGATCGTGCGCATCGATAGCGGCGCGGTCGGCCCAACGATGATGTTTCGGCAGCGCGACTACAAATTCTTCGTCGTATAGCGGTTGCACCGTCAGACCTTGTTCCGGGAAGGGCAGCGCCATGATGGCCGCATCGAGTTCGCCCTGGCGCAGCAGCTCGATCAGGCGCACGGTGAAATTCTCCTGCAGGATCAGGGGCATCTGCGGCACTTGCTCGATCATCGTCTTGACCAGCGGCGGCAGCAGATAAGGGCCGATGGTGTAAATAATGCCCAGGCGCAGCGGCCCGGACAGCGGATCCTTGTTTTGGCTGGCGATTTCCTTGATGGCAGCGGTTTGTTCCAGTACCCGTTCGGCTTGCGCGACGATCTGCGCGCCCAGCGGGGTGACGGAGATTTCCGTGCCGCCGCGTTCGAAGATGATGACGCCTAATTCATCTTCCAGTTTCTTGATGGCGACTGATAACGTCGGCTGAGCGACAAAGCAGGCTTCGGCGGCATGGCCGAAGTGTTTTTCGCGGGCAACGGCGACGATATATTTGAGTTCTGTAAGAGTCATAGCGCTTATGTTCGCACAAGCTGCGGCAAAATGTTTGGAGCCGGCCAGTCGGCGGGTTTTTTTTACAGATGGGTTCGCAGCGAGATTGCGGTTGCCGATCCGCTTAACGGACCATTAACGGGGCCATCGACCGACCCATCAACTGACCTGTTTAATCCGATTTTTCCGATGCGGCCTTAAACTTTCAAAAACTCTTCCTTGCCGCCCAGCCAGCGCGCCAGATGCGCATCGACCGTGGCCGGATCGCTGCGCAGCAATTCCTGCGCAAGCGCGCGGGCCTGGTCGACCAGCCACTGATCGGCCGCCAGATCGGCAAAGCGCAGCAACGCTTCGCCCGATTGCCGCGCGCCCAGAAACTCGCCCGGTCCGCGTATTTCCAGGTCGCGCCGGGCAATTTCGAAGCCGTCGGTGGTTGCGCGCATGGTCATCAACCGTTGTTTGGCGACTCCCCCCAGGGGACTCTGATACAACAGCAGACAAGCGCTGGCCGCCGCACCTCGGCCGACCCGGCCGCGCAATTGATGCAATTGGGATAATCCGAAACGCTCGGCGTGTTCAATCACCATCAGCGACGCGTTCGGCACATCGACGCCGACTTCGATGACCGTGGTTGCCACCAGTAAATGGGTCTCGCCGCGCACGAATGCATTCATCACATCCTGTTTTTCCTGTTGTTTCAGGCGGCCGTGCACCAGACCGATGCGCAGGTCCGGCAGTGCTTCGACCAGCATTGCGTGGGTGTCGACGGCTGTCTGCAATTGCAGCGCCTCGGATTCCTCGATCAACGGGCAGACCCAATAGGCCTGGCGCCCTTCCAGAGCCGCCGCATGCACCCGGCCGATCACTTCATCGCGCCGGTTCTGATCGATGCTGCGCGTCACGATCGGCGTGCGGCCTGGCGGCAATTCATCGATAGCCGAAATCTCCAGATCGGCGTAATACGTCATCGCCAGCGTGCGCGGAATAGGGGTGGCCGACATCATCAATTGATGCGGCTGGGTTGCCGTCAAGGCAGAGTCGCCGTCCGCATCGGCGGTCTGCGCCTTGTTACGCAACGCCAGGCGCTGGCCGACGCCGAAGCGATGCTGCTCATCCACGATGACCAGCCCCAGCTTGGCAAATTGCACGCTGTCCTGGATCAGCGCATGGGTGCCGATCACCAATTGCGCCTGTCCCGATGCGATGCGTGCCTGCGCTTCGGTTTTTTCTTTCTTTTTCAGGCTGCCGGTCAGCCATGCGACATTAATGCCGAGCGGTTCCATCCAGGCGCCGATTTTACGAAAATGCTGATCCGCCAGGATTTCGGTGGGCGCCATCAGTACGGCTTGAAAACCGCTGTCGATCGCCTGCGCCGCGGCCAGTGCCGCGATGACCGTTTTGCCGCTGCCGACATCGCCTTGCAGCAGACGCTGCATGGGAAACGATTGCAGCAGGTCGGCGCGGATTTCGGTCAGCACGCGCTGTTGCGCCCCGGTCAGCTTGAATGGCAATTGCGCCAGAAATGCCTTGGACAAAGCACCTACAGTCGGCAACGCGTTGGCGCTGCGGCCGCGGCGCGCCAGTTGCGCGCGTTTCAGCGATAGCTGCTGCGCCAGCAATTCATCGAACTTCATGCGCACCCAGGCCGGATGCGTGCGTTCCATCAGCGCATATTCGTCGATGTCGGTCGGCGGATTGTGCAGCAGCCGCACCGCTACTTCGAACGGCGCCAGTTGCAGCGTGCCGCGGATTTTTTCGCTCAGGGTATCCTGCCAGTTCAACCGTGTCAGCGCCGCGCCGATCGCCTTGCGCAGATACGCTTGCGACAAACCTTCGCCGGCCGGATACACGGGTGTCAACGCGGTCGGCAGCGGCGCACCTTCGAGCACCACCTTGTACGCGGGGTGGACCATCTCCGCGCCGAAAAAGCCGTGCCGCAGTTCGCCGCGTGCGCGGATGCGTACGCCGGCCGCCAGCTGCGTGGCCTGGCTGCCGTAGAAATTCAAGAAGCGCAGCACCAGTTGGCCGGTATCGTCGGCAATGGTGACGACCAATTGGCGGCGCGGGCGGAACTGGATATCGGATTGCGTAATGACCCCTTCGACCTGCACCGCCTGCATGCCGCGCAGTCCGGCCTGCGCAATGGTAAGGATTTGCGTTTCGTCCTCGTAGCGCGCCGGCAGATGCAAGGCCAGATCGATGTCGGTGCGCAAGCCGAGGCGCGCGAGTTTATTCGCGCTGCTGGCGGCGGTGCTGCCGGTGCTGCCCTTGCCCTTGGTATTTTTACCGCCGGCTTTTTTGGCTATGGATGTGCGCTTCGGTCCGGGCATGTGGAAAGATTCGTGCGGGAGCGTAAAATGGCGGGTTGGCCGCGTCTGATCGGGAAATAATCGACGATTGTACGGTCATTGCCGGTTTTCTTGCCATCGCTTTCTTTTTTGTCAGCCACTATGTACGCACTTTCCGATTTCGATTTCGAACTGCCGCAGCATCTGATTGCGCAGACCCCTCTGCCGCAGCGCGGCGCTTCCCGTTTGCTGCATGTCGACGGCGAACAATTGATCGATCGCCATTTCGGCGATCTGGCCGATTTGCTCAATCCGGGCGATTTACTTGTTTTCAACGATACCCGGGTGCTCAAGGCGCGCTTTTTCGGGGTCAAAGCCAGCGGCGGCAAAGTCGAGGCGCTGGTGGAGCGGGTGCTCGATACGCGCACTGTACTGGCCCAGGTGCGGGCATCGAAATCGCCGCTGCCGGGAGGCAGTATCCGTCTGGCCGATGCCTTCGATGTCCAGGTCGGTGAACGCGCCGGCGAGTTTTTCACCTTGCAGTTTCCGTCCGATGTCTTTGAATTGCTGGAGACATACGGCAGCCTGCCGTTGCCTCCCTATATCGATCACGCCGCCGACGCCTTCGATGAAACGCGCTATCAAACCGTGTACGCCAGGGAGCCGGGAGCGGTTGCCGCACCGACCGCGGGCCTGCATTTCGATGACGATTTTTTGCAGCGTTTAAAGGACAAGGGCGTGCGGACTGCATTCGTGACGCTGCATGTCGGCGCCGGCACGTTTCAACCGGTGCGCACCGAAAACCTGGCCGAACATCAGATGCACAGCGAGTGGTACACCATCGGGCAAGATACGGTCGATGCTGTGATGGCGGTCAAGGCGGCCGGCGGCAAAGTGATTGCGGTCGGCACCACCAGTTTGCGGGCGCTGGAATCCGCATCGCAAAGCGGTGTCCTGCAGGCCGGCAGCGCTGATACGCGCCTGTTTATCATGCCCGGTTATCGTTTCAAGACCATCGACCGGCTGATTACCAATTTCCATTTGCCGAAGTCGACGCTGCTGATGCTGGTGTCGGCGGTGGCCGGCTACCACACGATCCGCGCCGCCTACGCACATGCCATCGCGCAGCAATATCGGTTTTTCAGTTACGGCGATGCGATGCTGCTGACGACAACGTCGCCGCTTCCTGCCGGTGAGAGCACCGAGCAATAAGGGTCGCGAATCTACGCCGAATCCTGTGCATCGATCCAACGCACGATTTCTGCATCTTCAACACGTGCGGCGCGGCGATTCGGCCCTGCCAGACGGCTCAAGCGCTTGATATCGGCGAGGTTCGACGATCGTACGGCGAGCCCGGCCAGCCGTTTGTTTATCGGCCAGCCGGCCTGGAGCAGTACGGTATCGCAGAACCAGATGCGCGCGCCGCGATGATGCAGTGCCGTGTGCGCTTGCGGCATCGCGATATCGTCGCTCAAGGCGGCGACCACGCCGTCCAGCATTGCGCGGAAAGGCTCCATCGGCAACAACTGCGCGCCGGCTGACGAGAATGTGTTATTTCCGGCAATCGCCTCTATTTCAAGCAGACCCGGATAAACCGCATTGAGCGTGCCGGCGTTGATGATGCCCTCCGACGGAATCGGCGCATATTCGGCCGCCGCGCCGTCGCCATCGAAGCCGTTCGGAAAAATGGTCCAGCGCCGGCGCAACTGCGTGATGCGGTCGTCGAACAGCTTTCGAAACAGGCTGCTGTTGATATAACAGTCGAAGAAGAAGACATCGGTCAATTCCGTATCGGCGGCATGATGGTTGGCATTACCGTAATCGAAGACGAAGCCACGCAGAAAGCGCTGCCGGAAGTCGGCCCGCGCCAGCGCATCGCTTCTTGCCGGGTCTTGCTGCTTGCGCAGATAGGCCGGATAGTCCAATTGCTTCAGTAGCGCTATGACCGCTGTGACTGTCGGCCGATGCGCGGTGATTTCGCCCTGGTATTTCCCATGCGGAATTGCCAGCATATTTTTTACGCTGATGCGTTCCAGATATTGATCCTCGATCTCTGCCGCGCGGTATATCGATTGATGGTTGTGATGCTGATGGCCTGCCTGCCGGGCCTGGTCGTGATCCTCGAAGAATGCTGCGCTGATTCTCGGATCGAAATGTTGTCCGGTTTGCAGCAGGATTGCGTTGGCCAGCCAGATATTGGCGCCGCGCTGGCGCCGGGGATCTTGCGGTGCCGGAAGGCGGGTAATTGCTTCCACCAGGCTTTCTGTCAGGGCCTGTTGTATGGATTGCCTGGAAACTTGCATTTCTTTCATGATGAACGGCAGGCTGTCCGGATTGGCGGGGAGCGTAATGCGGATGATGGTACTGGCTGCCGATCCGGTGACGGTCGCGCGCGTGCATTCAAGATCGACAAGGATCGACAGCGAGCGTTTTTCGATGGCGTGATCGTCATGCCAATTGAGCAGGGCTCGCATTTGCGGCGACGCGATATACGTCCGATTCAATATTTGCGCCGGATCGTAACGCCATGCCGGATGCGCTTCCCATGCCGATGCCACGCCTTCGCCATACACCGTCGACAGGTTATCGTGCAGCAACTGAGGCGCGTTGCGCATGCGGTCGTTGCTGGCTTTTATCAACCAATCGTAGACATCCTGTACGGTCTGGCGCAGCCCCACGGTTTCCTCGCCGCACAGGGTAAAGGAATTGACTTCACTCAGTCCTTGCAGGCCGGCCTGCGCGCCGGCATCTTCCATATCGTCGCTGGCCGTGATGTTCAGCAGGGAATAGATGTTCTGGGAACCGATTTTCCAGATATTTTGCTGCTGGAGCATTTGTTCTTTTTGATTCGCCGGCAACAGCATCTTCAGCATTTTATGGCGATAGTCGGGATCGAAAAGCTGGCCGCTGCCCGTCAATTGCGTGGAATTGTCGAGTGCGACCGAAGAGGTATATTGACGCGCCGCATTGCCTTGTCTCCTGGCGCGCGCGATTTTGGTTTGCAGGCCATGGGTCTGATCACCGGTCAGCGTGATCTCGTGCGGTTTGCTTTTACGGTTGAGTTGGGGCGGTTTCAGATCCAGATATCCGGCCGACCGGATGCGGTAGGTGCGAAAGCTTCGTTGCGGCAGCGTGGTTGAAGCCAGCAGCACCGACGAGCTATAACGCGCGGCCGATATGATCGGGCTGATATAGGCAGCAGTGATGGCGTGCGATAGTGCAATCGCAGCAAGCACATCGCGCGTGAGCACCAGCATGTAGTAGGGCACATGTTCGTAGTTGCCGGCCCGTACGGCGCGGCTCATGTGCAGCAAGGGTGCGGTGATCGGCATTGCGCCGAAAAAATGATCGGCCAGTTGCGTGCCGGATTCGGTGGCTTTCGACGCTTTTTTTCGCAATGGCGCGGCAATGCTTTCGATCTCTTCCGCGAGCAGCGACGGCAGAAACGGCAAACCGCGATCCCGCAGATTCTGTTTGGCGCGTCCGATGATCCAAGGATGCTTGCCGAGGTTGTTGCGATAATCGTCGAATGATTTATCGATGATGTGGTGCGGATAAATCGACTCGCCGTTCGGCAGCAGCAAGCGGGCGTCCCGGTGCGGATTGCGTATCACGGAAATGAATGCTTCATGCAGCGGACGCGGCCGGCGGTGGTAGTCGTTGCGATCGACATCGCAGATGACGCGGCCCCTGCCCGTGGCGATTTGCTCGTGCGTGATCCCGTTGCGCAGCAGCGTCAGATAAGCTTCGATTTCCACCGAATAGGCGGGGGCCGTCTGCAGTTCCAGCACCGTCCGGTAGTAACTGCTGTCGAGCAGGCGGTACGAGGTCGTGAGCCAGTCATCGGAAAGGATGCGCTCGGTGTGAAAGGGGGTGAAGTCGAATTGCCGCGCGACCTCGGTCAAGGCCTGCTGGATGGGGCCTGGCAGGCCATGCAGCGATGCATGAAATCGCCAGTAGCCGGCGCCGGTATAAGCGTCGATCAGTTCGAATTTCGGCAGGCCGGCGGCCTGGTTTATCTGATACAGGGTGTCTATGGCACGCATGACGCTGTTGGCATATCGTTCGGCGGACATCGCACTCCAGCATTGCGCCGACGCTTGCCAGCCGGGGGCCTGCTCCTCCAGCCATTGCCATAAGGGGCGCAATGTTTCGGCGCTGGCAGTGCGCCCCAATCCGGTGTTCATGATCGCTTGCACGATACTGGCATCCCACATATCCCGGTACCAGTACAGCGCCGACGCCGTAAGGCTGTTGGCGCTTTCCAGATGCATGGCGTTGTACAGCTCCGGGGACAGCGCGAAATCCCGTTTGTCTATCCATTGCTGATTTCTGAGTTCCCAGCTTTCCGTCAGATCGAGCTTGTTTCGATAGGTACGATAGCGGTTGCCTGCCGGCTGGCCGGACATGCGCATCAGGATTGTCGCCATCGATTGCAAGGGGGTGCCGATGGGGTAATCCGGGGATTCCTCCAGCGCATATAATTTGCGGCGGATCAAGGTATTTTTATAGGCGTGATGCAATTTGGCGAAATCGGGGCCGGCGCGGGCGTCTTGATAAGCTGCCAGATCCGCGACGCTTTTCCCGACGGCGTTGCGCAATACCATGCCGTCATGATAAATATCTGCGTGAATGTCGGTGGTGGTGGCGTTGAAGATAAACATATCTTTCAAAAAGACCTGATCTTTTTCTTCGGCCTGCGTGGCTGCGGCCAGTACATTGCGCAACGATGACAGTGTTTGGCAGGTTTCTCCTCCGGTCGGGGCGCAAATATCTTCCGTCCACGAATACAGCAATGCGGCAAGATCCTCCTGCTGTTGTTCAAAATACGCGGCATCGGCGTGCCCTTCAACGGGCGGCGGCATCACATCTGCAATGAAAGTACGTATGTCGCTGGGTAGAATTTCCAGCCGGTTGCGAAAAAAAGGGTGATTCCTGGGGGCATGTTTGCGCAGGGCTTGGGTCAATGCCATCAGATAAGGGACGGGGGTGTCCGGCTGGTGGAGCATGGCGTCGCCGATGGCGGGTTCTGCTGCATTCGGTACCGACCGCTGCATGCGGGTTTGCGGTGGGGGAGCCGACGATAAGGCGGTGTTGCCTGCCCGTTCGCGTCTGTCGAACGATATCGGCGCGGAAGGCTGCGGTACCGCCGAGTAGCGTAAGCGGATTGCGGCGGATAGAGGCGATACGGGAATGACAGGAAAACCTTGGGCTGCTGTATTCTGTATCGCGTTCTGGGCCGGAGCCGCCGCGTTGCTTTGTGCCGGCAAACCGACGACCGAAGGCTGGGCGGATAGGCGCATTTGCTTCTTTCAGGTGTTTGCTCGGATTGCTGCGCATCATAGCGGCGGCGCGATTCCTTGCCGCCTGTCAGCTTCGCCACGACGCGGCGCGCCCTTTTCCCATAGAGGTGCCGATGCTTGAGAATGAAATGAGTTCTGGAAATGCGCCTGCGCTTCAAGTACCCTGACGCCTGCTTTTTCGACCGATAGAGAACAATATGCTTGAATTTACCCTGCTGAAGACTGATGGCAACGCGCGCCGGGGACGCCTGAAATTAAATCACGGCACCATTGAAACGCCGATTTTCATGCCGGTCGGCACCTATGGTTCGGTCAAGGCGATGTCGCCGCTCGAACTCAAGGAAATCGAATCCCAGATCATCCTCGGCAATACCTTCCATTTGTGGCTGCGTCCCGGACTGGACGTGGTCGGCAAGTTCGGCGGCCTGCATAAATTCATGGGTTGGGACCGGCCGATCTTGACCGATTCCGGTGGTTTTCAAGTGTTTTCGCTAGGCGCAATGCGCAAAATCACCGAAGAAGGCGTGCATTTTTCGTCGCCGATCAATGGCGACAAGCTGTTTTTGTCGCCGGAAGTATCGATGCAGATTCAGCGCGTGCTTAATTCCGACATTGTGATGCAGTTCGATGAATGCACGCCGTATGAAATCGATGGCCGCCCGGCGACGCAGGTCGAAGCCGCGCAGTCGATGCGGATGTCCTTGCGCTGGGCGCAGCGCTCCACCGATGAATTCCGGGAGGGCGGCAATCCGAATGCGCTGTTCGGTATCGTCCAGGGCGGCATGTTCGAGACCTTGCGCGACGAATCGCTGGACGGTTTGCAGCAGATCGATTTCGACGGTTTTGCCGTCGGTGGCCTGTCGGTCGGCGAGCCGAAGGAAGAAATGATGCGGGTGCTGGCGCATACCGGCCCGAAATTGCCGGCCGGCAAGCCGCATTACCTGATGGGTGTGGGCACGCCGGAAGATTTGGTGGAAGGCGTCGCCAACGGTATCGATATGTTCGATTGCGTCATGCCGACGCGCAATGCCCGCAACGGCTGGTTGTTTACGCGTTTCGGCGATATCAAGATCAAGAACGCCCGCTACAAGGACGATGAGAAACCATTGGATGAAACCTGCGATTGTTATGCTTGTCGCAACTTTTCACGCGCCTATCTGCATCATCTGCACCGCACGGGTGAAATCCTGGGCGCGCGGCTCAATACCATTCACAATTTGCATTATTACTTGCAATTAATGAAAGAAATCCGGGATGCTATCGATGCAGAGCAATTCCAGCCCTTTGTGCAGCGATTCAAAGCCGATCGGGCGCGTAGTGTGTAGTGCAGGGCGGCTGCTTTCTCCGTTTAAGGGAAATAGGGGCCGGCAATGCTAGAATGCCGAGTTGTTTTCAAATAATCTATCAAATAACCAATCAACAGGAGTAACAAGTGTTTATTTCCAACGCATATGCGCAAACGGCTGGTGTCGGTGGCGCCGCCGGCCTTATGGGCAACTTGACCAGTTTCCTGCCGATCATATTGATGTTTGTCGTGCTGTATTTCCTGATGATTCGTCCACAGATGAAGCGTCAAAAAGAACAAAAAGCCATGATGGATGCACTGGGCAAGGGCGATGAAGTCGTTACTTCCGGTGGCCTGCTGGGCAAGGTGACCAAGGTTGTCGACAATTACGTCACCATCGAAATCTCTGAAGGTACCGAAGTCGTTGTGTTGAAAACAGCGATTACGACCCTGCTGCCAAAGGGCACTGTAAAAACGATGTAAACAGTCCGATATCTGCATAGCGGCAGCGCGCAATGATTTGCGCGCTGCCGCTATGCGCTCCGGACGCAGTCTTTGTACGTGTTCTCTGTACACGCACGCAACATCTAATCGACGCTGAAACTATGAATCGTTATCCTCTCTGGAAATATGCGCTGATGGTATTGGCCATATTGTTCGGTACCTTCTATACCTTGCCGAATTTCTTCGGCGAATCGCCTGCAGTACAGATCAGCAGCGCCAAATCGACCATCAAACTGACCAGCGCCGTCATGGCGCAGGCGCAAGACGTATTGCAGAAGGGCGGCCTGGCGCCGGAGAGCATTCTGTTCGACAACAGCAACGTACAAGCTTCGGTGCGTGCCCGTTTTGCCAGCACCGACCAGCAGTTCAAAGCCAAGGCTTTGCTGGAGCACGACCTCAATACCGATCCGACCGACCCGACCTACGTCATCGCCTTCAATCTGTTGCCGAATACGCCGCAATGGCTGCAAGCGGTGCACGCGTTCCCGATGTTCCTGGGCCTGGATTTGCGCGGCGGCGTGCATTTCCTGATGCAGGTCGACATCAAGGCGGTGCTCAACAAGCGCCTGCAGGGCCTCCTGACTTCCACCCGCAGCATTCTGCGCGACAAGAATATCCGTCATAACGGCATCAACCGTGTTGGCGACACCATCGAAATCGCCTTCCGCGATCCGGCCACAATGGCTGCCGCCAAAGAAGCGCTGGCTTCGCAATTGAGCGAAATGCTGCTGACCGACGGCGGTAGCGGCACCGATCTGAAACTGATCGGCACTCTGCGCCCGGAAGCGCTCAAGCAGACCCAGGACGACGGCGTCAAACAGAATATCCTGACGCTCTCCAAGCGCGTCAATGAGTTGGGCGTGAGCGAGCCGACCATCCAGCGCCAGGGCGCCGACCGCATCGTGGTCGAATTGCCCGGCGTGCAGGACGTAGCACGTGCCAAAGACATCATCGGCCGTACCGCAACGCTGGAAGTGCGCATGGCTGACGAATCCGTTGCGCGTGGCACGGAACTGAGTTCGGCAGTGCCGTTCGGCTCCGAACTGTTCAAGGTCGGCCGCAACGCGCCGGTTGTGCTGTACAAGGAACCGATCCTGACCGGCGACTACATTTCCAGCGCTTCGGCCAGCTTCGATCAAAACCATCAGCCTTCGGTCACTATCGACCTGAACGGCGACGGCGGCCGCAGAATGCGCGAAGCCACGCGCAACAAGATCGGCAAGATGATGGGTATCGTGCTGTTTGAAAAAGGCAAGGGCGAAGTGCTGACCGTGGCCTCGATCCGCGACGAACTGGGTTCGCATTTCCAGATCACCGGTATGGAATCGACCGAATCAGCTGCCGATCTGGCCTTGCTGCTGCGCGCCGGTTCGCTGGCGGCGCCGATGGAAATCATCGAAGAACGCACCATCGGACCGCAACTGGGCGCCGATAATATCCGCAAGGGTTTCGAATCGACGCTTTACGGTTTCCTGGTAATCACCGTTTTCATGATGTGTTATTACCTGATGTTCGGTCTGTTCAGCGCCCTGGCGTTGTCGGTCAACCTGTTGTTGCTGATTGCCTTGTTGTCGACACTGCAGGCCACGCTGACATTGCCCGGTATTGCCGCGATTGCGCTGACACTGGGTATGGCGATCGACTCCAACGTGCTGATCAACGAACGGATACGCGAAGAACTGCGTGCGGGTAATTCGCCGCAGGCGGCGATTGCCATCGGTTTCGAGCGAGCCTGGGGCACCATTCTGGACTCCAACGTCACCACGCTGATCGCCGGTCTGGCATTGCTGATTTTCGGCTCCGGTGCGATTCGCGGCTTTGCAGTTGTGCATTGCCTGGGCATTCTGACTTCGATGTTCTCGGCGGTATTCTTCTCGCGCGGCCTGGCCAATTTCTGGTACGGCAGCAAGAAAAAACTGACCGGACTTGCCATCGGCCAGATTTGGAAACCATCGACAGGCGCCACTGGTGCGGCCGGCGCGGGAGCAGCCGGTGCAGGAGCCGGTACTGGCGCGATAGTCGATACGCAAGGTTTGCCGAAGGCGCCGAAAAAATCCAAGCCGGGCAAGTAACATAAATAAAGAATTCAGGTCTCGCTACGCATGTAGCGGGACCGGACAGAAAGGGTAATGATGGAATTTTTCCGCATTAGAAAAGATATACCGTTCATGCGCCATGCGCTGATCTTCAACGTAATCTCGGCAATGACGTTCGTCGCTGCGGTGTTTTTCCTGTTCCATAACGGTCTGCACTTCTCGATCGAATTTACCGGCGGCACGGTAATGGAAGTCAACTATCCCAAAGCCGCCAATATCGAAGGCGTGCGCAATGCCGTGGAGTCGCTGGGCTATAACGACAGCCAGGTGCAAAGCTTCGGTACGGCGCAAGATGTGATGATTCGCCTGCCGGCGCGCAGCGGCGTCAATACGACGCAGCAAAGCGAAAAGGTGATTGCGGCGCTACAGGCGCAAGAGCCGGGCGTGCAGTTGCGGCGCGTTGAATTCGTCGGACCGCAAGTCGGCGAGGAGTTGGCGCACGATGGCCTGATGGCGCTGGCAATGGTGGTGATCGGCATCATGATTTATCTGGCGATCCGTTTCGAATGGAAATTCGCGGTCGCCGGCATTATTGCGAACTTGCATGACATCGTCATCATTCTCGGATTCTTCGCCTACTTCCAATGGGAGTTTTCATTGACGGTGCTGGCGGCGGTGCTGGCGGTGCTGGGTTATTCGGTCAACGAATCGGTGGTGGTGTTCGACCGTGTGCGCGAAACCTTCCGCGACCGCCGCTACGGCAGAATGACCACGCCGGAAGTGCTGAATCATGCAATCACCAGTACGATTTCCCGTACCATCATCACGCACGGCAGCACTGAAGTCATGGTGTTGTCGATGCTGGTCTTCGGCGGCCCGACCCTGCATTATTTCGCAACCGCGCTGACCATCGGTATCGTGTTCGGTATTTACTCTTCGGTGTTTGTGGCGGCGGCTCTGGCGATGTGGCTGGGCGTGCAGCGCGAAGACATGATCAAGCCGATCAAGCCGAAAGATGAAACAGACGGCGCTGTTGTTTAACATATAAAAAAACAGGCGCCTGGAGCGCCTGTTTTTTTTGTCCTTCCTATCCGGCATGAATTCTCCCAACCTTTCTCCGCAATCCTCAATCGATGCAACTTCGGCAGAGATTGATTTCGATCGACGCTTCGGCGGCATTGCGCGTCTGTACGGCGCGTCCGCTTTGCGGCGGTTTCGCCAGGCGCATGTCTGCGTGATCGGTGTCGGCGGCGTGGGTTCCTGGGTGGTTGAGGCATTGGCGCGCAGCGCCATCGGCAAGATTACGATGATCGATCTGGATAATCTGGCCGAGTCGAATGTCAATCGGCAGATCCATGCGTTGAGCGATACCTTGGGCAAGGCGAAAGTGACGGCGCTTGCCGAACGCATTGCCTTGATCAATCCATTTTGCGTCGTCACCGAAATTGAAGATTTTCTGACGCCGGATAATATGGAGCAGATGATCGGCGGACGCGGCTACGATTATGTGGTCGACGCCATCGATAACGTGCAAGCCAAAGTGGCGCTGATCGCCTACTGCCGCGATCATGCATTGCCGTTGTTGACCGTGGGCAGCGCCGGCGGCCAGATCGATCCCACCAAAATCGAAGTGCGCGATCTGTCCAAAACCGAGCAGGAGCCGTTACTGGCAAAGGTACGCAAGCGCTTGCGGACTTACCATCGTTTTCCGCGCGGCGATCGTAATCGCTTCGGTGTGGATGCGGTGTTTTCCACGGAGCCGGTACGTTTGCCGGAGCCAGCCGATGGTGCAAGTTGCGATATCGACGGCAATCCCATAACCCCGTCCGATGATGGCATCACCGGTCTGAATTGCGCTGGTTACGGCTCGGCGGTGGTTGTCACAGCATCCTTCGGATTGGTGGCCGCCGCGCATGTATTGCACAAGCTGGCAGGCGGATCGCAGAACTAAGTCTCAACGCTGCTTCTTTTGTCGAGCGGGATCGCACCGTCCGCTTACCTCCTTGCAAACCTTTCTTGTCACACCGGCAAAAACTAAAGTCGATTCTGTTGAATTGACTCTTCACTCATTTCCAATTTAAGACAGATCTGATTTATTCCAATGAACATGAATGGGATAGTTGCGTCCATCGATTACTAACCGAAGAACCTAATCGTATTCGCAACGCCGCGCCTGGGAATCGATCCGTGGCGGGCTCTTTATTCACATATTTGGAGTATCACCACATGACAACTATTGTCAAAACAATCAATCCTGCCAACAAGGCAGTCGAACAAATCAAAGTAAGCGGCACAGCTGCGCCGATCAATGTCGCACCGGGCGCTATCGTTGAAGTTCAAGCCGGCCGTGCGCAAGTTGCCTCCTTCATTCAGAACGGGAAAAATCTCGTTCTGGTCATGATTGACGGAACAGAAATCGTATTGCAAGGTTATTTCGATAACGCCGAAGGCGCCGGCAAGAAACTGATTCTGGTCGACGATAACGGTTCGGTTGAGGTGCAATTCCCGACCGCCGACGGCAGCACTGCCGACGGCGCGTCGGTAGATGTTGCCCCGTCGTATGTGACGGCAGATGCGGATACAAGCGCATTGCTTGCCGATAGCGCTGCAGCAGCCACGGATTCTGGCGTTTCGCCTGTCCTGCTGGGCGTGCTGGGTGCTATCGGTGTAGGTGCGCTTGCTGTCGGTGGTGGCGGTTCCGACGACGCGCCGGCGGCTTCGATGAATGAGCCGATTGTCGAAGGCAAGACAACGGATGAAGGCAAATCACACGAAGGCAACAAGGAAAAGCCAATCACGGAAGGCGAGACCGGCGACCGCTCAGCAAGCGGATTGGTTACCGCAATTAAAAAATCTGCATCGAACATTGTGGATTTGCAAAGCGATGGCGAAGGGGATGTTGCGCAATTGGCAGCCGCACAGAAAGAACTGCTTGGCTTTAAGTCGGCGGTAACCGCAAAAATTGCAGAACTTGCGCAAAGTACTGATGACAGCGATATCCGCGTTAATGCTGAACTTAAGGCTCTGGATAAAATGCTGGACAGCTTTTCTTTGGCTGCCGAGAAAGAAGCGCAACAAATCCAGACGTTGAATGGAGAAAAAGACATTCACCAGAATAATGAAACTGTTTTGGCGGAAATGGAGCAGGCATCCGTTTCTCTGAATGACGAGCGACAGACAAACATGGACGAGCTCGCCGCGGCAAAGGAAGAATTTGACACTATTCTGAATAATTTGAACGATACACAGAAGGAAACGGTGTCCAGGTATTCGGATGCCCAGAATGGATTGAAGTCGGCAATTATCGTAAAAGAGGAGGTTGAAAAGGATGTAGGCAGAATGACGCTTGCTTTAGAGAAAGCCGTTGAGGAAATGGGTGCGTCCGTGGATTCTGTTGATCGCGGAGAAGCCAGAACTCGCGTGAATGAAGCTTTAAAGAATCAAAAACTGGTGGCTCAGAACTTTGACGCAGCGGAAAACGATGTCGACGCCGCGAAAAATACGCTCGATTCGGCAAAAGAAGATGTCCAAAGTACTTTTGACTATGTCGCCAAGGAGATTGATAGTAATGAATTTGAAAATTTCTTCCTGAAGTCTCAAATTTGGAATGACGAGATTAATGCATTGAAGCTGGAGAAAGCGCAGTTGGATCAGCAGATCAATGAAGTTGCTGAAGGAATCGCTGGAGCATCCAAGCATATTTCAGAATTGAAAACTAACGTGGAACAGGCTAACGCCGATAAGCTTGATACGCTATCGCCAGCGACTTTGATGAACGAAATCGATGCGTTGCAAGATGCGCAAGGCAAACTTGATAGTTCGATGGGACAAGTGAAAACACTTATGCAGGCAGCAACTGACGAGGCCAAGGAAATTGCCGCCGAGCTGCGGGATGCAACAAAAGCCTATGAAATTGCTTCCGACGCATATTACAAGACCACCGGCATTATGGGGCTAGGCAGAGGCGATGCTGCTAAATTGGTTCTACGTGAGTTAGCGAATGATCGCTTGAAAGAAGCGACAGAACATGACGTCGAAGTCAAGGAAAGCATCGCTCTGCTAAGAGAAATTGCAGATCGGGCCGACATTGATATTAAATCAAATTCGGAGCAAATCGCTCAGAAGGAAGCGGAATTGCATGCCAAATTGACGGTTGACGAAGATTCCAGGCAGATTGTTGAGAGCCAACCGGAATTGCCCGCCAAAATATTGGGCGACATTGTGCAATTGGAACAGACTTCGTCTGATATGAATGCCGCCGCATTCAAGGCCAAGGATCTTTTGCAGCAAGCTTTGCATGATGCCGAGCAACCGGCAGCCGAATTGAAAGAAGCAAAAGATGCCTTTGATATTGTCGGGTCTCATGAGACCAGGGCTAATGCCAAGATCTATCAGCCCACGGAAGAACGACTCAATTTAGCGGAAGTAGCTGACGCGTTGGCAAAAGAAACGGTCTCTGACGCTCAACACGTTGCGAACGAAATCGACGGTTCAATTAAGGCTATCAGTGAAGAAGTCGCCCAAAAATTTGCCGATTTTGACATTTCGGCGAAATTTTACGGTGTCGTCGAAGGCGGCCTCGATATCGATAACGATGGTCAAAACAACAACGTAGAAGCCGGTAAGGACGGCGATACAGCCGCGGAAGCGAAGCCATCCCTGAGCGATCTCGCCAAGGATCTGTTTTCTGAAAATACTGACTCAAGCGTGCCTTCGCCGTCTACCGGATCTGATTATGATGCGCCTGCCGCATTGCAGGATTCGTTTGCGGATCAACCGCAGTTGATTGTGCAATAAAGCCTGTTGACTCTACGAAAGCTGTCTGCGTGTAGTGCGCATCAAGCCGGTTGTAGTTGAAAA
>DASYCG010000151.1:0-5455 GCA_036500325.1 Herbaspirillum sp. | reverse complement strand
CGCCGCCGCGTGAATCGCCGTCCAGTTTGGTCAGCACAATCCCGGTCAGCGGCAACGCGTCGCTAAAGGCTTTGGCGGTATTGATCGCATCCTGCCCAAGCATGGCGTCGACCACGAACAGTGTCTCGATCGGTTTGACCGCGGCATGCATGGCGCTGATTTCCTGCATCATCGCTTCATCGATACCGAGACGGCCGGCGGTATCGATGATCAGGACATCGTGATAATGGCGTTTGGCGTAATCGAGCGCGGCCAATGCAATATCGACCGGTTTATCGGTGGTGGCAGTCGGAAAAAAATCGGCGCCGGCCTGCTCGGTCACCGTTTGCAGCTGGCCGATGGCGGCCGGACGATAGACGTCGGCGGAAACGGTCAATACTTTTTTCTTTTTTGTTTCGCGCAGGAATTTGGCCAGCTTGCCGACCGTGGTGGTTTTGCCGGCGCCTTGCAAACCGGCCATCAAAATGATGGCGGGCGGTTGGGTCGCGAAATTAAGTTGCGATGCTTCGGGGCCGAGATCGGCGCCCATCAAGCGCGCCAGTTCGCGCTGCACCACGCCGACCAAGGCTTGTCCCGGCGTCAGCGAGGAAATGACTTCCTCGCCGAGCGCCTTTTCTTTTACGTTGGCAATGAATTCGCGTACTGCCGGCAAGGCCACGTCGGCTTCCAGTAATGCGAGCCGTACTTCGCGCAGCATCTCGGCAGTATTGGTTTCGGTCAGGCGAGCTTCGCCACGCATGGTCTTGACGACTTTGGCGAGGCGTTGGGTAAGATTGTCGAGCATGATGGATGATCTTAAAAAAATAGGGCCGCGCGCCGTTGCGCACGATTTGACCGTCATTCTACCTGATCGGCGAAGCGCACCGGGGTTGTGCAAAAGCCGGGTCCGGCGTGCTTGATATCACCGCGATAGCACTCATAAAATAGGGTGATATCTTTGACTAAGCGAGGAAGTGCCGGGTAAGTGTTATGAGCGGTTCAAGCGCTGGACGAGAAGCGCAGACGTACGGCAGTACGTTGAGCATCGCAATCCTGTGATTGGGCCGCTCACAACACTTAATCGGCGCTTCCTCCGCCACACTGGTGTAAACTCAGCGCATGCAAAATTATTTGTTTATTCCCGCCGCGCTGATCTATCTGGTCTGCGCGTTTTTGCCGTCTGTGTGGCGCAACACCTTATCGCTGGCGATCATGGCCGGCTGGTTGCTGCATGGCGCTGCGCTGTACGTCGACATGACCGCGCCCGGCGAGTTGCGGGTCGGCTTTGCTGCGATGCTGTCGGCCACGCTATGGATATCGGTGGCGGCTTACTGGCTGGAAAATCGCAACTTTACGCTCGACAGCCTGCGCGTGCTGGTGTTGCCGGTGTCGGCGGTGGCGGTGCTGTTGCCTGCGATGTTCCCGGGCAACATGATTACACTGGAAGGCCAGTCCCCGCTTTTTCTCTGGCATATCGTTATTTCAATCCTGGCATACAGCACGCTGACGATCGCCGCTTTCCATGCCATCCTGATGGTGCTGCAGGAAGCCCGGCTGCATGCGCGTCCCGGCATCGCCACCCAAAGCGGCTGGTTTGCTACCGCGCTGGATCGCTTGCCGGCTTTGATGACGATGGAAAAATTGCTGTTTCGCCTGATTTCGTTCGGGTTTTTCCTGTTGACGCTGACGGTTTTGTCCGGCGTGTTCTTTTCCGAGCAGTTGTTCGGCAGAGCGTTCAAATGGGATCACAAGATTATTTTTACGCTGTTGTCGTGGGCGTTATTCGGTTTATTGCTGGCCGGCCGTCGCTGGCAGGGCTGGCGCGGCAGAACGGCGTTGGGCTTTACGCTGACCGGTTTCGCTATTTTATTCCTCGCGTATGTGGGTAGCCGCTTCGTCCTGGAAGTCGTGTTGCATCGGGTATTGGTATGAAATTATTAATTTGGCTGGTGATCGTGTGGGCTGTCGTGGTTTGGATGCAGCGCGCCAAGAAAAATGTCATCCGGCGCGCGCGCGACGCTGCGGCCGAGCAGGCCGGTGGCGCTGCCCAGGCTGCGCAGCCGGGCGGCGCGGCTTCTACTGCGGTGATCGAGCAGATGGTGCAATGCGCGCAGTGCGGCATCCACTTTCCGAAATCGGAAGCAGTGCAGGCGCGCGGTACTGGTCTGGTTTTCTGTTGTCCGGAACATCGTGAACTGCATGCGCTCGATGCCGGCGTTCGCTAGTTTTATCGTCGTCCGGGACCGATAAATGTCCGACGCCCTCTTTACGATCGATGCGCGCGGCTGGTGTGAAGGCGCCGATTGGCAGCCTTCTCCCAATTGCGACCAACGGCCCGAAGGCAGTGCGATCAGTTTGTTGCTCGTCCACAACATCAGCTTGCCGCCGGGTGAATTCGGCGGCCCGTATATCGCCGACCTGTTCGGTAATCGGCTGGATTACGATGCGCATCCTTATTTCGATCAACTGCGTCCGCTGCGGGTTTCGGCGCATTTTTTGATTCGGCGCGATGGCGCTGTAATGCAATTCGTGTCGACCGATGCGCGCGCCTGGCATGCAGGCGTATCGACATTTGCCGGACGCGAGCGATGCAACGATTTCTCGATCGGCATCGAAATGGAGGGCAGCGACTTCCAGCCCTTCGAAGATGCCCAGTACGACGCGTTGATGCAATTGACGCGGGCGCTGCTGGCACGCTATCGCCTGACCGATCTGACTGGCCACGAACATGTCGCGCCGGGCAGAAAAACCGATCCGGGGCCTCATTTCGATTGGGCCCGCTATCGGGAATCCCTGCGCCGGAGCGGCCTGCAGGGGGCAAACGGCGCGCTACCGCGCATGCCGATTGCATGACGTGGGTGTCAATACTTTTCGGTATTTAAATAGCTGAAATAGCTGTTGCGTAGTCTGATACTACCCACTAGAATTAGTCATCAATTCAATAAAAAACCTACATCTAGTATTTTCTCGTAGTTTGAACCATATACCTTCGTTGTACTATTGTCGCGTCCGAGGCCTTTGTATTCTCCGCGCGGCAATTTGTTTTGAAACAGTCCAGAATTTAGTCGTGACAATCCAGTCGTAGCAAGGCCGATTTGTTTAGATGGTTTGATGGTTTGCTTTAGAAGCTGTGCTTTACAGGCTGCTTTATAGTTTTATTTAGTGGGCTCTGCGTATACACACACTATGTATACAGTAGGGTTCGAATCGCAACGACGGGTTATCCGCCCGTCATCATGGTCTCAGGAGGCTCCGTGCGCTCTACTCAAGAAATTTCTGCTAAATCCCCAGCCGATGCCGGCGTGATTTCCTCATCCCTTCCTTCTTCGTCCAATAACGGCAACTCGCTGGCCAGAGCCTCCGCGACGCTGGGCGATTACCGCATCATTCGCCGTAACGGCGCAGTGGTCGGTTTCGAGCCGTCGAAGATTTCGATCGCTGTCACCAAGGCGTTCCTCGCCGTCAACGGCGGGCAGGGCGCAGCATCGGCCCGCGTGCGCGAGATGGTCGAACAACTGACCAATAACGTGGTGTCGGCGCTGGTACGCCGTCAACCGGCCGGCGGCACTTTCCATATCGAAGATATCCAGGATCAAGTCGAGTTGTCGCTGATGCGTTCCGGCGAGCACGATGTCGCGCGCGCCTATGTGCTGTATCGCGCCAAACGGATGGAAGAGCGTAGCCAGAAACACGCGGATGCAGGCGGCAGCCAGGATGTCGCGTCGCCGCAGATCCATGTGATCGAAGATGGCGAACGCCGTCCACTCGACATGGGCCAGGTCCGCGATCTGATTTCGGCTGCCTGCATCGGTCTGGAAAAACATGTCGATGCCACTGCCATCCTGGCCGAAACAGTCAAGAATCTGTATGACGGCGTGCCGGTGGAAGAATTGTACAAATCCGCCATCCTGGCCGCGCGCGCATTAATGGAAAAAGATCCGGCCTACAGCCAGGTCACCGCTCGCCTGCTGATGCATACCATCCGCAAGGAAGTGTTCGGCAAGGAAGTGGCGCAGGCCGATGCGCCGGCCGAATATCTGGAATATTTCCCGCGCTTCATCAAAAAGGGTATCGAAGGCGAGCTGCTGGATCCAAAGCTGGGCCAATTCGATCTGAAGAAACTGGCCGATGCGCTGCTGCCGGAACGCGATCTGCAATTCGGCTACCTCGGCCTGCAAACTTTATACGATCGCTACTTCCTGCATATACAGGACATCCGCATCGAAATGCCGCAGGCGTTTTACATGCGTGTGGCGATGGGCCTGTCGCTGGGTGAAATCAACCGCGAAGAACGCGCGATTGAATTCTACAATCTGCTGTCGTCGTTCGATTTCATGAGCTCGACCCCGACCCTGTTCAATTCCGGCACCCTGCGTTCGCAACTGTCGTCGTGCTACCTGACCACCGTCGCCGACGATCTGGACGGTATTTACGAAGCCATCAAGGAAAACGCATTGCTGGCCAAATATGCCGGCGGCCTGGGCAACGACTGGACCCCGGTCCGTTCGCTGGGCGCGCACATCAAGGGCACCAACGGCCGCTCGCAAGGCGTGGTGCCGTTCCTGAAAGTGGTCAACGATACCGCGGTTGCGGTTAATCAGGGCGGCAAACGCAAGGGCGCGGTTTGCGCCTATCTGGAAACATGGCACATGGATATCGAGGAATTCCTCGATCTGCGTAAAAATACCGGCGACGATCGCCGCCGCACGCATGACATGAATACCGCCAACTGGATTCCCGATCTGTTCATGAAGCGTGTCATGGAAAAAGGCGAATGGACCTTGTTTTCGCCTTCCGATGTGACCGATCTGCACGATAAATTCGGCAAAGCCTTTGAAGAAGCCTATCTTGGCTACGAAGCCAAGACAGAGCGTGGCGAACTGAAGTTGTTCAAGAAGATTCAGGCACTGGATCTGTGGCGCAAGATGCTGTCGATGCTGTTTGAAACCGGCCATCCATGGATTACCTTCAAGGATCCTTGCAATATTCGTTCGCCGCAACAGCACGTGGGCGTAGTCCACAGCTCGAATCTGTGCACCGAAATCACGCTCAACACCAACGACTCCGAAATCGCGGTCTGCAATCTGGGCTCGGTGAACCTGCCGGCGCACATGAAAGACGGCCAGCTGGATCTGGTCAAGCTGCAAAAGACCATCCACACCGCCATGCGCATGCTGGATAACGTGATCGACATCAATTACTACGCAGTCAAAAAGGCGCGCGATTCGAACTTGCGTCATCGTCCGGTCGGCCTGGGTATCATGGGTTTCCAGGATTGCCTGCACATGATGCGCATTCCGTACGCCTCGAATGACGCCGTGCAATTTGCCGACCGTTCGATGGAAGCCGTCTGCTATTACGCCTATTACGCATCGACCGAACTGGCCGAAGAGCGTGGCCGCTACAGTTCTTACAAGGGCTCGCTGTGGGATCGTGGCATCCTGCCGCAGGATTCCCTGAAGCTGCTGGCCGAAGA
>DASYCG010000150.1:0-5539 GCA_036500325.1 Herbaspirillum sp. | reverse complement strand
CATGGGCAATGCCGATCTGCAATCCAAAAACCCGATTCTGCTGCAGACCGATGCCGCCGCCATGCGCGCCCGCCGCATATTGGCCAAGTTGATCGAAACAGAAGCCGGCCAGCTTGCCGGATCGGCATTCGCTTCATCGGATTTACCTTCGATTGCGATCAAATCGGAGCCCGCCCTGAATTAAACGTAATGTGCGCAGTACCGATAAATACATCATGAAGCGAAATAATTCGCTCACCGGAGGAAGACATGCATTATCAGCAGCCCACCAGCAATGCGGCGTCGAAAATCATCGATGGCAGACCTGTCTCGCTATACCAGTATTTCATTTTAGTTTTGTGCGGCGCCCTGATCTTTATGGATGGTTTTGATACCCAATCGATCAGCATTGCCACCAAAGCGATGTCGGCCTCGCTTGCCATTCCGCTATCGCGTTTCGGCGACGTCTTTTCAGTACTGCAATTCGGCGGCGTGATCGGTACGTTCCTGTGCGGTTATCTCGCCGATAAATACGGCCGCAGGCCGGTGACCATCGGCCTGGCATTGTGCATTGCATTCAGCACGATCGCCACGGCGCATGTGCATACTTATTCCGCACTGATGGCGGTGCGGTTCATCGGCGGCATCGGTCTCGGCGGCGCTTTTCCGTGCGTTTTGACGCTCGGGTCGGAATACGTGAAATCGACATCGCGCGCGACCATCGTCGCCATTCTGTTCGCCAATTATTCTTTGGGCGCCGCTGCCGGCGCCGTCTTCAACGGCTACATCATGGCAAATTACGACTGGACCATGGTCTTTGTGCTGGACGGCGGGCTATCCTTGATCAGCGCGCTGTTGATCATCGTCTGGCTGCCTGAATCGCCGCAATTTCTGTTGCTGCGCAGCCGGCAAGCCACGTTGCTGAAAATTTTCCGGCGCTTTTATCCTTCCGAGCAGATCGAATTGCAGGTGGATCCGGTGACAGCAGAAAGTTCACAGAAAAAAGCGGCCAAGGTGCCTATCAGCAGCATGTTCGCCAAGGATCGTCTGTTTTCTACGTTGATATTGCTGGGCATTTTATTGCTCAGCTACGCCACGATCAAAGTCATGACGGTATGGCTCACACCTTTGTTGCAAAATGTCGGCGTCTCCATTCTGCAGACATCCACCGTGCTGGCTTCCCTGAATATCGGCTCGATGATCGGGCTCGGATTTTCCGGCTATCTGATCGATCGCTTCGGCCCGGTCAAGGCCCTGGGACCAGCGCTCGCGATCCTTACAGCAAGCGTCGCCGTCGCCGCTGCCAACATGACGGATTTTTCGATTCTCGTGCCATGCGGATTTTTAATCGGCATGGCAGGCGGCATCGGCCAATCGGCTCCCCTCGCCTTGTTCGCATTGATTTATCCGGCCGGCATCCGCTCCACGGCACTCGCTTTCGGAGGCGGTGCAGGCCAGGTCGGCAAAGTACTTTCGCCAATGCTGGTCGGCGCATTCCTGGCCAACGGCTGGAACGGCAGTTCGATTCTCTACGCAGTGGCGATACTGCCTGCCGTCGGCTTTGCAATGATGATGGCCATGAAATTTTCCGCGGGGCGGAGTAGTATCCGTGAACCGGAATATGCAAATCAGAATCATAGCTGAGCATGCTCGGAGGCGGCAGGGCAGCAAAGTCGCAGAGTCGTTGTATCGCGCGGGGCGTTATTTGAACATTCAAAAACTACCGGAGACAAAGCATGGCAGAAAATCGTGGTGTGGTTTATATAGGTCAGGGCAAGGTCGAGGTGCAATCGATCCCGTTTCCGAAACTCGACAATCCGCAAGGAAAAAAGATCGAACACGGCGTGATCCTGAAAGTCGTTTCAACCAATATCTGCGGTTCCGATCAGCACATGGTGCGCGGCCGGACTACCGCCCCGTCCGGGCTGGTGCTCGGCCATGAAATTACCGGCGAAGTGATCGAGATCGGCAAAGATGTCGAAACCCTGAAAAAGGGCGATCTGGTGTCGGTGCCGTTCAACGTGGCCTGCGGCCGCTGCCGCACCTGCAAGGAACAGCATACCGGCGTTTGCCTGAGCGTCAATCCGTCGCGCGCCGGCGGCGCCTACGGTTATGTCGACATGGGCGGCTGGGTCGGCGGCCAGGCCGAATACGTGATGGTGCCGTATGCCGACTTCAATTTGCTGCGCTTTCCGGACCGGGATCAGGCGATGGCCAAGATCACCGATCTGACTTGTTTATCCGATATTCTGCCGACCGGTTATCACGGCGCGGTAACCGCCGGTGTCGGTCCGGGTTCGACGGTGTATGTCGCCGGCGCCGGCCCCGTCGGTCTGGCAGCAGCCGCGTCGGCGCGTCTGCTGGGCGCGGCCGTGGTGATCGTAGGCGACGTCAATCCGGTGCGTCTGCTGCATGCGCGCAAGGTCGGTTTCGAGACCGTCGATTTATCGCAGGACGCCACTCTGGCCGATCAGATCGCCGTCATTCTCGGCGAGGCTGAAGTGGATTGCGCGATCGACTGCGTCGGCTTTGAAGCACGCGGTCACGGTCATGAAGGCGCCCAGCATGAAGCGCCCGCCACGGTGCTGAATTCGCTGATGGAGATTACCCGTGCCGCCGGCCGCATCGGCATCCCCGGCCTCTACGTGACGGACGATCCGGGCGCAGTCGACGGTGCCGCCAAACGCGGCAGCCTGAGCATCCGCCTGGGATTGGGCTGGGCCAAATCGCACAGTTTCCATACCGGGCAAACACCGGTGATGAAATATAACCGGCAGCTAATGCAAGCTATCTTGTGGGACCGGATCAAGATCGCCGACATCGTCGGGGTCGAAGTCATCACGCTCGATCGCGCACCGACCGGTTACAGTGAATTCGACGCCGGGGCACCGAAGAAATTCGTCATCGATCCGCATGGCATGCTGGTCTGAAATAAAATTCAACAAAGCACGATTCAATACAAGGAGATCCATCAATGACAGAAAAATCCCAGACCGAAGCACTCGGCAATGTCGCCGCCGCGGCGCAACGCCTCGGCGTCGATGCGCAGGTTGTGGAAGACCTGGTGATCGCCAACCGCATCCTGTACAACCAGGGTGTGGTTGATGCGTTCGGCCACGTCAGCATGCGTCACCCGACCCGCAGCGACCGTTTTCTGCAATCGCGCAATTTGGCGCCCGGGCTGGTGCATGCAGAAGATCTGCTCGAATTCGATCTGGATTCCGTCGCCGTCGACAAAGATGCGCCACGGCAATTCCTGGAGCGTTTCATTCACGGTGAAATCTACAAGGCGCGGCCGGAGGTAAACGCGGTGGTGCATAGCCATTCGCCGACGGTGGTGCCGTTTTCGATTTCGCAGAAAACCTCCTTGCGCGCGGTGTGCCACATGTGCGGCTTCATCGGCGTCAAACCGCCGGTGTTTGAAATTTCCGACGAGTTCGGCGACGGTACCGATATCCTGATCCGCTCCGGCGCAATGGGCGCCTCGCTGGCCCGCTCGCTGGGAAAATCGGACATTGTGCTGATGCGCGGCCACGGTTCGACAGTGGTCGGCAACGGCATCCGCGAAGCGGTGTATCGGGCGGTGTACACCGAAGTCAACGCATCGACCCAATTACAGGCCATTCAACTTGGTGAGCCGCGTTATCTGTCCGAAGCGGAAGCGGCCAAAACCGCCAAGACTATGGATACCGAAGTGCAGCGTCCCTGGGGCCTTTGGAAAACCCGCGCGCTGGAAGCCGCCTCCGCCTGACGCCAAAGTCGTCGTTTTAAATTTCCGCCCCGCAATGGGGCGGTTTTCTTTTGCGCTCCCCATCCGTCCAATAAATTTCAGTAATTGATTTCAGTGATAGACATTAATCCACAAATTGGCTAATCTTTGTTAGAGGTCTAAATATATAGATCCAAAAATTCCAGTAACAGTATTGAAATCAATAACTAAAACTATTTTGGAGACAGCAAAATGAATGTGAAATCACGTCCGATTTTGAAGTGTGCTGCAACATTACTGACTACGATGGCGTTGAGTGCGGCCATTGTTGCACCGAGCCAGGCACAAACCGGCAAAATACGCGTTGGCGCCACCGTTTCCATCGACGCTTCATCGGCTGCATTTTGTCTGGCCCTGGACAACGGCACCTTCGCCAAAGCCGGTCTGGATATCGATCTGAAGACCTTTGTCCAGTCCAACCAGAAATACGACATCTTCAAGGCAGGCGGACTGGATTTCGACGTCAATATGGGCGCAATCAATGCGGCGCAGCTTTATAGCGGCGGCGTTCCTATCGTTGTGTTGCGTGCTGTAGTGCCGGCCGATGTATGGGGCGTAATCGCCCGCAAGGACTCAACGCTGACCAAGCCCTCCGATTTCAAGGGCAAAAAATTCGGCGTGGTTTCCCTCTCCGGCATCAACTATGGCTCCACCTATCTGGCATTCAAGACACAAAACGTCGAGTTGATGAAAGACGTCAAAATATCGACCTTGCCGCCGGCCGGCCTCATCACCGCCCTGGAAAATGGCGACATCGACGGCGCGACAACCTATGAACCGTTCCTGACACCGGCCTTGAAAACCGGACGCGTCAAGTTGCTGTTCCGTCCGGGCGATATTTATGAGCAGAAATTCCACGAGCCGTTTATCGCTTTGACATTGGCGACACGCAAGGAATATCTCGATAAAAACCGGGCTGCGCTGGCAAAAATCGTGAAGATCATGGAAGAAACCGTAGCGACCTTGCCGCAACATACCGATGAAGCCGCCAAAGCGATCCTCAATCACATGCCTGAAATGAAGATGAGCCAGGGCGACGCCAAGGAATTGCTGGACCGCTATGTACCGGGCGCCATCAAATCCCAGAACACGCCTACCTTCCTCAAGTCGGTACAAAACCTGTACGACCGCCTGCTGGACGCCAAGCAATTGCAAGAACCGGTGAAAGCCTCGGATTTCTGGATTAAGCTTTAAGCCGTTCTTGGCCACTGAAAAGGAAATGGAAAAATGAAAGCAATCGTCCGGCCTGCTTCACCTCCCTTGACCACTGCTGTACCAAAAGCCGGCGATGCTTCACCCCAGCGTAATTTCTGGAAGCGATTTGCGATCAAACTGTTGCCGTTTTTGGTATTGATGGTGGTTTGGCAGTTGATCGCATCCACGCAACCAACCTACGTATTTCCTTCGCTCGGCATTATCTTCAAGAAAATCGCAGCACTGGCTTCCGACGGTGTCTTGTGGACGGCGACGTTATCGACCATTCAATCGGTGCTGATCGCTGCGGTTATTTCGCAAGTGGTCGGCACGCTGGTCGGATTTTCGCTGGCGAAATACGAAACCTTCACGGCGCCGTTGTTGAATTTCGCGCAAACCGTGCCGTACGTGGTCTGGGCGCTGATGTCGCTGATCTGGTTCGGACTGACCAAATCGTCGGTGATTTTTACCATCACCGTCGCGGCTTTTCCATTGGTGGCGTTCAACGTCGCGGCCGGTTTGAAAAACGTCGATCCGCTGCTGCTTGGCATGGCGCAATCGGTGCGCGCCAATCGGTATATGGTGTTGCGCCACATC
>DASYCG010000149.1:0-99663 GCA_036500325.1 Herbaspirillum sp. | reverse complement strand
GATGTGGCGCAACACCATATACCGATTGGCGCGCACCGATTGCGCCATGCCAAGCAGCAGCGGATCGACGTTTTTCAAACCGGCCGCGACGTTGAACGCCACCAATGGAAAAGCCGCGACGGTGATGGTAAAAATCACCGATGTTTTAGTCAGTCCGAACCAGATCAGCGACATCAGCGCCCAGACCACATACGGCACGGTTTGCGCAAAATTCAGCAACGGCGTTGTAAAGGAAGCATATTTCGCCAGCGAAAATCCGACCAGCGTGCCGACCACTTGCGAAATAACCGCAGCGATCAGCACCGATTGAACAGTCGATAACGTCGCCGACAACAAGATGCCGTCCGCACCCAGCGATGCAATCTTATGGAAGATCACGCCCAAAGACGGAAATACATACGCCGGCTGCGTAAATGCGATGGCCTGCCAAAGCACCACCAGCAATAGAAAGGGAAACAGCTTGATGACGAGCCGTTTGCAGAACTTGCCGACAGCAGAAGCATCGCCCGCTTTCGGCGAAGCGGATGTTGCTGATGATGCCGATGACAAAGGCAGCGAAGCGGATTGAGCGTGTACTTTCATGATTTCAGGTCTTCTTCCTGATGGCAACGATTGGCGACTAAAGCTTGGTCCAGAAATCGGCAGCTTTCACCGGTTCCTGCAATTGCTTCGCTTCCACCAGACGGTCATACATGTTTTGCACGGATTTGATAAAGGCCGGCGTGTTTTGCGACTTGATCATGTTGGGCATATATTTCACCAACAATTCTTTTGCGTCGGCATCGCTCAGCTTCATTTCAGGCATGTATTTATTCATCGCTTTTGCTGCGGCATCGGTATGCTGCGGCAACGACGCCATGCTTTCTTCCAGGATGTTCATGAACTTCACCATTGCAGCGCGGTTTTTATCGAGGAAGTCCTTGCGCGTTGCAACCACCAGCGCCAGGAACGGCTCATGGAATTTTTCCTGATAGACATCGCCCGGACGGAACAGTAATTTATAACGGCCGGTTTTCAGCGCCTGCGTCAAAAACGGCTCGAAAGTGGTCGCACCGTCGATGTCGCCGTTATCCAGCGCGGTCAAGAGCGTGGCAGGCGGCAAGGTCGATACCTTGACGTCTTTCATCAACGCCACGCCTTCGGTTTTGAATGCCAGATAGGTCGTACCGTAATTGGTGCCGGACAGAGAAATAACGCCGAATCGCTTGCCCTTGAAATCGCCCGGACGGACCAGCTTGGAATCCTGACGTGCAATCACGCCCCATACATCGGCAGGTGTGCCGGCACGCAACACCACCACCGGCACGCCGCCGCTATACAGTTGCGCAGCATTGATCGCGCCCATGTCGATATCGACATCCAGTGCGCCGGCCTTGATGGTGTCGTATTTCTGATTCGATTGAACGAACGATTTCACATCGACGTCCAGGCCGGCCTTGGCGAAGGCGCCGGTATCCAGCGCCCAGAGAAACGCCGCAGTAGCGCCGTCGACGGAGACCGTCGCGCCCACGCGTATTTTTGTGTTCTGGGCGCTGCCCGGCGCAGCAACGGTCATGCTTAATGCCATTGCCGTCAGCAAAGTCGCAGCGCACTTTAAAAATGGACGTGATTTCAGACTCATTAGCTTGTCTCCAAAGTAGTTTTATTTTCGATTCCCGTATTGATCGGGAGTCCGGTGTCTATCTTGTATCTGTCTTTTATGTATCTTTTGCCGGCGATTGACCATGAACCGGCTCGGCCGGCTCAGTTGGTTGCAGCCGCTGCCTGCTCGTTATCCACGATTTGCTTGACCAGCTTGCGCGCCTGGATCGGCCCGGCATCGGTACGCAAAGCGACCGGAAACGGCGAACCGCTGTCCACGCCAAGATTGCGCTGCTGTGCTTCCAGCAAAACTTTGTCCTGATCGAAGGTGTGATAAATCTGTTCCTGGATATACGCCGTCAAGACTGTGTCGTCATGCAGGAAAGCCCGTGCGACGCCCCAGAAATAATGTGAGCTGGTATCGGTTTCCGGCGTAACCATGTTCAGGATCCGGCGTTCCAATGCCTGGCTGCGGGAGCCGTCATGCGGATACGAACCGTTTTCGATGACGTTGAACGACGGCGGCTGGAAGATGGTGGTGTGCCAGCGATTGATATTGCCGGTGAAGCCGGTGGTCTTGATATAGAACGGCGGCGGTTCGCAGTTGTTGATTTCGCGGCTGACATAAACCTTGCCGTCTTTGACGGTCGCGGTGACCGGCGCTTCGGCCACGGCATCGTTGCCGATGGTGTCTTCATGCACATACGATTCGTGCGACAGATCCAGCAGATTGTCGTTCAGCAATTGATAGTTGGCGCCGACGTGATGGTAGCCGCTGCAGGCGGTCCAGGCCGGATCGTCGAACCAGTGGAAATCGGGGACGGCAGCAGGATCGGCCAAGGCCGCATCGCCCATCCAGACCCAGATCAGCTTGTCGCGCTCGACCACCGGATAGGTGGCGGCGCGGGCTTTTTCCGGGATCATGTCCTGGCAGGGAATGCGCGAACAAGAGCCATCGGCCTTGATTTGCATGCCGTGATACGTGCAGCGAATCGTGTCGCCGATCAGGCGGCCCAGCGACAAGGGCACCGCGCGATGCGGACAGCGATCGGCCAGGATCGCCACTTGGCCTTCTTCAGTGCGAAACATCACCAGCGGCTGGTTCAATATCGTGCGAGCCGTCAGCTCGCGTCCTATATCCGCGGCAAATGCAGCCACGTACCAAAAGTTCTTCGGCGCCATTGTCGTCGTCATTTTTTGTCTCCTTCGATTGCGAGTTTTAACAATATTCAATTAATTTATCATTTATTTTAATAATGTACAATTAATTTAGCAATTTTGACATTTAAAAGAAATAGGATGCTTTCTATTCAATTTTGTTTTAATAATATAAAATTAATTTAGCAGTTTTGATATTTAAGCAAAAACCTTAGCTGGACCGCTGCCCTAAAAATCCTATTTTTCTGCGCAATAACGATAGCGATGGCGCCCAACCGATTAGACAATTTACAAACTGGAGACTGAACCATGAATAAGCCAGGCAGACTGCAAGGCAAAGTAGCAATCATCACCGGCGCAGCCCAAGGCATCGGCGCGGAATATGCACGGGCACTGGCGGCCGAAGGCGCGGCGGTGATCGTCGCCGACGTCTTGGACGCCGCACCGGTGGCGCAGGAAATCACCGGCAAGGGCGGCCAGGCGCTGGCGTTGCGTTGCGACGTCACCGATCCCGCGTCGGTGCAAGCGATGGTCGCGGCCACCCTGGAACGCTTCGGCAAGCTGGATATTCTGGTGAACAATGCAGCACTGTTCGGCAATGTAAAACGCAAGCCGTTCGAAGAAATCGAATCGGCCGAATGGGACCGCATGATGGCGGTGAATGTGCGCGGCGCGTTCGAATGCGCGAAGGCGGTCGCGCCTGCGATGCGCAGCCAGAAATACGGCAAGATCGTCAACATCGCTTCCGGCACGGTATTCAAGGGCGCGCCGATGCTGCTGCATTACGTCACCTCCAAGGGCGCGATTGTCGCGATGTCGCGCAGCCTGGCGCGTGAACTGGGCGGCGACGGTATTCGGGTCAATACGCTGGCGCCCGGGCTGGTGATGAGCGAGAGCGTCATGGGCAATCCGGACTGGGCCGGCGCGGCTGCGCAAAACACCGTCAATACGCGCGCGATCAAACGCGAATCCACGCCGGAAGATATGTGCGGCACGCTGATCTATCTGTGCTCGCCGGACAGCGATTTCGTCACCGGCCAGGTGCTGGTGGTCGACGGCGGCGCAGTGATGCACTGAAAATAAAACCACAAACAAGCGACTGAATTGGAGACAAGGCAATGAGCACCGACAACCGCAGCAACGATAGCAACAACGATCGCCATCACGCGCCGATCAAGTTGGACATGTTAATCAACAACCGCGATGTCGGTGCTTCCGTCTATTCGGAAGTCCGCGATCCGGGCCGGCTGACCGATCTGGTCGGCACCGTCGCCATCGGTTCGGCAGCCGATGTGCATGATGCCGTCACTGCCGCCCATGCGGCATTCCGGATCTGGAAACAGGTGCCGGTGCGCGAGCGGGTCGAACGCCTGATGCAGGCTGCCGCCGCCATGGAAAAAACCGCAGCCGAACTAGCAACGACATTGGTGCGCGAACAAGGCATGTTGTTGCGCGAAACCCAGCGCGACGTCAACAACGGCATCAAGAGCCTGCGCGAGATGGCGGACCTGGCCGAAGCATTTCTGCAAGCGGAAGTATTCGAAGATGGCGAAGCGATCGTGCGCGTCGAAAAAGCGCCGCGCGGCGTGGTGGCCGCCATCGTTCCATGGAATGCGCCGATGGGATTGACCATGGGGAAAGTCGGGCCGGCGCTGGCGACCGGCAACACCATCGTCATCAAACCGTCGGCCTTTGCGCCGCTAGCCGTCTCGCAGGCCCTGAAAACATTATCGGCATTCTTCCCGCCCGGCGTCATCAACGTGGTGCACGGCGAAGCGGAAGTCGGCGGCGCCCTCACCCACCATCCGCTGGTGCGCCTGATTTCGTTCACCGGTGGCACCAGGACCGGCAAAGCCGTGATGGCCGCCGCAGCCGAAACGATCAAAAACATCAGCCTTGAACTGGGCGGCAACGATCCTGCCATCGTTCTCGACGACGCCGATCCGGCCCTGATCGTGCCGGAATTGATCAAGGGAATTTTCCCGCGCTCGGGCCAGGTCTGCTACGCCATCAAGCGCGTGTACGTGCCAAAAAAAATGGCATCCCCCTTTTTCGATGCCTTGTGCAGTGCGGTAGATCAATACAAAGTCGGTTACGGCCTGGACCCCAGCGCCACGTTCGCGCCGATGAATAACCGCAGCCAATACAATATCGTGCGCGGGCTGATCGAGCGCAGCAAACAGGCCGGCGCAGTGGTGCGCGAACTCGGCGCCAAGCTCGAACCGGATAATTGGGATAACGGATTTTATGTGCAGCCGACGGTGGTCATGGGTCTGGCATCGAGCGCCGAACTGGTCGTCAACGAACAGTTCGGCCCGGTGATTCCGCTGGTAGTCTACGATTCCCAGGAACAAGTGTTGCAGTTCGCCAATAATACCGAATACGGCCTGGCCTCATCGATCTGGACCGGCGATCACCAACGGGGATTACAATTGGCCAGCGAACTGGAAGCGGGCGTGACTTTTATCAATAGCCACGCACGCACCGCGCTCGGTGAACGGCACATGCCGTTCGGCGGCGTCAAGCAAAGCGGCATCGGCCGGGTGCGCACAAATGTGGGCTTGGCCGAATATATCGAATATCATGCAATCAGTCTGAACAAAACTACATGTAAAAAATGAGCTTAAACACGATTAAAGTTAAAGTTGTCAACAAAGTGCAAGAGGCGCTGGACATTGCAAGCTTCGAACTGGAGCCGGTCGAAGGCAAATCCTTACCGCCATTCAGCGCCGGTTCGCATATCGATGTGCAGGTCAACGGCGATATCGTGCGGCAGTATTCCCTGTGCAATCACCCTAGCGAAACCCATCGTTATCTGATCGCCGTGCTGCGCGACCCTACCTCCCGCGGCGGATCGGTTGCCATGCACGACCAGATCAAGGTCGGCGACGTGATCACTATCAGCGAACCGAAAAATCATTTTCCGCTGACGCAGGCCAAGCGCTCGCTGCTGTTTGCCGGCGGTATCGGCGTCACGCCGATCCTGTGCATGGCGGAACGCCTGGCGCATATCGGTGCAGATTTTGAGATGCATTATGCGGCGCGTTCGCAGGATCGCATGGCGTTTCTGGAGCGGATCAAGTCCAGCACCTTCGCCGATCGCGTGCATTTTCATTTCGACGACGGCGATGCGGCGCAAAAGCTGGATGTCAAAAAAGTGCTGGACGGCGCGCCGCCGGATGCGGCCTTGTATGTTTGCGGCCCGACCGGTTTCATCAGCTACGTCATCGGCAGCGCTGAAGCCGCCGGCAAGGCAGCCAATACCATTCATAAAGAATATTTCGGCGCAGTGTTGCAGAGCAGCGTCGACGATGGCGTATTCGAAGTCAAGTTGGCCAGCTCGGGCGCAGTTTATTCGGTGCCGGCCGACAAGACCGTGCTGGAAGTATTGGTGGCCAATGGCGTCGACGTTCCCTATTCCTGCGAACAAGGCGTTTGCGGCACTTGCCTGACACGCGTACTGGAAGGCACGCCGGATCACCGCGATATGTATCTTAGCGACGAAGAACAGGAACAGAACGATCAGTTCATGCCTTGCTGTTCACGCTCCTTGAGCAAGTTGCTGGTGCTGGATCTTTAAACGTAATCTGCAAGAAAAAAGCCCCGGACATGAACCGGGGCTTATCAAACTACAACCAGAACGATCCTCAAGAGATCTTTTTTTCTATTTATCCCAAATAAGCGCCGCCGTTGGCGTGCATGGTCTGGCCCGTCAGATAACGTGCTCGCGGACCGCACAGGAATGCCACCAGATCGGCGACTTCCTGCGATGTGCCGCGCCGTCCCAGTAATGTCGCATGCTTGGCATGATGCGACGGCGTGCCTTGCGCCGAATGGCCGCGCGCCGTATCGATCAAACCCGGCACCACGCAATTCGACGTCACGCCGTTTTCGCTCAGATCGTAAGCCAGCGCCCGCGTCAGGCCGATCAGGCCCATCTTGGCCGCCAGCACGTGTGCGCGTCCGGCCGAACCGCCATGCGCCGACATGCCGCCGATATTGATCACGGCGCCCGCCGGCGACTTGCGCAGATAAGGCGTTGCAGCGTGCGCGCAAAGATAGGCGCCGTCCAGAATCACGCCCATCACCGCGCGCCATTGCTGCCAATCGAGATCGTCGAAATTCGATTCGCGGCGGATCGCGGCGTTGTTCACCAGAATGTCGATCCGACCGTACTTGGCAACCGCGGCGTCGATCAGGCTTTGCGCGCCTTCAGGCGTGGAAACATCGGCCAATTGCACCAATGCATTGCCGCCTGCCTGCACGATCAGGTCCGCCGTTTCGTTGGCCTCGGCCACCGAACTTTGCACATTGACCACCACGCTCGCGCCTTGCCGGCCGAGCTCTACCGCAATGGCGCGGCCGATGTTACGGGCCGCGCCCGTAACGATCGCTACACGGCCGGCGAGATCCCGGCTCGAGACTACTTCACTCATGCAAACTTCTCCTTCGGCACAGGAACTTGCAATACCTTATCGGGACGCATCCAGAAAGAAAATACGATGCCGACCAACAGGATGCAGATCGAAGCCAGGAACGGCAAGGTATAGCTGCCGGTCTTGTCGATGATATAGCCGAACGTAATCGGCGAGATCACGGCAGCCAGGCCGGCCGCGGTACTGATGAAGCCGGTGGCCACGCCTGCATAGGCCGGCGCCACATCGATCGGGATCGCGAACACAGGGCCGCAGCTCAGTTCAAGGAAGAACAATGCCGCGGCCAGGCTCAGCACAACCAGCGTCTGATCCTGCACGAACAGCACGCACGACATGAATAAGATCGATCCGCCAAAGCCCAGGATCACCACATTGCGGCGCGAGGAATTCAGATTGCCGGTCTTGATGTACAACCAGTCGGTCAGCGTGCCGCCGGCAGTATTGCCGACCACTGCCGCCACGAAAACTGCGCCGGTAAACAGCGCGGAATGCGTCAGGGTGACGTGAAAATGTTCGACGAAGAATGTCGGCAGCCAGCTCAGATACATCCACAGGCCCCAGGCATGCGCAAAGAACACGATGGTGACCGGCATCACGCGCAGCATCAGCGCGATCCATGGCACGGCTTTGCGTTCGCCCTTGGTATCGCGGGCGAAATCGGCATACGTCGGCAACGCAGCCAGTTCTTCCGCAGTCACGCCGCGATGGTCTTTCGGATCGTCGCGGAAATAAGCGTACCAGCTGACTACCCATATCAGGCTGACCAGGCCCAGCACGATAAACGCGCCGCGCCAACCGAGGAATGGAATCATGAATACGACCAGCGGCGGCGTGATTGCAGCTGCAGCGCGCGAAGCGGAATGGGTGAAACCCTGCGCAAAGCCACGGCGCTCGCGCGGCACCCAGTTCGACATGGCGCGCGTGGCAACCGGAATCGTGCCGCCTTCGCCTGTGCCGACCAGCAAGCGGGCCAGGATCAGCGAAGTCAGGCCGCCGGCAAAACCGGTCAGCAAGGTACCGGCAGCCCATAGCACGCCCTGTATCGCCAAGGTCTTGCGAGGGCCGAAGCGATCGCCCATATAACCGCCGATGACCTGGAAAGTTGCATAGCAATAACCGAACGCGGCCAATGCAAAACCGAGCTTGGTATTGCTCAAGCCGAATTCGGCCTTGATCAGCGGTGCGGCAACCGAGAGGTTCACACGGTCCACGTACTCGATGAAATACATCGCGCACAGCAGCATGAAGACTTTCCCTGTCGTGCCGCTAAACATTTTAGCTTTCATTGCCTTACTCCTCTTTTTAGATCGTACATATCTCTCTCCCCATATGTCGTAGCAGCGCTCTGCGGCGCCTCGACTACATTCCTGCGAACTACTTTATTGAACTGCTTGGCGACCTGCTTAAGCAGCCGGACGCGACAACGCGGCAACTTGCGCCAGGCTCGGCGCATTCTGCACATCCCAGCAAGCCTTCAGCAATTCAGCGCAGCGCGCGGCGCCGAGGATCGGCTCCACCAGATCGGTGAACTTGACGGCCAGATCGTCGTTGTTCATCGGACGGTCTTTGCTGCCGATCGCGTGTTCGATGAATTTTTCGAGTTTGCCGCCATCGGTCAAAGTCACGGTGATGTGCACCGAATCGGCTGCGATGCTGCTGTCGACCACGGCATCGATGCTGTCGCGCAGCTTGACGGTCTTCGGATCGACCACGGCTGCGTCGCTGTACTGGTTTTCGCCGGCGCGGCCGTCGATGATCGCCACTGCCGCCGAATGGAATACGCTGAACTTGCCTTCCAGGCCGACCTTCGGCGTACGCTTGCCGGTCAATTCCAGCACCAGCGGATGCACCTTCAGATCGATGCGCGCGATTTTTTCGGCGCTCAGTTTGTGTTCGTTGCGCAGTTGGATGCAACCGTCGATCGCAGGGTGAATCACGATGCCGCAAGCAAACGGCTTATAGCTGTTCAACAGGCTTTCATGGCGCTCGCCCAGACCTTCGGTGATTTCGGTGTAATCCTGTTTGGTGCTGGTGACATTGGCCCAGCCGCGCTTGGCTTCGATACCTTGCTCGGAGCTGGTGTAGCCTTCCGACGCCAGGAATGCCGCAGTCATGCCGCTCTGTGCGGCACGGCCCGGGTGGAAACTCTTGGTCATGGTGCCGAACTGTTCACGCAAACCGACCGGCTGGCTGGCGGCAATGCCGAGCGCCCAAACCATTTTTTCTTCATCCAGGCCGAGCAGCTTGCCGACTGCCGCAGCGGCGCCGAACACGCCGGCGCTACCGGTGATGTGCCAGCCGCGATCGTAGTGATCGGGATAAACGGCGTTGCCGATACGGCACTCCGCTTCCACGCCCAGCGCCAGTGCGTGCACGAATTCGGCGCCGGTAATCGGACGGTATTCAGCCAGCGCAAAAATCGCCGAAGCCACAGGGCCGGCAGGATGGATCACTGTTTTCAGATGCGTATCGTCGAAGTCGAACACGTGCGAGCTGATGCCGTTGACCAGCGCCGCAGTAAAGATATCGGTACGTTCGGTGCGGCCCAGGATGCTGGCTTGTGCGGCGCCGGCGAATGGCATCAGCGCCTTCATCGCGATATCGACCGCTTCGTGTTCGCACGAACCTACTGCGCAACCCAGCCAGTTAAGAAATGTGCGAACCGCATGATCGCGCACCGGCGCAGGCAAATCGCCCGGCTTGGCATTGACGATATAGCGTGCCAGGGTACGGGTAACGTCTTTGGCGGTTGAGGTGGAGTTGTCAGCGTTATTGTGGGCCATGCTTTTTCCTATGTGATTTTCGTATTCGTTCCGTCGGCAACGAGACTTGCAGCAGGACTTGCTTGTTGCCGATTTAATTTTTCTGTATTATACATATTGTCGACAATCAGACAAACATTATTTCATCCGATTCGCCCCGGATTCGGCCCGAAATTTCATGCGAATTTCACCCTTTATAATGCAGCTTTGACTCTTCCCAGGTTTCCCCCTATGACGTCTTCTGCAAGTACTTTTGAGCTATTGCGCTCGGTTACCCTGTCCGGCCTGGTGCAAGAAGAAATTCTGCGCGGCATCAAGACCGGCGAGCTGACCGTGGGCGCGAAACTCAACGAGATCGATCTGGCCGAGCGTTTGCGCATCAGCCGCAGCCCTGTGCGCGAAGCGTTTCGCGCATTGGAAGAAGCCGGCCTGGTGCGGCTGGAAAAGAACCGCGGCGTCTTTATCCGCGATCTGTCCGATGAAGAAGCCGCCGAACTTTATGAAGTGCGCGCCGGCCTCGACGAAATGGCCGGCCGCCTGCTGGCCCCCCGCGTCACCGCGGAACAACTGAAAGAACTGAAAAAGCTGGTCACCCAGCTGGAAACCAGTTCCATGCGCGGCGGCGTCAATAATTACTTTCCATTGAATATCGCATTTCACGATCGCCTGGTCGAGATGACCGGCAACACCATGTTGCTCGGTCTGTATCGCCAGGTAGTCAACCGCATGCATTTATTGCGACGGCGCGGCTTTTCGGTTTCCGGCAGCTCGGCCGCTTCGCACGCCGAGCATCGCATCATTCTCAACGCACTGGCCACTCGCAATGCCGAAACCACCGCCAGCGCGATGCGCCAGCATGTGGAAAGCGGTTTCAAACGCGCTATTGCTGCGCATCATCTCGAAGAGAGTCAGGCTGCCGCGCCGCGATCGGCGTGACGCTCTAACGATCGAGCTGACGACACGCAAACGATGCGCGGGCGATGCAATCGGTTTTAGGTTTTAAAAATAGAAGTAGAACTTACCAGGAAAAAAGTAAAACATGGATACATCCAAATCAAGCGCCGCCCCAGCGCTCGCCGAACAGTTAGCGGCGACCATCGTCAGTTTCGATAGCAAGAAATTACCTGAAAAAACCGTTGAAATCGCCCGCATGCTGGTACTCGATGTACTCGGCCTGTGCGTGGCCGGCCGCGGCGAAGATTATATTCAAGCCATTCTCGGCACCGTCGAACCGGGCGGCAAATGCACCGCCTTCGGCCACGCCGGCAGCTTCAATGCCTACGATGCGGCATTGATCAACGGCACCGCCGCCCACGGAGAAGATTACGACGATACATTCGAAGGCGGCCCGGTGCATTCCGGCGCAGTGGTGGTGCCGGCTGTATTGGCAGCCTGCGAACGCGAAGGCCTCGGCGGCGATGCACTGCTGCTGGGCACCGCGGTCGGCGCAGAATTGATGTGCCGCCTGGCGCTGGTAGCGCCGGGCGCAACCCACAAAGCCGGTTTCCATCCGACTGCCGTCATCGGCGCATTGGCCGCAGCAGCCGGCGTTGCCGCCGCGCTGCGCCTCGATGCCAGACAAACCGCGTCGGCTATCGGCATCGCCGGCAGCATGGCGTCCGGCATCATCGAATATCTGGCGGAAGGCACATCGACCAAACGCATGCACGCAGGCTGGTCGGCACAAGCCGGCATCCGCGCCGCGCTGATGGCGCGCGGCGGTTTCGCCGGACCGCGCACCGTGCTGGAAGGCACGCATGGTTTCTATAAAGCGTTCGCCCCTTCGCGCGCGCCGAACTACGATTTGCTGATGAACGGTTTCGGCCAGGAATGGGTCATGCAGACCATCGCCTTCAAACCGTATGCCTGCGGCACCATGACGCAACCGTACATCGATTGCGCTATCGGTCTGGCCGAACGCGGCGTCAAGGCCGAAGAGATTCGCGACATCGTTTGCAAAGTCGGCGAAGGCACTGTGCACCGTCTATGGGAAACACTGGCCGTCAAGCATCGTCCGCCGACGCCTTACGCCGCCAAGTTCAGCACACCGTATTGCATGGCCGTCGGATTTTTCGATCGCCGCGCAGGCTTCAACCAATTCACCGAAGCCCGCGTGCGCGATGAAGCGGTATTGTCGCTGGCCGCCAAGATCCGTTATGAAATCGATCCGGCCAACGAGTATCCGAAGAACTTCACCGGACACCTGCTGGCCACCCTCAACGACGGCCGCGTCGAAGAAGTCAATCAACCGCACATGCGCGGCGGCGCACGCGATCCGCTATCGACGCAGGAATTGCAGACCAAGTTCGAAGACAACCTGATCTACGGCGGCTGGAGCGCGGCGCAGGCGCAACAGGCCCGTACCTGGTGCGACGAAGTATTCAAGCAAACGTCGATGGAAGGCGCGGCCCGCTTCCGTCAATAGACTTCGGCTGACAGGCAACAACGTTGATCAAAAACAAACCGGCATTGTGCTTTACGGCAATGCCGGTTTTATCCTTTAAGCCTTGCTTCGTTTAAACGGCGCACATTCGTATAAAATACGCCGCAACATTCAATTCCCTTATTCAATTACCACTCTCCCTTCCATGAAAACAAGTCCGCAACAAGGTGTCCTGGACCAGGACGCGCTTGATTATCACGAATACCCGAATCCCGGCAAAATCTCCGTCGTGCCCACTAAACCTTTGGCCACGCCCGAAGATTTGTCGATGGCTTATTCGCCGGGTGTTGCCGTCGCCTGCATGGCGATCGCCGATAGCGATCATCCGGCAACCGCAGCCAGGCGTTTTACGTCGCGCGGCAATCTGGTAGGCGTGATCACCAATGGCACCGCCGTTCTCGGCCTGGGCAATATCGGACCGCTGGCCGCCAAACCCGTGATGGAAGGGAAAGCCTGCCTGTTCAAGCAATACGCCGGCATCGATGCGTTCGATCTGGAACTGGCGTCGACCGATCCGGACAAGCTGATCGAAGCCATTGCGATGCTGGAGCCGACTTTCGGCGGCATCAATCTGGAAGATATCAAAGCGCCGGAATGCTTTTACATCGAGCAGAAATTGCGCGAGCGCATGTCGATCCCGGTATTCCATGATGATCAGCACGGCACCGCGATCGTAGCGGCGGCGGCGATCCGCAACGGTTTGCGGATCGCAGGCAAACGCCTGGAAGACGCCAAAATGGTGGTGTCCGGTGCGGGTGCGGCGGCGATCGCCTGCATGGACCTGCTGGTCGTGCTCGGCATGAAAAAAGAGAACATCCTGCTGGCCGATTCCAAAGGCATCGTGTTCGTAGGGCGCGAAGAAAAAATGGAGCCCAACAAGGCGCGCTACGCCACTACCCACGCGGCACGCACCCTGGAACAGGCAGTCATCGGGCAGGACATCTTTTTGGGTTGCTCGGCGGCAGGCCTGTTGACGCCGGCCGGCGTGAAAACGCTGGCGCCGAACGCACTGATCCTTGCGTTGGCCAATCCGGAACCGGAAATCCGTCCGGAAGTCGTGGCCGCGGTGCGCAGCGATTGCATCGTCGCCACCGGCCGTTCCGATTATCCGAATCAGGTCAACAACGTGCTGTGCTTCCCGTTCCTGTTCCGCGGCGCGCTGGATGCCGGCGCCACCAAAATTACGGACGGCATGAAGGCCGCTTGCGTCGATGCGATTGCGGATCTGGCGCTGGAAGAAGTACCGGCGGATGTGAAGGCGACTTACCCCGGTCGCAATCTGGTGTTCGGGCCTGAGTACATCATCCCGACACCCTTCGACAATCGCCTGATCGAACGCGTGGCGCCGGCAGTTGCGGCAGCAGCGATGCGCGATGGCGTGGCGACGCGCGAGATCAAGGACATGGCGCAGTACCGCGACTCGTTGCGCAAATTGGTTAGTCGCTGATAGATCGCGCTAACAGCGCTGCATCAAGCCGATAAAAGATCAGCCGCTATTCCGGTAAGTCCGGAATAGCGGCTGATTTTTTATCGGCGCTGAAACCACCGTGCATTAACTATTTCTCCGCTTATTACCGGCACTTTCCTTCTCGAATCTGAAACGGCAAACATTGCCGCCCTTCACCATGCACTCTTCGTGCACCACAGTGCTATCGGTAAATGTCGCCAGCAACGCCAGATCGAACCGGCATACGTGCGGCTGCTTTTTCGCCAGATCGTGAAAGACGCAATTATCGGCTTCGATAATCGGAATCCCTTTTATATTGGGCACGGCATCCGGATTAATTTTATAACCCATGTCTTGCATGATGCCTGCCAACTGCTGGACCCGGACCGGCAAGCTTTCAGCTTCGGGCGCGCCGGCGCGTAAATTCCTGGCGACCTTTTCGCCCATCGCCGCCAAACGATCGCCAAGCGCGCCCTCGCCGACTTCCTGCTCCACCGTTTCAATCAACAGCTGCGCAAACCAGGAATACTGGCGCGGGAAATAGGCGCTGCCTTTTTCGGTAAGCACATATAACTGCTCCGGACGCCCGCCCGAGGGCCGCGTCACGCTTTTGGCGATCAACGCGTGCGTTTCCAGCGTAGCCAGATGCTGCCGCACCGCATTGCGCGTAATACCCAGGCCGGCGGAAAAATTCTCTACCGTCAGGCCGGCTTTGTTTCTGATAAGCAGCTCAAGGAATTCCTTGTGCCGGGCGCCGATCATGTCAATCATCCGAATCTCTTTTCTTGGCTGGCAAAAACAGACACATATTAATGTATAAAACAGTATAAACACTTAAAACATAAAATACTTTACAAAGTGTTTTAATGTAACTATCCTGAGTTTTTTAACCCAAAGGAGATACAAAAATGAAAACGGCACCGAATTTCTTGACGGCAAGTCTGTTGGCAAGTTTTCTGGCATTAAGCGGCACAGCGGCATTCGCTCAATCCGACGCACCCAACGATGCACAGATCGCCGCTATCGTAGTGGCCGCCAATACGGTTGATATCAATGCCGGGGAACTGGCTAAAAAGAAATCGAAAAATGCCGATGTAAAAGCCTTTGCCCAGCGCATGGTCACCGATCACACCGGCGTCAACACGCAAGCCGTCGCGCTAGTGACAAAACTGCACGTAACGCCGGAAAGCAATGCGACCAGTAAAAGTCTGACCGATGGCGGCGCAGCCACACTGAAACGCCTCGACGCGCTCAACGGCAAAGCATTCGACAAAGCCTACGTAGACAATGAAGTGGCCTATCACCAGGCGGTGCTGGATGCGATCGACAAGGTTCTGTTGCCGAACGCCAAGAACGCCGAGCTGAAAGATTTGATCACCAAGGTGCGGCCGGCTTTCGTAGATCATCTGGAGCACGCGAAACACATGCAGGCGTCGATGAAGTAAGCCATGAAAATGCCGGCTTTTTTAAATCGCAACGGTGTGGGCACAGGTCCGGGGGACGGGCGCAATGTCGGCAAACGACTAGTCATTGCGTTGTTGCTGACGGCCGCCGTCACTGCCTATGGGGCCGGCATTGGCGCCGGTCCCAAAATACATCAGGTCATCATCGAGGCGATGACCTTCAAGCCTGACGTCGTACAAGCCAAGGTGGGCGACACCATCGTCTGGACCAATAAAGATCCTTTCCCGCATACGGCGACCAATGATAAAAACGGCCTTCACTCCCCGGACATTGCGCCTGGGGCGTCCTGGAAGTTCAAGGCCAAAACGGAGGGCGAGTTCTCCTACATCTGCACCGCCCATCCGACGATGAAAGGAAAAATTCATGTGACGCGCGAATAACCGCCCGGCACGCCTTCTTTCGATAATACCCATTGCCATAGTTGAAGATCGCGTGCCCTGAAAGCGCCGGCGCACGACAGCAGGTAATAACGCCACATCCGATAAAAGCGGTCACCGAGTTGATGCGCAAACCTCGGCCACGCAGCCTCGAAATTCTGATACCAGGCCATCAGCGTCTTATCGTAATCGGGACCGAAATTGTGGAGGTCTTCGGCGATGAACAGACCATCCATCGCGTCGCCTACCTGCCCAATGGAAGGCAGATCGCCGTTTGGAAAAATATACTTGTCGATCCAGGGGTCCGGCACGGACGAACGAATATTTTTACCGATGGTATGCAATAAAAACAGACCGCCGTCTTCGAGACAGCGATGCGCCACTTCCATATAAGTCCGATAGTTTTTATGGCCGACGTGTTCGAACATGCCGATGCTGACAACGCGGTCGAAGCGTTCGTTCATGTCCCGATAATCCTGCAGGCGAAAATCCAGCGGCATGCCGGCGCTCTGCGCCTGCGCCCATTCAGCCTGCTCGCGCGAGATCGTCACCCCGACGCATCTGACCTGATAACGCTCCGTCGCGTAGCGCATGAAACTGCCCCAGCCGCAGCCGATGTCCAGCACCGTCATGCCCGGTTTGAGCTGCAGCTTTTGGCAGATTAGCTCCAGCTTGGCTTCCTGCGCTTCCGCCAGCGTGTCGGCGTTTTTCCAATAACCGCAGGTGTAAGCCATGCGCGGATCCAGCATCGCCGCATAAAAATCATTGCCCAGATCGTAATGCATCTCGCCGACTTTCCAGGCGCGGCGCTTGTTTTGCAGATTAAGGAAACGTGCCCGCAACGCGTGGAAAATCAGGCGCAAGGGTTGCATGTTTTCGGTCAGCCTCGAACGCATCAGGCGGTAAAAAAATTCATCGAGACGCTCTGCGTCCCAGTCGCCATCCATATACGCCTCGCCGAGGCCGAGATTGCCTTGCGCGAAAGCGCGCTCAGGCACACCCGGCTTATGCAGCCGCATATCCCAAGGCGCGTTTCCATTCATTTTTATGCCTGCTTTACCGAGCAGTTCCGCCGCCAGGCGGTGTACGCCTGCGTCGTCTTCGATAAAGGGCTCATGTTGTTGCGGTAGCGATTCGGCGGAAGTCTGATTCATCATTTTTGATTTTTTTATCTAGAGATACAGCACACGTCGGACTGCGGGCAGCCGACCCCTTCCCTGCTATTTTCATCTCAGGGCTACGAAACTTACGTCGAAGTATCGCACCTGCATTTTCAAATGAATAATGAAAAATACCTGCCATTCATATCAATAATTGTGCGGTGAAAAAAGATCATGATAAAAATGATGCATTTAAAATGAACCAATCATCATAGACATGAATGGCATGCCGGCGCGTGTTCAGAATGAATTTGCGCAGCGGTAGCCGCCCGGCAATATACAGGGGAGAAAGAGAGGAATTTAAAACTGCTGCGCGACGATCAGGAGATGGTCGGATTGACGTTCGGACCAATGCTTGGACTAATACCTGGAAAAGGACGTGATTCGATGGTGTTGCTCAAGCCTGGCCGTTCATGCCCGGCCGCCACCAGGCGCAGACCTGTGCGTACGCGATCCATGGTGTCGTTTTCGCGTTGCATGGCGTAGACGGCATACACCGAATGCGAGAATTCCGGTGCGTCCTGAACCCGGTGCAAACGGCCCGCAGTCAGAAACGGCTGGGCGGTCCCGATACGAAAATAGCCGGCGCCGCCGCTGCTTAAAATATAAGTCAATGCAAGCGGACCCAGCGATATCGATACCGGCGGATTGCTCAATTCGGGATGTGCCGCCTGGTGATTGGCGGTAAAGCTGGGGCCCCAATCGACAAACACATATTGCGCCGGATCCACCTTGCCATCCGGGTCGCTGGTGACCATGATCAATTTTTCTTCGAACAGAAGTTCGGACACCAGATCCGGCCTTTGCGGCGGATTGTAGAGAACCGCCAGATCAAGCGAACCATCTTGCACTTTATCGAGCAGATGCAACGGCGTATCGACCGCCGCGCGCAGCGCAATCTCCGGACAAACCCGATGCATCCAGATCAGCCAATCGGCCAGCAGCGGATGCCAGAGACTCAATTCGCCGCCGATGCTGACGCCATCCTCGCGCCCGGCCGGCAGTGCGACTTGCTGCCGCGCCCGCTCCCAGATCTGGACCAGCGTCGTGGCATGGCGTATGAATCGTTCCCCCGCCGGCGTCAGGCGGGCGCCGGCCTTGTTGCGAACGAAAAGGCGGCGACCAAGTTGCTCCTCAAGCGTGCGGATGCGAGCGCTCACCGCGGTTTGCGTCAGGTGCATATGTTCGGCAGCCAATATGAAGCTGCCGCTTGCCGCCACTTCCAGAAAGGTACGCGCCAGATTGATATCCATGCGCTTATATTAAATCACTTCTGCTTCACGACAATATCGTCAAACAATTTTTCCCACTTGGCGTATTGATCCACGAATTTTGGCTGATTGGTCAGCACGTAATGAATATTCTTGAACGGCGTCTCGATATTCTTATTGGTCGGCGTATATTCCAGGCTGGCGAAAATCTTCTGGCCATCGGTCAGCATATATTCATAAAACAGCAATGCGGCATTCGGATGCAGCGCCTGATTGGACAGGCCCAGGCTGAAGGAAACGCCGATCGCCGGCTCCAGAATGGTGTAGTTGATCGGCGCACCGAGTTTCATGGCGGACGTGACGGTATGGTTATACACATCCATCCCGAGCGGCACTTCGCCGCTGCTCACCAGATTGCCCAGCAACGAATGGCCGGTGCGCAGCGTCGGCTTGTTGTTGGCCATCAGCTCGCGGAAATATTTCAGGCCCTTTTCTTCCCCCATGTGATTCACCAGGGCGTAGAACCATTCCTCGTCGGTGGCTTCGATGCCCAGCCGTCCTTTCCACTTCGGATCGAGCAAATCCTGATAGGTTTTCGGCACATCTTCTTTTTTCACGCTGTTGGTGTTGTACGCCTGCAGCAACACGTTGACGAAGGTGGCGACATATTCGTTGTTGGTCCCGACGGCGCCGGTCACCAGATTATCCGTAAGCGGCGATTTAAACGGCAGCAGCATCTTTTCGCGGTGCGCCATTTCCATCTCGATCGATCCCATATTGATGGCGTCGACCACAGGATGTCCGGCGTTGCGTTCGGATAATATCCGCTGCAAGACATTGCCGTCGCCGGAGCGCCACAATTTAACCTTGACGCCGTATTTCGATTCGAAATCGGCGATCAGTTTCTGCGCGATATCCTGGGTAATGGAGGTATAGAGCGTCAGCGTGCCTTCTTTCTTCGCCGCATCTACCAGCTTTTGCTGGCGGTCCGCGCCTTTGTAGGCCGCCATGGCGGCGATGGTGGTGTCGGCAGCGGACGCCGGGACAGGAAGCAAAGCCGGCAACGCCATTGCGCTCAATAAAGAAATCGATATCAGAAGTCTTGCCGGAACAGATTTCAATTCAAAGAAATTCAAAACGTTCTCCATAATTATTATTAAAAGTTATTGCGCGCAGATATCCGCACAATACAGCAGACGATTTTCGGTTGTTTCCACCGCCGCCGCCAACACAATACGTTTAAATATCTATCGAATTTCGTTATCGGAGTAATGCTCTACAGAGGCCTTTTTCAGGGTGCCGCACTAAATATATGGCAATATCCGGCATTACGCCAGATCCGCCGTTTTCTTCGGCTTCCAATGGTTTCCACATGAAGATAAGCAACGCCATCAACTTGCGGCACCTCAGGGCATTCATTGCGGTGGCCGAATTCGGCAGCGTCAGCCAGGCTGCGGAATCGCTTTATCGCGCCCAATCGGCGATTTCGCGTTCGATCCATGAACTCGAAGCCGGGCTGGGCGTCGATTTATTCGAGCGCAAGGCCAACGGCATGCTGCCGACCGCTTTCGGCCAGACCTTGCTGTACCGCGCACAACGCGCCGCCCAGGAATTCCGGCTGGCGCGCGATGAAATGAGCTCGCGCATCCGCAAGGCCAACGGTTCGCTGACGGCGCCGATCTTCGACATGCTGTTCAATAAAGACCGTTTGCAGATTTTCGTCACGCTGGCCGAATCGCATCACATGCCGACCGTCGCCAATTTGCTCGGCATCACGCAGCCGGCCGTCAGCGCGGCCATTTCCGAACTGGAAGCCAGCCTCGGCATCCCGCTCTTCATTCGCACCGCCAAAGGCATGCTGCTCAACGAAGCCGGCGAAATTCTGGTGCTGCGCACCAAACTGGCGCTGGCCGAGCTGCGTCACGTGGAAGCCGATATTGCTGCATTGCACGGCAAGACGCAGGGTCAGGTGACGGTGGGCGCCCATCCCCTGAGCCGCACCCTGATCCTGCCGCGCGCCATTACGCGCGTGTTGACACTGCATCCGCATGTGCGCATTTCAACCGTCGAAGGCCGCACCGACGATCTGGCCGCAGCCCTGCGTTCCGGCGATCTGGATTTTGTGCTCGGCACCATGCGCCCGGGCCATACTGCGCCGGGCATGATCGATCTGCCGCTGATGACGGACAAGATGTCGGTCTTCGTGCGCACCGGCCATCCGTTGACGCGCCTGACCAAAGTCACGTTGGACGACTTGATGCAGGCCGAATGGATTTTGCCGGCCGGCCGGACGCCGACCCGGGAACTGTTCGACCAGGTTTTCACCCAGATGAGCGGCACCCTGCCGAAAAGCCCGATCGAAACCAGCGATTTGTCGGTATTGCGCAGCCTGTTGCTCAACAGCGATCTGATCACGGCAATTTCGCCGCAGCAGCTTGCACTGGAACGCCAGCTCGGCCTTTTGCAAATGCTCGATTTCGAATTCGAAAAAAGCGCCCGCGTGATCGCCCTGTCGCGCCGGGCAAAGAGTCACCCCTCACCGGGGGCGGCTGCCTTGATCACGGCAATTCAACAGGTAGTGAGCGAATTGGACGACACCAACCGCCTGTAGAATCAACAGAATCAAAACGACCGACAACATGCCCGATAAACAAATTCGATAGACTATTAATCGAATTGCGATGGCGGCGGCAGGCCGACTTGCCTAGAATGGGATACACCATACAAACATAAAAGCTGGAGACCGACATGGCAGACTTCCGTACCTTCAAACAAGCAAAACGCGCGCCCGCCGAGGCGATGTCGCCGGTGATCGATCCGGCCGGCTGGGCGCCGCATTCGCTGGGCGATGTTGAAAACTGGAGTTATCACATCACCGAATCCGACGCCAATGCCTTGATCGATGCCGCCAATGAAGTCCGCAGCAACGGTATCGCCGTGGAAGAGGTCTCCAAAGACAATTTCCTGCTGAAAGGCAGTTTTCGCGGCGTGCTGACCGATGTGCGCGAAGAATTGCGCAATGGCCGCGGCGTCGTGATGCTGCGCAATTTCCCGATCCATGAGTTGGATCGCCAAGGCCAGGCCATCGCCTATCTCGGCCTCGGCGCCTTCCTCGGCAAGCCGATGTCGCAAAACATGAAGGGGCATATTCTCGGCCACGTCAAAGACCTAGGCGGCGATTACGCCGATCCGAATACACGCGGCTATTTCACCCGTTCCGAAATGCGCTGCCATGCCGACCCTTGCGATTTCGTCGGCCTGCTGTGCCTGCAGACGGCCAAGAGCGGCGGCGCCAGTTGCGTGGCCAGCTCGGTCAGCGTCTACAACATCATGCTGGAACGCCGTCCGGATCTGGTAAAAGTGCTGACCGAAGATTTTTACCGTTCGCGCAAAGGCGACATGAATCCCGGCCAGAAGCCGTGGTACAAGCAGCCGTTCTTTTCGTTCGACGACGGTTATTTCAGCGCGGTCGGCGCCGGCTCGGCGATCGATAAGGCCGTGGGCCTGCCGGGCGTGCCGCCGCTGACCGATATCCAGCGCGAAGCCGTCGATGTGTATCGCCAGGTCTGCGAAGAATGCCTGACCGATATTCCATTCCTGGCGGGCGACGTGCAATTCCTGAACAATTACGTGGCCTTGCACACACGCCGCGATTATGAGGACTGGCCGGAACAGGAACGCAAGCGCCATCTGCTGCGCTTGTGGCTGTCCGATCCGGATAGCCGGCCGATTCCGAAGCCGCAGCGCGAAGGCTACCGCGGCCGCGGCATCCTGCCCGACGGCATCAAACTGAACGCGCCGCTCGACGTCTTCGAAGCACCCTGATCTTTGACCCTGATCTTAAACAAACACGAACCCGAACGGAAATCTGTGCCGCGTCTCGATCACTGCTACAACATTGCCGATCTGCGGGAGGCGGCGCAACGCCGCCTCCCAAAAGGTGTTTTCCAATATGTCGACAAGGGCACCGAAGACCAGATTGCGCTCGACAACAACCGCCGCACGCTGGATCGGACCAAACTGCTGCATCGCGTGCTGACCGACGTTTCCGACGTCAAACTCGATACAGAACTGTTCGGCCGTCCGATGTCGATGCCCTTGATCATCGCACCGACCGGCGTGGCCGGCATGTGCTGGTATCAAGGCGAATTGCAACTGGCGCGCGCCGCGGCCAAGGCCGGCGTGCCGTTTACGCTGGCCACGGGTTCCAATACGCCGATGGAAAAAGTAGCCGAATCGGCCGGCGCCGAAGCCGGCGGCAATCTCTGGTTCCAGCTCTACATGTGGCGTGAAAAAGAACTCTCCTACGAATTGGTCAGGCGCGCCGCCCGCGCCGGTTTCGAGACCCTGATCTGGACGGTCGACATCCCGCACAAGCCCAATCGCGAACACGATCAGCGCAACGGCTTTTCCATGCCGTACAAACTGAACGCCCGCAGCGTAATCGATGCACTGCGCCATCCCGAATGGCTGGCTACCGTGCTGGGCCGCTACATGACCGGCACCGGCTTGCCGACGCATATCAATTTTCCGGAAAAGTATCAGCACAAATTTACCGGCAACGCGACCAACGCCAAGGCGCTGCAGGCCGATAAACTGGGCTGGGACGATCTGGATCGCCTGCGCGAAATCTGGCCGGGCAAGCTCATCATCAAAGGCATCATGCGGGTCGACGATGCACAGCAGGCAGCCGCGCGCGGCGTCGACGGCATCATCGTCTCCAATCACGGCGGCCGCACCATGGACAGCGCACCGTCCACGCTCGACGTATTGCCCGGCATCGCCGCGGCGGTCGGCGACAAGACCACCGTGCTGGTCGACTCCGGCATACGTCGCGGCAGCGACATCGTAAAATGTCTCGCACTGGGCGCCAAAGGCGTCCTTACCGGCCGCGCCACGCTGTACGGCATCGGTGCCGGCGGCGAACCGGGCGCGTCGAAAGCACTCGCCATATTGCAAGCCGAAATGCGCCGCACGATGGCGTACGTCGGCTGCCCGCGCGTCGATCAGTTGAGCGACGATGTCATCTGGCGCGGCTGAAGGCGCCTCTGAAGGTTCAGATCAAAACATCAGCAAGTATCCATAAAACCATCATTCATCAAGAGACCAGACATGCAAACCGGATCCCCTCTGAAACTCGATCAGATCATCAATTTGAAAACCGTTGCCAGCGAACATTATTTTGAAGTGCGCGACCCGGGTAATTTTTCCGAAGTGGTCGGCGTGGTCGCCACCGCCACCGCCAAAGATGTCGATGCCGCCGTGAACGGCGCCTATCAGGCATCGCTGACATGGCGCGACGTGCCGGTGCAAGAACGCAACGAACGCCTGCTGGCCGCGGCGAATGCATTGGAAGCCATCGCCGGCGAGCTTGCCACTACGCTGGTCAGGGAACAAGGCATGTTGCTGAGCGAAACCAAGCGCGATGTGGCCAACGGTTATCAGACATTGCGTGAAGCCGCCGCCATCTCGGAAGCATTCCTGCAAGCGGAAACCGTCGAAGACGGCGAAGCGCTGATCAGCGTGGAGAAAGCGCCGATCGGCGTGATCGCGGCAATCATCCCCTGGAATGCGCCGATGGGTCTGGCGATGGCCAAAGTGGGGCCGGCGCTGGCATGCGGCAATACCATCGTCATGAAGCCATCGCCGTTTGCGCCGATTGCATTGACGCAGGCCTTGCAGACGGTGGCCGGATTTTTCCCGCCGGGCGTGCTTAACGTGGTCAACGGCGATGGCGAATCCGGCCCGGCGCTGACGCGTCATCCATTGGTCCGCAAAGTTTCTTTCACCGGCAGTATCGCCACCGGCCGCGCGGTCATGGCCGCCGCCGCAGATTCGATCAAGAACATCGGACTGGAACTGGGCGGCAACGATCCCGCCATCATTCTCAACGACGCCAACCCGGCCGATGTCGTGCCGGAACTGGTGAAGCGGATCTTCCCGCGTTCCGGGCAAGTCTGTTACGCCGTCAAGCGCATCTACGTTCCGGCGGCGCTGCACGACAAGTTCTACGATACCTTGTGCGAAGCGATCGACGAATTCCAGGTCGGCTACGGACTCGACCCGCGCTCGACCTTGGCGCCGGTGAATAATCAAAACCAGTTCCGCTTCATCCAGGGCCTGATCGAACGCACCCGCAGCAGCGGCGGCGACGTGCGCGAGCTCGGCAAAAAGGTCAATCCGGATACTTGGCAGAACGGTTATTACCTGTTGCCGGCCGTGATCAAGAACGTCGCGCCGAATGCCGAAGTGGTGGTCAGCGAACAGTTCGGCCCCATCATTCCGCTGGTGCCTTACCGCACCGAAGCCGAAGCGATCCAGATGGCCAACAGTACCGAACACGGCCTGGCGTCGTCGATCTGGACCAGCGATTTCGATCGCGGCTTCCAGATGGCCAAGAAGATCGAAGCCGGCGTCACTTTCGTCAACAGCCATGCGCGCACCAGCCTGGGCGACCGCCATCTGCCGTTCGGCGGCGTCAAGCAAAGCGGTATCGGACGGGTTCGCACCAACATCGGGATGGCTGAATATATCGAATATCACGCGATCAGCCTGAACAAGAAAAACATCAAAAATACCAATATCTAAGGCACATTAAAAATGGACAAAACCACGCCCCGCTATACCGCCTCCGATGCGCTGATGTCCGGCTTGCATGAAGCCGGCGTCTCTTATATTTTCGGCAATCTCGGCAGCGACCACGCCGATATCATCGAGTCGCTGGCGAAGGCCGCCGGCAACGGCACGCCGATGCCGCAAGTGGTTTTATGCCCGCATGAAGGCGCCGCCATCGCCGCCGCGCACGGTTACGCGCAAGTCAGCGGCAAGGCCCAGGCGGTATTCGTCCACGTCGATGTGGGCACCCAGAATATGGGCGGCGGCATCAGTAATGCGCTGCACGGCCGCGTGCCGGTGTTCGTATTTGCCGGCCTGACGCCCTACACCATCGAAGGCGAATTGCCCGGCAGCCGCAACCGCTCCGCGACCTATCTGCAGGATGTGCCGGACCAGGGCAGCATCGTGCGCCAATACGTCAAATGGGATTACAGCATCCGCACCGGCAGGAACGTCAAGCAACTGGTGCATCGCGCCATCCAGATTGCCGAGAGCGATCCGAAGGGTCCGGTCTATCTGACCGGCGCGCGCGAAGTGTTGGCCGACGAAGCCGTAGAGACACCGATGGCCGCGGCAAAGTGGCGCCCTATCGCACCGTCTGCACTGCCGCCCGCCGGTGTCGCGGAAATCATCGAGGCCTTGATGAAGGCCGAGAAGCCGCTGCTGATCACGCAATATTCCGGACGCAATAAGGCCTGCGTGGCCGAGCTGGTGCGCTTCGCCGAGCGGCTGTCGATTCCGGTGGTCGAGGAACGTCCGACGCAAGTGAATTTCCCGGCCGCGCATCCATTGCATCAGGGCTATCTGGCAGCCTCGCTGATACCTGAGGCCGATGTGATTGTGGTGCTCGATTGCGACGTGCCCTGGATGCCTTCGAGCAAGGACGTGCCGAATGCGGATTGCCAGGTGTTTTATATCGATGTCGATCCATTGAAAGACACCATCCCGCTCTGGTATATGCCGGCTGAACGTTTCTTCAAGGCCGATTCGTTCGTCGCCTTGCAGCAGCTGAATCTGTTCCTGGATTCCGCGGCCGCGCTCGATAAAAGCAAACATGCCGGACGGCTTGCTTCGGCGCAGGCAACGCACGACAAATTGCGTGGTGCATGGAGCAAGAAAACCGGACAGCCGGCCGACAATGTGATTACGCCGGAATGGGTCACTGCCTGCTTGCGCGCAGAGGTCAACGACGACACCATTCTGATCAACGAATCGGTGACCAGCGCCACGTCGATTTTCCATAATCTGCCGCGCAACAAGCCGGGTACTTTCTTCGGCAGCGGCGGCAGTTCACTAGGTTGGGGCGGCGGTGCGGCATTGGGTTCGAAACTGGCCGCACCTTCGCAGGACGTGATCTGCTTTACCGGCGACGGCGCGTTTTATCTCGGCAATCCGTCATCGGTGTATTGGACGTCGCGCCGCTACGATGCGCCGTTCCTGACGATTATTTTCAATAACCAGGGCTGGAACGCAACGCAGGAAAACTTCAAGCGGCTGCATCCGAATGGCGGCGCCGGCACACTTGGCGCTTGCGTCAGTTTGAGCCCATCGGCCGACTTTGCGAAGATCGCCGAAGCGGCAGGCGGTGCATTGGCGCATACGGTTACTGAAGCGGATAAATTGCCTGCGGTATTGAAGGAGGCTATGGCGGCGGTGCGCGGTGGGCGCTCGGCGGTGATTGATGTGCGGATGAAGACTATCTAGGTTAGTTTTTTTAATCCTTTAAGTTTTACCTGCCGAGGTGACCCTTCGACACGGCCTGCGGCCTGCTCAGGGCGAACGGGGTTTTTTCTAGATTTTCATAAAACCCCGTTCGCGCCCTCGCGGCTTCAGACAAATGGTTTTCTTCAAGTTTTTCACAAAACCCCGTTCGCCCTGAGCAGGCCGCAGGCCGTGTCGAAGGGTCACCTCGGAGGAAAAATTCAAAGAATCCCCCTAAAAAAACTAACCACCCGCAAACAGCCCCCCAATTTCCCGCCAAAACAAGGTCTCGCCCAAATGCACATTCGCAGTCCAATCCTGGTGCGAACCATCGTTGGCATCATCGGTAATATATTTAAACGAACGCCAGGGAATACCATAACGATGGCAGGTATGCGCGACAGCAAATAATTCCATATCCACCACGTCCACGCCGGACGTCACCAGCCATTCATCGCGTGCGGTGACGAAGCTGTCGCCGGTGCCGCAGACCGCATCGCCGAAGCCTGAAAAATAAGCCGAAGGTTCATCCGACAAAGGCGTTACGCCGCGTTCGGCCAGCGGCATCGCCATCATGTCCCGCTGAACCACTTTGGATACCTCCAGCAATCCATGCAGAGCCGGATTGATTTTGCCTGCCGTCCCGAAATTAAGCACCAGATCCGGCTGCACCCGCAGGATAGCCGCCGTGGCCACCGATGCCGCATTCACCTTCCCTATTCCCATATAAACCACTTCAATGCCGGCCGGCGCCAGGCTGGCGGTAAGCTCGTTTTCCAGCGCGGTCAGCAACAAAATCTTATTTTTCTTCATGATCACTCATCAATTCAATTTCCGTCCCAGGCGACAGTCCAGTCCAATATGTCCTACACAAAGCCGAGTATATGTCTGATTCGGGATGCCGAGACCGCAAGATAAAGTGAATGTTTGAAAATTACAAAGGATCCATCATGCAAGCATCGCACAGTGCATCGCTTCGTCAATCCGGGCTCCTGTTGAAACTGCTCGGCACCGCAATAATCGGCATCGCCGCCATGGCTTTTACCGTCAACCATGCCAAAGCCGCCGACCTGTCCAGCAAGGACAAAAGCTTCATGAAAAACGCCGCAGAAGCAGGCCACACCGAAATCAATGCCAGCAAGGTCGCATTGGAAAAGAACCGCAGCCCCGCCGTCAAGGATTTCGCGGAAACGATGGTCGGCGATCACACCACTGCCGCCGACGGCCTGGCCCAATTGGCTGCCAGCAAAAACTTCAAATTGCCGGACGGCCCCAGCACCATGCAAAAAGCCAAGATTGCTGTTTTGAGCAAACTGGATGGCGCTACCTTCGATAAACAGTACGCCAAAACTATCGGTATTTCTGCGCACGAAGATGCCGTCAAATTGTTCAAGGATGCTGCAGCAAACGCCACCGATCCGGACGTGAAACAGTTTGCCGCAAAAACGCTGCCGACACTGGAACATCATCTGGAGATGGCCAAGAGTTTGAAGACGGCAACCGACAGCGAAAAATAACAGCCCGCCAGCCGATGGTAAAACTTTCGCTCCAATAATGCCGGTCCAAAACGCATAACGCGATCCGGCATAGAATCATGCATCGCCGTACTCTTCCACCGTTCAGGTAAAGAAGCGTACGGCGATGCCACGTTTTAAGCGCTGTTTTCACGTGCATAAATGCGCTGCAATTTCGCCCGGCAATTTAAATTTTCAAACCCAATTCGGCCCAATGCCGAAGAATTGTTTTGCAAGCGTTGTAATGGTTGATCGATAGCCGGAGAGCGTGTTATATCTACGCGTGCTAAAAATCAACTATAAAAGATCACCAGAAGCGCCGCCGTGCGAATTGAGGGATGAACTTCCATGATTTGCCGTGTCTCGTTTCTCGCTTCCAGCCACTTTTCGATGAGACGATCATGAGAGAAAAACAGCAAGAAGGCAGTCCAGACTCAATCCACACCCCGCACGCACCCCGCTCTATCTCTTCCGATACAACGCTTCTCCCCTCTCCCGATACCGCCCCCGCAAAACTGAGCCCACAACGCCAATGGTTAGCCCTGCCGCAGATCAGCCGCCGCAGTTTCCTGGCCTGGGTCGGCGCCAGCAGCGCGGTCGGCGCGGTCTCTCCGGGCGATGTGTTTGCGGCCGAACCCGAGGCTGCTCCAGTTGCTGTCGACAACGACATCACGCGCCTGACGGTCAACGGCGTAATGCATGAAGCCAAGGTCGATGTGCGTACCAGCCTGCTCGATTATCTGCGCGAAAACCTGCAACTGACCGGCACCAAAAAAGGCTGCGACCACGGTCAATGCGGCGCCTGCACCGTGCATGTCAACGGCCGGCGCATCAACTCCTGCCTGAGCCTGGTCGCCATGCATGACGGCGACAGCATTACCACCATCGAAGGCCTCGGCACGCCGGACAATCTGCATCCGATGCAAGCCGCCTTCGTCGAACACGACGGCCTGCAATGCGGCTATTGCACCGCCGGCCAGATCATGTCGGCGGTGGCCTTGCTCAAAGAACCCTGCGGCCGCAGCAATGCCGACGTCAAGGAAGCAATGAGCGGCAATATCTGCCGTTGCGGCGCGTATTCCAATATCGTTGCCGCGATCCAGCAAGTTCGCAAAGTCTAAGGGGCCGCCATGCAATTATTTGAAATGATTCGCGCGCAAAGCACCGGCGATGCTGTGCGACTGGGGGCGCAGGACGCGTCCGATACAGGTATCCATCCGGTGCGCTTTCTGGCCGGCGGCACCACCCTGCTCGATCTGATGAAGCTCAATGTGGAGCAACCGAAACAGGTGCTCGACATCAATCGCCTGCCGCTGGCCAAGATCGAGCAGATCGCCGGCGGCGGCCTGAAGATCGGTGCGCTGGTCCGCAACTCGGATCTGGCCAATCATCCGCTGGTGATCCAGCATTACCCTGTGCTGAGCCAGGCTTTGCTGTCCGGCGCATCGGCCCAACTGCGCAACAAGGCGACCACTTCCGGCAATCTGCTGCAGCGCACCCGCTGTGTATATTTCCGCGATACCGCCATGCCTTGCAATAAGCGCCAGCCCGGTTCCGGCTGTTCCGCCATCGACGGTTTCAATCGCAATCTGGCGATCCTCGGCACCAGCGACAATTGCATTGCCACCAATCCCTCCGATATGAACGTGGCGTTGACCGCGCTGGAAGCGACCATTCATGTGCAAGGCACCGGCGGCGAACGCAGTATTCCGATTGCCGATTTTTATGTCCTGCCCGGCAATACGCCACAACGCGAGACCGTGCTCAATCCAGGCGATCTGATTACGCATGTCACGCTGGCCGCACCGGTCGCCGGCGTCCATTCCACCTATCTGAAACTGCGCGATCGCGCTTCGTATGAATTTGCGTTGTCGTCGGCGGCGGTAGTCATCGGCATTTCACAAGGGCGCATCAGCCATGCCCGGGTCGCCCTCGGCGGCGTCGGCACCAGGCCCTGGCGTTCGCCGGAAGCCGAAGCGGTGCTGATGAACGCAGCCGCCAATGCCGGCACCTTTGCGCAAGCAGCCAAAGCCGCCGTGCGCGACGCCGTGCCGCGCAGCGAAAACGGTTTCAAGATAGAACTGGTGCAGCGCTGCCTGGTGCACGCGCTCAATACCGCCGCATCTACCACGTCAACCACTTCGAGGGGTGCCTGATATGGCGATCCAATCCCAAACAGCCAAGCCGGGCACCAGCGTCGGCACAGCGTTGCCGCGCATCGACGGTCCGTTGAAAGTGACCGGCCGCGCGCTATACACTTCCGATCATCGTTTTCCCGGCATGCTGATCGCGGTGCCTGTCTGCGCCACCATCGCGCGCGGCACCGTGCAGCGCATCGACACCGGCGCGGCATCCTCCATGCCCGGCGTGAAGATGATTTACACGCATGAAAATATCGGCCGTTTCTATCACGTCGGCAGCAGCGTGCGCATCGATGAAAAGCGTTCGCCGATGGAAGATACGACGATCCGGTATTACGGCCAGTATGTGGCGATGGTGGTGGCCGATAACTTCGAGCAGGCCAGTGCCGCCGCTGCTGCGATCAAGGTCGAATACAATGCAGAAAAACCCGATGTCGGCCGCCACCTGACGGCCGGCGGCAAACCGAAGGTCGATTCCCTGCGCGGCGATCCTGACGCCGCCTTTGCCGCCGCGCCGGTGACGCTGGACCAGACCTACACCACGCCGATCGAGACGCATAATCCGATCGAGCTGCACGCGTCGGTGGCGGTGTACGACGGCCAGAATTTCACGCTCTTCGAAACCTCGCAGGCGATCGTTAATCACCAGGCCGCGATGACCGAAATACTCGGCGTGCAACCGGAGAATGTGCGCATCATCACGCAGTATCTCGGCTCCGGTTTCGGCGGCAAATTATGGCCGTGGTCGCATAGTCTGCTGGCGGCGATGGCGGCACGCAATCTGCAACGCCCCATCAAGCTGGTAGTCAGCCGCGACATGATGTTCCACAACGTCGGCCATCGCACCAACACCCAACAGCGTATTCGCCTGTCGGCCGACACGGACGGCAAATTGACTTCACTGCAACAGGACTACCTGACCCACAGCGCGCAGATCGAATCCAGCCGCGAAAACTGCGGCGAAGCCACGGTGTATCACTACAGCACCGCCAATCTGCGCGTCACCAGCGGCCAGGTAAAACGCCATATTGCGCCGACCACATCGATGCGCGGCCCGGGCGCGGTGCCCGGCCTGTTCGCCACCGAATCGGCCATCGACGAACTCGCCATCAAGCTCAATATCGATCCGGTGCAGTTCCGCATGATCAACGAACCGCCGGTCGACCAGAGCCTGAATGTGCCGTTTTCGTCGCGCCATATGCGCGAATGCCTGAGCACCGGCGCCGAGCGTTTCGGCTGGGCCAAACGCAATCCGAAGGTCGGATCGATGCAGCGCGACGGCGCCATTCTGGGCTGGGGCGTGGCAGGCTGTTCCTGGATGGCCAAGCGCGTGCCGGCGGAAGCATCGGTCGCGCTGACGGCCGAAGGCGGCGCGCGCGTCTCGTCGGCGGTACAGGATATCGGCACCGGCACCTACACCGTGCTGGCGCAGATGGTGGCCGATCTGACCGGCATTGCCATGGGAAAAATCGTGGTCAACATTGGCGATAGCCGCTTGCCGCCGGGACCGTTTTCGGGCGGTTCGGTGGCCACCGCATCAATGACGCCGCCGGTCGCAGACGCCGCGCGCGCCGCCATGAAACAGGTCTTGCAGATCGCGATGGAAAACGAAAATTCGCCGTTCAAGGGCAGCAAGCCCGGCACGCTGATGTTTTCGCAAGGGCGCATCCATCGCAAGGATCAATCGCCGCAAAGCGGCGTGCTGTTCGCCGATATTCTCCGCAGCGCCAAATTGAGCGGCGTCACCGGCAAGGGCAAAGCCGGCGCCAGCGCGGGCGATCCGGGCGCATCGAAAATCTCGATCCATTCCTACGGCGCACAATTCGTCGAAGTATTGTGGCAACCGGAGATCGCCCGTTTGCGCGTCAACCGGGTGGTTACCGTCATCGATGCCGGGCGCATCATCAATCCGAAAACCGGACGCAACCAGATCGAAGGCGCGGTGGTGATGGGGATCGGCATGGCCTTGTTTGAAGAGACCCATTACGATCCGCGCAACGGCAAGCCGGTGAATAATAATCTGGCCGATTACGTGATGACGACCAACGCGGACGCGCCGGACATCGACGTGGTTTTCCTGGATTATCCGGATATGACGCTGGATGAACTCGGTGCGCGCGGCATCGGTGAAATCGGCATTGCGGGCGTGGCGCCGGCGGTGACGGCGGCGGTATATCACGCCACCGGCGTGCGGGTGCGTGATTTGCCGGTGAGTATTGAAGATTTGCTGAAGGCGGAAAGCAGCTATCGAATATAAAAGCAGGATTTACGTCCGGTCTAGGGTCCGCAGCGCTGCTCTGGTGTTGCTCACATCAAAAACGGCGTCATTTCATATGACGCCGTTAATTTATGGATTTGCATAATCATGTTTCAAAAGAGTATAGTCGCGCTTCTGAAATAGCACACCATAGCGACCTGGCTCGCAACAAAAACATGAGTAAATTGTTCAGCGATTTTGAGGGCGACGACGGCATTCCCGGCGCCCAGCGCCGCGGGGCCCTGATTGTAATGACGCTCGGCACGCTGATCATGGCTTTGGACAGTTCCATCGTCAATGTCGCTTTGCCGCAGATCGCCATCGATATGCGGGTCGATCCGTCCGCCGTTGTCTGGGTGGCCAACGCCTACACGCTGGCCGGCGCGATGACCATGGTGGCGTTTTCTTCGCTGGGCGATATCATCGGTTTCCGGCGTCTGTATATCAGCGGCCTGGTGTTGTTCACGCTGTCCTCGCTGGCCTGCGCGCTGGCGTGGTCGCTGCCGGTGCTCAATACTTCCCGCTTCATACAAGGCGTAGGTTCGGCTGCCGCCATGAGCATCGTGCCGGCGCTGTACCGGCAGGTTTTCCCTTCGCGCCTGCTTGGCAGCGCGCTCGGCATCAGTTCCATGATGGTAGCGGCCTCGCTGGCGGCCGGCCCCACCATCGGCGGCATATTGCTGGCAGGGTTCCGTTGGCCATCGCTGTTCCTGGTCAACCTGCCGATCGGCATCGTCACGATCATGCTGGCCAGACGCAGCTTGCCGCGCATTCCGGGCCGCGGCGGCAAATTCGATTTCGCCGGCGCGATATGGTCGGCAATTGCATTGGGCGCCACGGTGATTGCGGTGGATGCCTTGTCGCGCGGCCAGGCCCGCGGGCAGATGCTGGTGCTGGCCTGCACTGCAGTGGTCGGCATCGCATTATTCATCTGGTCGCAACGCCGCGCCAACGCGCCCCGTCCTTCGCTGCTGCCGCTGCAAATCTTTGCGGTGCCGCGCTTTTCATTGGCGGTCTGCACCTCGATTTGCTCTTTCGTCGCCCAGGGCATCGCGTTTATCGCGATGCCGTTTTTATTTCAGGGCGCTTTCGGCTTTACGCCGCTGATGTCGGCCGCCATGTTCACGCCGTGGCCGCTCGCCATCATCATGGCCGGACCGATTTCCGGCCGTTTGTCCGACCGCTTTCCTCCGGCGGTGCTTTCCACCATTGGATTATCTGTCTATGCAATCGGCCTGGCGCTGCTGGCCGGCCTGGCGGCCAATCCATCGGTACCGGATATTTTGTGGCGCACATTTGTCTGCGGCGTGGGATTCGGCCTGTTTCAAAGCCCGAACAACCGCGAGATGATGACCAGTTGCCCGCGCGAACATTCCGGTGCAGCCTCCGGCGTGCTGGCCATCGCCCGCACCTTCGGACAATCGCTGGGAGCCGCCATTACGGCCATCGCAATGACGGCGGCCGGCATCGCCCGTGCATCCAACGCAGGCAATGATGCAGGCGCCGTATTCAAGCTGGAATCGCTGGGCATTCACACCGGCTTGTGGATCGCCTGCGGCGCGGCTACGCTGGCAATGTTCGTCAGCATGTCCCGTATCAATAAATCGTAAAGGCGAAGATAAAAAATCGGCCCTCCTGAATACTTGCAGAGGTGCCTGTTCGATCAGGGGCATGGGGGGCTATTGTGCGCAAAAATCCTGGCCTATCGCTTGAGCCGCAATTGCGCCGGCGTGATATCCAGAGTGGGCGTAGCAGACATGCTCGTCTGCAACTGCCCCGCCTGGCTGGCATCCATCTTGAACTGGCTGCCGGCACGCGCCAGTTTCTCAGCCTGATCTTCCAGCAACTGCGAACTGGCGGCGGCCTCCTCAACCAGCGCCGCATTCTGCTGCGTGGCGTTATCCATTTCGGTGATCGCTTTATTGATCTGTTCGATTCCAGCGCTTTGCTCCTGGCTGGCAACCGCGATCTCGCCCATGATATCGGTCACGCGCTTGACGCTGGCGACCATCTCGCTCATCGTCTCGCCGGCGCGATCAACCAGGCCCGCGCCGAAATCGACCTTTTCCACCGAGTTGTTGATCAGCGTCTTGATTTCCTTGGCAGCCGCGGCGGAACGTTGCGCCAGGCTGCGCACCTCGGAAGCAACCACCGCAAACCCGCGGCCCTGCTCGCCGGCCCGCGCCGCTTCCACGGCGGCGTTCAGCGCCAGGATATTGGTCTGGAATGCAATGCCATCGATGACGCTGATGATATCGACGATCTTCTTCGACGAAGCGTTGATCTCGCCCATCGTATCGACCACCTGCAACACCATGCCACTGCCCTTGACGGCAACATCGGACGCATCCAGCGCCAGTTGATTGGCCTGCTTCGCGTTATCGGCATTCTGCTTGACGGTCGAACTTAATTGCTCGATCGAAGCAGCCGTTTCTTCCAGCGAACCGGCCTGCTGTTCAGTGCGCGCGGATAAATCCAGATTGCCGGAAGCGATCTCGCCGGCGGCCGTGCTAATGACTCGGGTACCGTGCTGCACATCGCCGACGATCTTGCGCAAAGCGTTGTTCATATCATCCAGCGCACGCATCAGTTCACCGATTTCATCCTTGCTGGATTTATCGATCTCGGCGGTCAGATCGCCGCCGGCAACCATCCTCGCCACATATAACGCTTGCCCCAAAGGACGCGTAATGCTGCGCGACATATACAGCACGACGATTGCGCTGATGCCGACCAGCAAAGCGCCCAACAGCATCGACAGGCGTACGCTCTCGATATGCCCCCGGTCGATATCCTGCGCCATCTGGTCGATGCTCTTGCGCTGCAGCGTCAACAGTGCATTGACCTTGGCCTGGTAAGCCGCGGCAGCCGGCATGAATACCTCGGTGTAAGCGCGCTCGCCTGCCACCGCATCGCCGCCTTCGCGCGAATGCATTACCAGCTCCTTGCCTGCCTGATATTTACCGCGCAATGCAACAATATCCTTGAACACCGCCTTTTCCTCATCGCTGCTCAACTGCTGCTGGATTCCATTCATCTTCTCGGAGCCCTGCTTCACGCTATCCGAAATATCGGTCGCAAACATGGTCGCCAGTTTTTCATCGGAGCTGCGCGCAATCATCGAGGTGCGGGCAATCGCCGAATAAATCAGCACATACCAGTCGGAGATCAGGCGTTCTTTGGTCAGCGGCTTTTCCATCATCAGCCGGGTCGCGGCCGCGTTACGGTTGCCGGCCACCAATGCCATCGATGTCGACACAATCGCCAGCAACAGCACGATTGCAAAGCCGAACGTCAGGCGGGAGGAAATACGCATATTGCCGAAAGTTTTCATCATGGGCACACGAAGGTTAATTTGAATGATTATTTCTGTGTGTTGCCGCGATCCCTTATTTCAAATCCCCGGGACGCTGATGTAGATTACACCGATTGCAAGTCGCCGCACGCAAATGTCGGAAATTTCTCACAACAAAGTGCACACGCCGATCGCAAAATCGGAAAAGCCGGTGTCGGGCCATGCGCCGTAATTTTTTACTCAGGCCATCAACCGTAATTTCTTGGCCAATTCGGAGAGCTGGTAAGGTTTGTTGATGAATGGAAAGGTATCTAGGTTGCCGTGCTCAGCTTTCAGGGTGGGTAATGGATAACCCGATGCCAGAATGATTTTCAGAGCAGGATAACGTTGCCGGGCCAGGCGCGCCAGCTCAACGCCGTTCATGCCGTTAGGCATCACGATGTCGCTGAACAGAATACGGATATTCTTGGTCCGCTCCAGCAAATCGACCGCTTCCGCGCCGCTGCTGGCGGTAAGGACTTCGTAACCGATCGCGCGAAACAATTCCGCCGCCACGTCCAGCAGATCAGGTTCATCTTCGACGATCAATACCTTTTCCATCTCGACTTCCGACGATTTATATGCAACGGTTTCGCCGTCGGCATCATGGGTCGGCAAATACATGCTGATTGCCGTACCTCGGCCAAGCTGGCTATCGATGACAATATCGCCGCCGGACTGGGCGATAAAGCCGTATACCTGGCTTAAGCCCAAGCCGGTGCCCTTACCCATTTCCTTGGTGGTGAAAAACGGTTCGAATGCGCGCGAGACAACTTCATTCGTCATACCTTCGCCATTGTCGGCAACAGCGATCCTGACGTAATGGCCGGCACACAGCGAACCGATCGCATTAGGGCCCAGATTGACATTCTCGGTGGTAATCGACAGCCTGCCGCCGGCCGGCATCGCATCGCGCGCATTGACCACCAGGTTAAGCAAAGTCGTTTGAAATCGCGTGGCATCGATCAATACCGAATTCAGTTGCGGCTGAAGACGGATATCGAATGTCACGGAGGTGTTGCCGGCACGGCGCAGCACCGATTCGAAGCTGTTGATCAGCTCATTCAAATTATGTTTTTCCGGCTTCAACGGTTGCTGACGGGCGAACGACAGCAAATGCTGTGTCAGGCCGGCGCCGCGCTCGACCGCGCGCCGCATGCTTTCCAGTATTTTGTTTTCGCCTTTCTGGTTCTGCATCCAAAGCAGATCGATGCCGCTGGAGATCACCGACAGCAGATTATTGAAATCATGCGCCACGCCCCCCGTCAGTTGACCCAGGGCCTCCATTTTTTGCGATTGGAACAATGCGGCATTGGCCTTGTTCAAGGCCTCGGCGGCCTCGCGTTTTTCGGTGATGTCCCGGGTCACTTTGGCGAAGCCGATGAGATCGCCCGATTCGTTGCGAATCGGATCGATAACGACGCTGGCCCAAAAATGGCTGCCGTCTTTGCGCACGCGCCAGCCTTCGGCCTCGTATTTTCCTTCCGTCCGCGCGATCTGCAAGGCCCGTGCCGGGAGCCCGGAATCGTTGTCTTCCGCTGTATAAAAGCAGGAAAAATGGCGTCCCACGATCTCATGGGCCAAATAACCCTTGAAGCGCTGTGCGCCGGTATTCCAGCTATTGATATACCCTTCGCTGTCGAGCATGTAAATCGCATAATCGCTGATGGCGGAGACCAGCAACTGAAATCGCTGTTCGTCCGATACTTGGGCTATGTTCGAGCGGCTTTTAATATTCATCGACCTATCCGTATTAGAGTGCGCCCTGCTACCGTCCTACACTGCGCGTTACCATGCACTCTTCACCGCCAATTGGCGAGCGAACACAAGCGAACAATGAGCGTACGCCCCCTGCCGCTACATTGTACAACCATGAAAGCACCTCCCGATTTCGGCATAATAGGGACGAAACCCGAAACCGATACGAATGAAGGAGCCGACATGGCAATGACGCGTACTTTTAACGCAATCGAACCGCAACGCAGCGAGGTTGATGCGTTTGACACGCCTACAGTGATTGAGTTCGGCACCCCGTGGTGCGGCTTTTGCCAAGCGGCGCAACCGCTGCTGCAAACCGCCTTCGCCGATTACCCTGCGGTGCACCATATCAAGGTCGAAGACGGCAGCGGCCGGCCGCTGGGACGTTCCTTCAAGGTCAAATTATGGCCGACGCTGATATTTCTGAAGGCCGGCAAGGAAGTGGCCAGGCTGGTGCGCCCGACCGGAGCGGCGGCAATTACGGAGGCGTTGGCTTTGATTGCTTAAATCCCGATATCGGGTAAATAACGTTTCAACAACAATGTCAGCGCTTCAGGCGTCAAAGCCGTACTGAAGTAATAGCCCTGCATTTCATCGCAGCCATGCAAGCGCAGGAAGTTGGCCTGTTCAGCCGTTTCCACGCCTTCGGCGACGACCGTCAATTTCATCGCCTTGCCCATCGCAATGGTGGCTTCTGCAATTGCCATGGCGCCGGCATTGGCGGGAATATCGCTGATAAACGAACGATCCACCTTCAATGTATCCAGCGGGAAGTTCTTCAATTGTCCGAGCGACGAATAGCCGGTGCCGAAATCGTCGATTGCCAGCCGCACGCCCATCTCCTTGATCGCCAGCAGCAAAAGCAGCACGCGGTCCGGATTGTGAATCACCATGCCTTCGGTAATTTCCAATTCCAGCAGTGTCGGGTCCATGCCGGTCTCGGCCAGCACCGCGGCAATATCGCGCAATAAATTCTCGTCGCTGAACTGGCGCACCGAAAGATTGACCGCCATGCGCAGAGGCTCGAAACCCTGCCGTTGCCACGCCACATTTTGCGCACAGGCGGTTTGCAATACCCATTTTCCGAGCGGCACGATCAAACCGATTTCCTCGGCAATCGGAATGAATTCGTCGGGCGGTATCCGCCCCAGCGCCGGATTTTCCCAGCGCAGCAACGCTTCCACGCCATTGATCTTGCCGCTGCGCAGATCCAGCTTCGGCTGGTAGTGCACCGAAAATTCGTTTTGCGCCAGCGCATGCCGCAGATTCGATTCCAGCGACAGACGCTCATGCGAACTGGTAACCACTTCCTGCGTATAAAATTTGAAATCGTTTTTGCCTTGATCCTTGGCCAGGTACATCGCAATATCGGCATGCTTCATCAAGGTCTGCTCGTCCTCGCCATGCGTCGGATACATCGCAATACCGATGCTGGCGGTAACGTTGCATTCCTGCGCTGCCAATACGAATGACTCCGCGGCCGCCGTCAGCAATTTTCGCGCGACCTCGCTGACCTGATCCACATGCGTCACTTCGCGCACCAGCACCACGAACTCGTCGCCGCCCATTCTGGCGATGGTATCGCCGCCGCCGATCGCCCCTTTCAGGCGAACCGCAATTTCCTGCAAGAGCTTGTCGCCGGCTTCGTGCCCCAATGAATCGTTGATGAACTTGAAGCGATCCAGATCCAGGAACAGCACTGCGAATTTATGATTGCAACGTTGTCCCAGCGCCAGCGCGGCGGCCAGCATCTGGCTGAACATCACGCGATTCGGCAGATCGGTCAGGCTGTCGTGCGTGGCCAGATGCCGGATGCGCTGCTCGGCGATGCGTTGATCGGTAATTTCGCGCGATACGCCGCGATAGCCGATCGCTTCACCGTTCTCATTGAAAATCGGCGCGCCGCTGACGCTGATGTAATACGGTTTTTCGCCGGCCAGCAGGCGATGCATGACGACATCGCGAAACGGCAGATTGGTCGCCAGCACCGCGCGATGCTCGGCCCACCCGCCGTCGGCCTGAATTTCCAGATCGCTTTCCCATGGCCGCTTGCCGAGAAAGGATGCCTGCGTCGAATCCAGATTCTTGTGCCGGCTTTCCATGCGCGTGTAGCGGAATTCGGTGTCCTGCTCCCAGTACCAGTCGGACGACAGATTGGTCAATGCGCGAAAACGCATTTCGCTTTCGCGCAATTCATATTCTATTTTTCTGCGGTCGGTCACGTCGCGCAAAATCCCGCGAAAACCGATCGGAACGCCTTCCGGATCGCGCGTCAGTTGCACCGAACCTTCGACGTTGATCAGCCTGCCGTCCTTGTGGATGTGCTCCCAGTCCTGGTTCCGCTTGGGTACGCCGGTTCGATACACTTCGCTGAATGCGGAAAACACGGTCACGATGGCGCGCGGGGTCATGAAGAAGCGATTGCTCTTGCCGATGACTTCTTCCAGGGTATAGCCCAGCATTCTGGACAACGCATGATTGGCGAACACCAGCTTGCCGAACAAATCGACCTCATAGTAAGCATCCTCCATCGTCTCCACGATGGTTCGATACTTGCCGCGGCTGTATTGCAAAGCCTCAAGGTTGGTTTCTATTAACAAACTATTTCCTGGAACAGAATACGAGTGCAAATATGGCCAAGCGCGGACAATCACCGGCGCATGCGTGCGAGGGTGTGGAGGTCTGCGCAAGCGCGGCTACAATGTGTAAATTTATGTAAAGCTATGCCAAAAGCGGTGCATATGAGACCGGGGTGGGGTGTCCCGCTAACTATTTTTATCAAGCAATTTGCCAGCAGATTAGCATATTTGACGCCGCAAATAAAATTGACTGCGGCACAGCGGCCTCAAGGCGTAAAAAATATTTATTTAATATTTATTTGCATGGCGGCCGGAATAAAGTGCGCGCCGCATCGTCTATCCCTTGGCAGGCCCCGTAATTCAACGAATGCCAAGGAGAACTCCCCATGAAACGTACTTATATGATCTCGTCCGTGATCGCCACATTATTGATGTCGGCAGCAGCCCTGGCGCACAGCGCAGATGTGAAAAAAACCAACGGCATGCTGGTTTCGGCCAGCGGCATGACCGTCTATACCTTCGACAAGGACGTCGCCGACAACGGTAAAAGCGCCTGCGCCGGCCCTTGCACCGGATTGTGGCCGGCAGTAACCACTACCGATACCAATCTGAAAGCCCCGTACGGCGCGATCAAACGCGACGACGGCACAATGCAATTGACGTATAAAGGCAAACCGCTGTACATATATTCCGGCGATAAAAAGCCGGGCGATGCCACCGGCGATAATTTCAAAGACATTTGGCACGCTGCCAAGGATTGAATATTTCCCGGAGCCATTGATGCACGAAGCGCACGAAGCCGGTGAGCAAATGCTGTCCTGCCTGCCCAGCCTGCGCCGTTATGCGCGCGCGCTGGTCGGGGAGCCCAATGGCGCCGACGATCTGGTGCAGGATACGATGGAGCGTGGCTGGCGCAAGCTGGCCACCCGTCGTAGCGGTAGCGGCGATATGCGCGCATGGCTCTTTTCGATCATGCATAACCTGCACATCGATCAATACCGCAAACCCGCCATCGCTACCGAAGAAATGGACGAAACCACTCTTTCCCACGTCACCCACGGCGACCATACCGGACGCTTGCAATTGCATGAAATGGATAAGGCGCTGGCAACGCTGCCGGTCGAACAGCGCGAGATAATATTGCTGGTGGCGCTGGAGCAAATGCCTTACGAACAAGTTGCCGCCACGCTCGATATTCCGATCGGCACTGTCATGTCGCGCCTGTCCCGCGCGCGCGAGCGCCTGCGGCTCGCACTCGACGGCAAAACCGTCGCATCCTCCTTGAAGGTGGTGAAATGAAAGGTGGTGATATGAATCAAATGCCGGTCACCGAACAGGAATTGCAGGCCTATGTGGACGATCTGCTGCCGGCCGCGCGGCGCCTCGAAATAGAAGCCTATCTGCAAACACGCCCCGCCGAAGCCGAACGCATTCAGGCCTATCGCGAACAAAATCGCGCCTTGCACGCCCTGTTCGATCCGATCCTGCTGGAGCCTGCCGCGCCGCATCTGGCGGCGCGGCCGCGTCCGCCAGTTGCCGCCAACGCATCGCGCTGGCGGCAACTGGCAGCCTGCGCCGTACTGATGCTGACCGGCGGCGCGGCAGGCTGGCTGCTGCATGCCGGCGCGACCTCGTCGCTGATGGCGCAAAACGGTGCCGTCAATTTCAATAACGGTAACAACACGCAACTGGTCAGTGCCGGAAACGGCGAAGAAAATGCACTGGCGCGCCATGCCGCCATCGCGCATGCCACTTTTACGCCCGAAGCACGCCACGCGGTCGAAGTCGGCGTCGATCAGGAAGCGCATCTGGTGGCGTGGCTATCGAAATGCCTCGGCACGCCGCTGAACCCGCCCAAGCTGGCGCCGCTAGGCTACGATCTGATCGGCGGCCGCCTGTTGCCCGGCGACGATGGTCCGGTTGCGCAGTTCATGTATCAGGATAACGGCGGCAGCCGCATCACGCTGTATGTCTCGACCGAACAGACCAGCAAGCACGAAACCGGCTTCCGGTTTTCGCAGGAAGGTGGCGTCAGCGTGTTTTACTGGATCGACGGCAAATTCGGTTATGCCCTGTCCGGCAACATCTCCAAACCCGCGCTCGGACGCATCGCCGACGCGGTCTATCAGCAACTGGAACAACCGTCTTGAACGGCATCGGATAACACAAAACAAGCAGTCAAATTCGATGCCCACTCTCGCTATTCCCATAGGAGAATAGCGCTTTTTGCAAAAAAATTCGCGCTCGTACGCGAGTTTTAAATCGGCGTCATAATCCTTTCCCGAATCCTTCCTTTTATCAATCGCCGACGTTAGCCGACGCTAGCCGAAGCGATCAAAACATCACGGGGAAAAAAATGACAACGCTATTGAATATCAACGGCAAGCAGCATCAAATCGATCTGCCCGACGACACCCCCATCCTTTGGACACTACGCGATCAGCTCGGCATGACCGGCACCAAATTCGGCTGCGGCATGGCGCTGTGCGGCGCCTGTACGGTGCATCTGGACGGCGCGGCGATCCGCTCTTGCGTCACGCCCATTGCAGCAGCAGCCGGCAAAAAAATCACCACCATCGAAGCGGTCTCGCAAGACACCATAGGCAAGTCGATCCAGGATGCGTGGCAAGTCTTCGGCGTGCCGCAATGCGGTTACTGCCAATCCGGCCAGATCATGTCGGCAACCGCCCTGCTCGCGACAACCCCGCATCCAAACGATCAGCAAATCAAGGAAGCCATGAGCGGCAACATCTGCCGCTGCGGCACCTACACGCGGATTCACGCCGCGATCAAATATGCATCGCAACGCATCCATGTGCCATCGGTTAAAAAAGCTGCCGTTGCGCCTGCAGTCGCAATCGAACCGGCGACGGCAGGAGCCGCAAAATGAAAACCTTCACTCCTGAAATCGATGCTGCCGAACCGGCCCCCCTCACTTCTCCTGCCCGCAGACGCTGGCTGAAAGCCGCCGGCGCCCTGACCGGCCTGGCCCTGACGATCGGGCTGTCCGGTATCGTGATGGCTGCCGAAGCGACCAAATACGGCGCCGACGCCATGCCCGGCGGTCTGGTCGACGACGTGTTGGTGTTCTTGTCGATCGATGCCGACGGCATCGTCTCCATCGTCGTCCATCGCTCGGAAATGGGACAGGGCGTGCGCACCAGCCTGCCGATGGTGGCGGCCGACGAACTCGGCGCCGATTGGGCCCGCGTACGCGTGGTGCAGGCCGACGCCAACGAAGCACGCTACGGCAGCCAGGATACCGATGGATCGCGCAGCATGCGCCATCACTTCGCCGCCATGCGCCACGTCGGCGCCACCGCCCGGCTGATGCTCGAAACCACCGCCGCCGCGCGCTGGAATGTCCCATTGGAACAAGTCAGAACATTCAATCACGGCGTGGTGCATACGCCCACCAACCGCCGCATCAATTTCGGCGATCTCGCCGTCGATGCGGCTAAATTGCCGGTTCCGGCGCGCGACCGGATCAAGCTCCGGCCGGCCGGTACCCTGCGTTACATCGGCAAGGAAAGCACGCGCGGCATCGACCTGAGCGATATCGTGACCGGCAATACGCATTACGGCATCGATACCCGCCTGGATGGCATGCTGTATGCGGTCATCGCGAGGCCGCCGGTATTCGGCGGCAAGCTGATCAGCGTCGATAAAACCGACGCGCTTAAAGTGCCCGGCGTGGTACAGATCATCGAACTCAAAGGCAGTCCGCCGCCGGCGATGTTCAATCCCCTCGGTGGCGTTGCCGTGCTGGCTAAAAATACCTGGGCCGCGATGAAGGGACGCGAAGCACTCAAGCTGGAATGGGATGCCGGCCCGAACGGCAACTACGATTCGGAAAGCTTCCGCAAAACGCTGGAAGAAGCGGTCAGCAAACCTGCCAAGGCCGTGCGCGATCAAGGCGCCGCGACCGACACCCTCGCCGCGTCGAAAAACAAATTTTCGGCGCAATACTATTTGCCGCATCTGGCCCATGCCACGATGGAGCCGCCGGCCGCGGCAGCGCGTATCGTCAACGGCAAATGCGAAGTCTGGGCCCCGGTGCAAGCGCCGCAGGCCACCGTCAACACGGTCGCCAAATTACTCGGCATGAAACCGGAAGATGTGACGGTGCACGTAACGTTGCTGGGCGGCGGGTTCGGGCGCAAATCGAAACCGGACTTTGCAGCCGAAGCGGCGCTGCTGTCGCAAGCGATGCAAGGCGTGCCGGTCAAAGTGACCTGGACGCGCGACGACGATCTGCAGCACGATTATCTGCATACCGTCTCGGTGGAACGACTAGAAGCGGCGCTCGACGACAAGGGCAGGCCGACCGCCTGGCTGCATCGCACCGCGGCGCCTACGATTGCATCGACCTTCGCGGCGGGCGCCAAAACGCAGGCGCCATTCGAGCTCTCGATGTCGGCGGTCAACGTGCCGTTCGCCATCCCGAACATCCGCGTGGAAGTGCCGGACGTCGAAGCACATGCGCGCATCGGCTGGTTCCGTTCGGTGTCGAATATTCCGCACGCGTTTGCAATTCAATCGTTTGCCGCGGAACTGGCGCACGCAGCCAAACGCGATCACAAGGAATATCTGCTGGAACTGCTGGGTCCTGCGCGCAAAATAAATCCCGCCGACATGGCCGATAACTGGAATTACGGTGAATCGCCGGAACGGTATCCGGTCGATATCGGCCGCCTGCGCCATGTCATCGAAGTCGCCACGACCAAGGCCGGCTGGGGGCGCAAACTGCCCAAAGGCCGCGGCCTGGGGCTGGCGGTCAGCTACAGTTTCGTGACCTATGTTGCGGCGGTGATCGAAGTGGCGGTCAACGATGCCGGTGAAATAAGCATCCCGCATGTCGACATCGCCATGGATTGCGGTCCGCAGATCAATCCGGACCGCATCCGTTCGCAAATCGAAGGCGCTTGCATCATGGGCCTCAGCCTCGCGTTAAGCGGTGAAATTTCATTCAAGAACGGGCGTGTCGAGCAAAGCAATTTCCATGACTACGAAGTCATGCGCGCGGCATCCGCACCGGCTGAAATCCGCACTTACCTGATTGCCCATGGCCTGGATACGGAACTGGGCGGCGTGGGCGAACCGGCCACGCCGCCGATTGCGCCGGCCTTGTGCAATGCGATTTTTGCCGCGACCGGCACCCGCATCCGTAATTTACCGATCAGAAACCAGTTGGCAAAAGCCTGATCCGACAAAGTCCCCCCTCGGCGGTCGAATCGCATTTTTTCACGCGATTTCGGCCGCTTTTTTTTGCTTTTTTTGCTTTTTCCATATAAAGCGGGAACGCATTTCCTCAAAATCCGTCATTCCTTATAATGTCCCATTAATACCGGACAACTCTCCCTGATTGTCAAAAAGGAAAGCAGCCCCTCTTCCAGATGCGCACCCGGACCTGGCTCTTGTATATCGTTCTCGCGGTACTGATTCCGGCCTTTATCGTGGCAGCGGTCGGCATCGTCTATCTCTACGGGGAAGAACAACTCGCGTTCAAGAAAAGCATGCAGGAGACCGCTCGCGCACTGGCATCCCTGCTGGACAAGGAAATCGCCAACCGCGAAGCCGTGCTGCACACGCTGGCGGCCTCGCCGGCAATCGACAACGGCGACCTGCTTGTCTTCCAGCAGCACGCGCGCGCCATCGCCAATACCTGGGACACCAATATTTTTCTGACCGATCTCGACGGCCAGCAAATAATGAATACGCGCGTGCCGATCGGCGCCAAAAACCTGCCGCGCTCGAACGCCCTGATGGCGTTGCGCAAGATCGCCGGGGAAGATGCCACCGTGGTCAGCAATGTTTTCATGACGCCGATCGGCGGCGCCTACAGCGTCGCAGTGCAGGTACCGATCAAACGCAACGGCATGCTGCTCTATTATCTGGGCTCGGGTTCGTTCGTCAGGCAGCTCCAATCCATTTTTTCCAATCAAAAATTGCCGGACGAATGGGTCGGCACCATTATCGATCGGCAGGGCGTGGTGGCGGCGCGCTCGGTCAGGGGCGAGCAATTGGTCGGCAAGCCGATTTCGTCCCTTCTGACCGAACGCGTAGCGAGCGAATCGGAAGGCCGTTATGAAGGCCTCAATCTGCGGGGTGTTGCGATGACGGCATTCTTCAGCCGAGCACCGCTGTCGCAATGGACCTTCGTGGTCAGCGTGCCGCAATCCATCATCCGCGGCTCAGCGATTCGCGCCATCACATTGTTGTGCTGCGTCTGGCTGGCGTTTGCGGTGCTGGCCATTATCGGTGCGCTATATGCAGCGCACCGGACCTCGAAACCGATCGAAGCGCTGCGTCGCGCCGCCGAGCAATTGGGCCGCGGCGAAGCAGTCTCCGAATCTCACAGCGGCATCGTCGAGATCGATGCGGTGGCCAGCGAAATGCGCGATGCCAGCGGGCGCCTGCTGCGCGGCAAGGCCGAACTGGAAGAGCGGGTTGCCGATGCGGTTTCGGCAACGGCGCGCTCGCAACGGGCGCTGCTGCAAGCGCAAAAACTGGAGGCGCTGGGCCGCCTGACCGGCGGCATCGCGCATGATTTCAATAACGTCTTGCAAACGCTCAACACCGGCTTGCACGTGGTACGCCTTTCGGCGCAGGAAGGCCGCGCCGCCAAGGCGCTGGACACTTGCCAACGCGCCATCAAACGCGCCGGCGAGTTGACCGGTCAGTTGGCCGTGTTCGGCCGCACCCAGGGCTCGCGCCTGGAAGTCTGCACGCTGGATGGGCAGCTCAGGGCGATACAGCCGCTGCTCGACAGCGCGATCCGCTCGAATATCGCCCTGCAGATCACGCTCGACGATGGTCTGTGGCCGGTCAAGATCGATGCGCTGCAATTCGAACTCGCGGTGCTCAACATCGTGATCAACGCCCGGGATGCGATGCCCAACGGCGGCCAGTTGAAGATCGCGGCCGGCAACGTGCGCATCGGCGGCGACCGCGCCGAATTGCCTGCCGGCGATTACGTAAAGCTGACGATCGGCGACAGCGGCCATGGCATGGACAGCGAGGTATTGAGCAAAGCGCTGGAACCGTTCTTTTCCACCAAGGCAGTCGGCAAAGGGTCGGGCTTGGGATTGCCGCAAGCTTACGGCTTCGCCAAACTGGCCGGCGGCGCACTGACGCTGGAGAGCAAACCCGACGCCGGCACCTGCGTGACAATTTACATGGCGCGCACCGATGAGCAAGCGCGTCGAATACCGGCTGCCGGCGGCGATCACAGCACGGCGCGCAACGGCGGCTCGGTGTTGTTCGTCGAAGACGACGTATTGGTGCGCGATGTGGTGGGACCGGCGCTGGTGAATGCCGGCTTTCAGGTGGAAACCGCCGCCAGCGGCGACGAAGCCTATCGCATGCTGCAAAGCGGCCGGCATTTCGATGTGGTGTTTTCGGATGTCGTGATGCCGGGCACGCTTTCCGGCATCGATCTGGCCGAACTGGTTTCCAAACAATTTCCGGCGATGCAAGTGGTGCTGGCAAGCGGTTATTCAGATCGGCTGACCGCTTCCGAGGGAATCAAAATCCTGCCGAAACCGTATGATTTGAGCGTATTGATCGCTACGTTGAACGGCAACGATGCCGGCTGAGGGCAAGCTAAAGGCCGGCCCCCCCTACCACACCACTTCATCATCGACTGCGTACAGGCGGCACTGTGCATCGGCGAATTGCCGGCACAAGGCCAACGCTCTCGACTTCGCATCGTCGCCCGATGCAAATCCCAGATGCCTGTTCTTGCTGATGGCAAAAGCCCGCGGTTTTGGTTTTTCCAGAAACTGGCCGTAACTCATTTTGCTGAGCTTATTCGGATAAGGCAGCGCATCATCATCGTCAAGCCGCGCAAAATTCGTCGCAGGGGGCGTGGCGATCATGCCCGGTTTATCGAATCCCACTTTATTCAGGAAGCTCTCGACTATCGGTTGCCAGATATCATTGCCGTTGACGAAAACAAAGTGGCCGTTGCTCTTGAATGGCGGCAGCAAGTGAAATTCCGCAACACCGCCATTTTCGACATAAGCCGCATGCCACGCCTGCGTGTATTTCGGTTTGAAAAATTGATCGTTTTCGGTGTAGATCCAGAGCATCGGCACCGGCGGCTTGCCGGCCTGCTCCGCCGCATATTGGGCAAACAGATTTTTCAACTGATTCGGCAAGCACGGTTCGCCGGGATGCGTATCCGGATTGCCGCCGTGGCCGCCGGAAAAATCGATCGCCGCAATCAGCCCCGGGGGCCGCTTGGCAGTCAACGCCACAGACATCAAACCGCCGACCGATTGACCGGCAATCACCAATTTTTTCGGATCGATATACAGTTGCTTCTGCATGTAGCCGATCACCGCCTGGGCCTGCTCTACTGCCGCCTCGACGAGCGCCGAATAGGCCGGATTGCTGCAGCTTGTGAAAGACTCCGGATCGCCCAATTCGGGTTGATCGCCATTGCCCAGGCGCGTCGGCATGGCGACTGCAAATCCCTTGCGCACAAAATAGCGGCCGGCCGATTGGTAGACCGAACGCACAAGTTTGGCGCGAATTTCAGCGCTTGCCCCGCGGCCATGATTAAGTATGAGCAATGGAAAAGGCCCATCTCCATCCGGACGGAAAATCGTGACCGGAATCTCGGCCCTGTAAATTTTGTTATAGCGATCCTTGACCACAACAGGCACATGCACGATTGTTTCGTGTACGTCGGCATGCAATTTTTCTTGCGCGCTCGCGATGCTCGAAAAGCCGAAGAAAATTGCGCAGGCAAATGCTGCAATATATAAATGCAATGCGAAAGGCCGCGCAAAATACGGCACGCGACGCGCGCGGCGCAAAGAATTATCGCCAGACATCGTTCACGCTCAAACCCCATTTGGCCGGATCTTCGTGCGACAGAATCATGTCGCGCGCAGCCGGCTTGGCCAGATCGATCACTTCAATCGGAATCCGCGCTTGCGCATTGATCGAGAAAAATATTTTGACCGTCGGCTGCAGCAACAAATGCGGATTGTGATCGATCACCACGCCGAGCCTGCCGGACTTCATTTTCACCAGCGAGCCGACCGGATAAATACCGATAATCTTGACGAAGGCATGGAACACCTTATTGTCGAAATGATCGTTATTCCACTCCGCCATGCGCCGCAGCGACTCGCCCGGCTCCCAACCGTGCTTATACGGCCGATTGGAAGTAATGGCATCGTACACATCGCAGACCGCCGACATTTTCGCAGGCAGGCTGATCTGCCCTGCCGCCAGACTTTTGGGATAGCCGGTGCCATCCACTTTTTCGTGATGATGCAGGCAGACATCCAGCGCCATCTTGCCGACGCCCTTGCCATTCTTGAGCATGTCGTAGCCTGCCGACGGATGATTTTTAATCGTCTGATATTCTTCCGGCGTCAGCTTGCCGGGTTTTTGCAGGATATCTTTCGGGATCGCCATTTTGCCGATATCGTGCAACAGCCCTGCCAGCCCTGCTTCGCGCAAGTCCTCGGGCGACAGGCCGCATTCCCGGCCCAATGAAATCATCAGGGCGCAAACCGCGATCGAATGCATGTAAGTGTAATCGTCGGCGGTTTTCAGGCGCGCCAGACCGATCAGCGTGCCGGCATTACGCGTCACCGACGCGGTGATTTCTTCCACCAGCGGCAGCACGCTGCCGGCATCGACCGCCTTGCCCATGCGCACTTCTTCGAACATCGAGGTAATCGCAGGTTTGGCCGAGGTCAGTACCTTCGAGGCGCGGTCGTGTTCCTGCGCGGCGGTGGCCCGCTCGTGAAGTTTGGCCGAGCGAGACATCTGGGCCGGCGGCTTGCTTTCTACGGCAGCGGCAGGCGCAGGATCTTCTTCATCTTCGGATTCTTCCCCCTCGGCAATGACGTCAAGACCTTTCGAGGTATCGATAACGACATCGCCGACGCTGCTGGCGGCAAGCAAAAGCAGGAGATCCTGGTGTTTCTGAAGGACGAACGATTTCCGCCAGAAAGGATGGTCGATCCAATGACCGCCCAATTCCTGAATGTACATTCCGAGCCGCACCTGTTGAATCTCGATGCGCTTAAGCATGGTTCCGCACCACGGCTGATGAATGCACGAACTACCCCCTTAATTATATTTATTAGTATTTTAGCAAGTTAGCAAAAAACCGATACCGACTTCTGACTTTTTATGACATCGAAATTGGCTGATTTACTGCTGAGCAAGCGCGCCAAGTTCGCCACAATATTATAAATATTACAATATGACTATTAATTAACTATTAATTAACTATTGATTCAACTTAATCGCTTAAGCAAACCCATTGCACCTGCCGGGGCACGCTCCTTGGCGCCATTGATGAAAAATAAAAAGACGTCCCGCGCAACATTTTGCTTGGATTCGGGGGACATGTTCGGGAAACCGGCATCGGCATCGGCCGGCATTGCGCCGGCCATAACATCCTGTGCCCGGACGGCCCAGGCATCGAGCGCCTTGGGTGAATAGCCGGCCTTTAAGCCGGGCTTGCTGCACATCAGGCGCGCATAGACGAAATCGGTGCTGAAATCGGCAAACGACGGAAATTTCTCCGAATCCGTGAAAACGGTGGCGACTTTGAATTTGCGGGTCAGCTTGAAGAATTCCGGCGTCACGAAACTATCGTGGCGGACATCGAGTACATGCCGCAGCGGCACGCCATCGGCTTTTTTCGGCAGCATCGCGATGAAAGCGGCCATATCGGCTGCATCGAATTGCTTGGTCGGGGCGAATTGCCACAAGATGGGGCCCAGCTTTTTCCCCAGCTCGGCAATACCGCTGCCGACAAACCGTTCGATTGATTCGCCGGCATCGGCCAGCACGCGGCGGTTGGTGGCATAGCGCGAGGCCTTCACGGAAAACATGAAATCGTCCGGCGTCTCGGCCGCCCAGCGCGCGAACGTGGCCGGTTTTTGCGTGCCGTAAAAAGTGCCGTTGATTTCGATTGCCGTCACCTGGCGGCTGGCGTATTCCAATTCACGTGCCTGCGCCAGGCCGGCCGGATAGAAATTGTCGCGCCATGGCGCATAGGTCCAGCCACCGATGCCTACCCGAATGCGTTTTGCATGTTTGCTCGTGCTCATATGCGCTCCATCCGTTACGACGAGCGCCTATGTTAGCAAGATAATCAGCTATGCACTACGCAGGCAGGGCTTCGTTTTGCGCAGCGCGCAGGCGGACCCGGGCACGATAGCGGGACAAGGCCAGCATCGCCAGCGCCGCCACAAAGATCGGCACGGCGATCGCGGCGAAGATCGGTGCGATGCCCCAGTGCGCGCCGAGCATGGCGCCGCCGATCACTGAACCGACCACCGAACCGATGCGCCCCATCGCCAAGGTCCAGCTCACGCCGGTGGCGCGGCTCGGCGTCGGGTAAAACCCGGCCGATAAAATATTGGTGCCGGTCATCGTGCCGCCGGTGCCGACGCCGGTAATGAACAAGGCGACGAGTGCGAGCGCAGGCTGATCGATCAAATGGCCGAACGAGGCCATCGCGATGCCGGCCAGCGCAAAGGCGATTGCCAGCACGTACTGCGGATTACGGCGGTCCATGTAATAACCGAGAAGAATCGCGCCCAGCGTGTTGCCGGTCAAATACGTCGCCGTCATCATCGACGCGCGCGACAGTGGAATGCCGGTGCCGATAATCAAGGTCGGCAGCCAGTTGCCGAGGAAGTACACCACCAGCAAACAGGCGAACGCGGCGATCCACAGGAAAATCGTGCCGCCGATCAAACCCGGCGCAAATAATCCGCGCACCGGCGTACCGACAGGCGCCGCCTCATCGATCACGAACTGCTTGCCGGTAAAATCGACATCGGGCGCCACCGCCTGCATGGTTTGCAGCAGCTTGTCGCGATTCTTTTGCCCCTTGCCCTTGATGACCCGATAGCGGATCGATTCCGGCAAGCCGATCAGCAGCACCGGCAACAGGATCAAAGGCAGGATGCCGCCGACGATCAGCATCGAAGGCCAACCGTAATTGCCGATCAGATGCGAAGCAAAAAAACCGCCGAGCGCGCCACCGCCGCCAAGTGCGCAACCGATCGGTGCGACTAAGGTGGAACGCAGGCGGTCCGGGCAGAATTCAGCGGCGAGCGTATAGGTATTGGGCATCGCGCCGCCCAGGCCGAGACCGGTCAGAAAGCGCAGCAAGGTCAGCACGCCGATCGACGGCGACCAGGCCGAGATCAGGCTGATGACGCCGAACAGGACGATCGATCCGACGATGACGCCTTTGCGCCCGAAACGATCGGCCACCGGACCGGAGAAAAAAGACCCCAGCGTCAGGCCGGCCAGCCCCATGCCGAACATGGTCGCCAGATCGCCGTTATTCAGATTCCATCCATGCCGCAATGCAGGGGCGATAAAGCCGACCACTACGGTGTCGTAACCATCCAGCAGCAGGATCAGAAAACACAGAAAAAATATGCCGTATTGATAACGCGATACCTTGCGCCCATTTAGAAAACTGCGCAGTTCGATCTGGTTCGATTCCACAACTTTTTCCATAATCTCCTCCATTGTCTGTTGTTAAGGCAACGCTGATTAAGTGCCATGGGTGCCCTTTTTTTTAGCGCCATGGGTGCCCTTTTTTTAAACGGGATACGGGCCCGACCCCTCACCCAAATGAACGACTTTTTATGGCACTAAAGAAAATCAGTCGACTTCGAATTTTCTTTAAATCCATAAAATACCGTTCATTTGGGTGAGGGGTCGGGCCCGTATCCCGTTTAAAAAAAGGGCACCCATGGCGCTAAAAAAAAAGGGCACCCATGGCACTTAATCAGCGTTGCCTTAACTATATATTTTTGCCGCTGCCTTACATCATCTTTACTTAATCTTTACTTCACGCCTCGGCCGCCTCGAACTGACTGTTCAAGCGCTCGATAATACGCCGTGCCCGGTTCGGGCCGGCATCCACATGGATATCGATCGCCGCCTGCGGGCCGAAGCGCAGCATATTCTTGTATTGCGCCTCGATAATTACTTTATCTTCCAGGAAGGTCTGCTCGGTCTGGTCGTACACCAATTGGCGATTGTCGGGCGCGTCGGGATGCGAAGTGGACGCCATCGACCAGAAATAATGCGACGACGAATCGGTCTCCGGCGTCACGCCATGAAAACCGCGCATATGCAGGCCGCCGCGTTCCGGGTCTTCCAGGGCATCGGTATCGACATCGACCGCGCCGGTCCAGATCGCCAAAAACGTGACATGGAAATCGATTTCCTGCCAGCGATCGATCTTGCCCTTGTAAGGCCAGGCCGCGCTGTAAGTCGCCGGCGGCACCGAATTTTTCATCCAGCGCACCACCCGCACCATATCGCCCTCGCTCTCGACCCTGGTCGGCGCCTGCATATGCAGATTCGGATTACCGCCGATGGTCTTGCCGTGAACGTAGCCGAGATGGCTCAAATCCAGCAGATTATCGTGGATCAATTGATACGGCGCGTCGTAGTGGACGAAGCCGACTTTGTAACGGTATTTCGGATGATCGTGCACCGCATATTCCGGCGGTTCGCGGTCGGGCGGCGCCATTTTCCCATCGGTCTCCACCCCCATCCAGATCCAGACGATGTGATTGCGTTCGGCGACCGTATAGGCGCGCACGCCTGCTTTGGCCGGGATCTTGTCTTGCCCTGGAATTTCGATGCACTTCCCGCTGGAGGCATACAACATGCCGTGATAACCGCAGCGGATGCCCTCGCCGTCGACCGTGCCGAGCGACAACGGCACATTGCGATGGCAGCAACGATCTTCCAGCGCAGCCACTTTGCCTTCCTTGTTGCGGAATAGCACAACGGCGTGATTGAGCAGCGTACGGGCCACAGGCCGGTCTTCCAGTTCGCTTGAAAAGGCGGCGACATACCAATGATTTAGCGGAAACATAGTCTCTCTCCATACAAGCATTTATCTACGGAATAGTATTCTCTTGATAATATTCGTCAATTAGATAAATTCGATAATGTGTATTTAAAAATTAAATTCACATCCTGGAGACGGCCATGGACATAAAAGATCTGGATATGAATTTGCTGACGGTCTTCGATGCCTTGTTCGAAACGCGCAGCGTGACCTTGGCCAGCAAAACCATCGGCCTGAGCCAGCCGGCGATGAGTTACAGCCTGGCCAAACTGCGGGAATCGTTCGACGACCCGTTATTCGTGCGGATCGACAACAAGATGCAGCCGACGCCGCGCGCGCTGACCATGGCGCCGCAGGTCAAACGCATTCTGGAAATTGTGAAGGGAGAATTACTGAATTTTTCCGGATTCGACCCGGCTTCATCGACCCGCCAATACACGTTCAGCATGTCGGACATCGGCGAAGTATTTTTCCTGCCCCCGCTGATCCATCGGATCTGGCAGGAAAGTCCGCTGGCGACGGTACGCACGCAATCGCCGTCACCGGCTTATTTGATGACTGCGCTGGAAGAAGGGCTGATCGATCTGGCGATCGGTTATTTTCCGGATCTGCGAAAAAGCGGCTTCTACCAGCAGCAACTATTCGAAAGCAAATTCGTCTGCATTTCGAGTAAAAACAACCCGCACATGCAAGCGAAATCCGGCCTGACGCTGCAGTCGTATATCGACGCCTCGCACGTCACCGTGCTGTTTGAAGGCCGCAGCCATGAATTGATCGACCGCCATCTGACCCAAATGAAAATCGTGCGCCGGGTGGTACTGACGGTGCCGCATTTCATGACACTGGCCGAGATCATTCCGCAGACCAATCTGATTGCCACCGTACCGAAAGAAGTCGCATTGCAAATGGCCAAATCGAACGACATCGCCATGCACGAACTGCCATTCGAATCACCGATGTTCGCGCTCAAGCAATTCTGGCATAAACGCAATCACGACGATCCGGCCAATCAATGGCTGCGCAACATCGTCCGCACCATCTTTCAGCCGGCGCTTGCCAAGCATTGAAGCTCGCTATGCAGCGACTGAGTAGATTTGTCGCCGAGGCGGCCCTTCACCGCATCGAAGGGCCGCCACAGCCAGTAAAACCGAAAGAATTGCAGTGCCGCTTATTCCTTGGTCAACGACGGATCAATATAAACCTTCACATCCTGCGCATCCTTATACACAGCATTGCGCACATTGAATTTATCCGCAGTCACGCTTGAACCGTACACCGAATCCAGCCCATCGCCCTTGATCAAGGCCTTCTTCGCTTCAGCCAAAGTCAACAGATGCGTCCCTTTCAACAGCGGCAGATATTGCGCCGGCGTCAAACCGACCCGTGCCGACATGATCTTCACTGCATCCGCCTGTGTCTTCGGATCGTTGACATACGCAACGCAGCGATACCAGACCTTGATCACCTTGGCCCAATCCGCTTTGCGGCTGGACAAGCTTGCCGGGCTCACCGTGAACGTGTCATAAATCAGGCCCGGTGCATCGGCAGACGAATAAATCACATGCGAACCAGGCACGCGCTTGAGCGCCTCGCCCGAGCTCGGCTGCCAGGCGCCGATCGCCGAGATGTCGGGCGAACCCAGCGTCTGCGGCAACTCATTCGTCTTGGCGTTGACCAGCGTGATATCGCTTTCTTTCATGCCGGCCTTGGACAAAGCAGTGTCCAGCAACAAATGATCGACCAGCCCCATTTCAACGCCGACCTTCTTGCCCTTCAAACCCTGTATGGATTTGATCGGACCTTTAGCGATAATCATATCGTTGCCGCTCGAATAGTCGGTCACCAGAATCATCACGTTCTTGGCGCCGGTCGCACCGGTCACTAAAGCGTCGCCATTGGTGGCGCCGACTGCATCGAGCTTGTTGGCGGAAAAAGCATCGAGCGAAGCGGAATAGTCGAACCATTCGAAATCGACATCGACGCCGGCCTCCTTGAACCAGCCTTTATCGAGCGCAACCTGAAACGCGACAAAACCCGGCCAATCGCTGTAACCGATTTTCAGCGGCGCCGCAGCGTGCGCCTGCAACGCCATCAACGCCAGCGCGGATGCGGCCGCGACTTGCGCCACAGTCCTCTTGACACTTTTTTTGATACTTTTGGAAGAGATACGGCAGGAACGTAAGGCGAATGGTGCCATTATGGATTCTCCAGGAGATCGGTTAACTATCGGATAGATGGATCACATTCATAGCCGACTTCCTGAATACGGAAATGCAGGCGAGACAGCTATGGGGGAGGCACGACAGACAAAGCTATCGCCGCTCTCCCGGGCTTTTATCCCGCCGTGTAGTGTTCGCGCGGCAGCCGCAAACCCCTTGCAGCTGCCGCCGTTCACCGGGCCGCTCTCGGACCAGTCATTGCACATGCTGCAACCGGAACCCTAGCCACCCTAAGATATGCCTACGCACCTCCCGCTGAACCCCAAAGCGAGAAACATGCCAACTTGCCGGCTATCTTGCCACCCATCGCCGTTGCCTCCATAGATCGCGCGCAACTGCGCCAACAAGGCTAGCACATGCCTTTCCGGAAAAACCGCACTGCGCGTCCCCCGGTGCACCGATAACGCGCTCTTATTGGGCGTAAATGCGTCGGAACGGTGCGTCGTCGAAGCAATCCGGCCGGATATCCGGGGGCGGCGCATGGCACGGTTTTCGCTTGAACCATCGGCGAGAGGTGCATTACGGTTGCATCTTTTTAGGGTGGCTAGGGTTCCGGTTGCACTTTGTGCAATGACTGGTCCGAGAGCTATCCGGCCCTGCCGGCTTTTCAGGCGAGGCTCCACGGAGGGATAAAAGCCCGGGAGAGCGATATTGAAATCGTCCCTCTCGTATGTTGAATCCACTTTTCCGGAGCTGCCATGCTATCCACGTCGTCTCCCCCTAGCGCTTTAATCGAAGAGCCGCCTGCTTCGGCTGCTGCTGCTGCTTCTGCTTCTGCTTCTGCGCCCGGGTCTGCGTCTGCTTATACGTCAACCTTTACGTCGACCTCTACGTCCACCCCCGTGCCTTTATCGACGCAAATCCACAGCGCAAGTCCGAAACGCCGCGCGCCGGGATTGCAATGGTTCGGCGTGCGCAAGGAATTATCGCCGCGTGCCCGTTTCGTCCTCGGCATTTGCTCCTTCCTGCTGCCGCTGGCGATCTGGTGCATCGTCAGCTACGTGCCCTTCGTCTGGCACCCCGATATCCGCATCGAAAAGACCGGCGATGTCGATTACTTCCAGACCGGCATGCTGGTCGACCGCGCCGCCTTCGACGCCGAAGTGCAAAACATGAAAGACGCGCACAAAGCCCTGCCGCAAGGCGAACGCGCCAATCCGGTCTACCTGCCGCCGCCGCACAAGTTTGCCGAAGCCTTCTACACCGCGTTCACCACGCCGCCGCAGCAGCGCGACGCCATGTGGCTGCATCAAAGCTTGTGGCACAGTATCAAGGTGATCTTCTGGGCTTTCCTGATCTCCTCGCTCATCGGCATTCCGATCGGCATTGTCTGCGGCACCTATAACGCCATCGCCCGGCTGTTCGAACCCTTCGTCGAATTCTTCCGCTACCTGCCGGCGCCGGCCTTCGGCGCACTGGCGGTCGCCATCCTGGGAATTTACGACGGTCCGAAGATGGCCATCATTGTGATCGGCACACTGTTCCAGCAAATCCTGATCGTCGCCAATACCACCCGCAAACTCGAATACTCGCTGCTTGAAGCCGCCATGACGCTCGGCACCAAGAAGTTCGCGTTGCTGACCAAGGTCGTCATTCCCGGCATCCTGCCCGATCTGTATCGCGATCAACGCATCCTGCTGGGCTGGGCCTGGACTTACCTGATCGTGGCCGAACTGATCGGCGTCAGCTCGGGCATTACCTTCTTTATTACGCAACAGGCGCGCTACGAACATTTCGAGAACGTCTACGCGGCGATCGCCGTGATCGGCATCATCGGCCTCGGCACCGACCTTGTGCTGGCCCAGCTCGGCAAACACCTGTTCCCCTGGGAACGCTCCCTGAAAGCTTGAGGACTTACCATGTTGAATCCAGATCCGGTGCCTGAATATTTATTGCAATCCGACGCAGTGCGCGCGCGTTTCGAGCGCCTCAAGCAACGCGAAGTCGTGTTGGAAGTAAAAGGCCTGAGCAAATCCTTCCCTTGCCCTCAAGGCGAAGTGACGGCGCTGCGCGACATCAGTTTCAAGACGCATCGGCGCGAATTCGTCTGTGTGATCGGACCGTCGGGCTGCGGCAAATCGACGCTGATCCGCATCCTGGCAGGACTGGAAGCGCAGACCGGCGGCGACGTGCTGCTGGATGGCGAACACGTGGAAGGACCGTGCGTCGATCGCGGCATGGTGTTCCAGGGCTACACCTTATTTCCGTGGCTGACCGTCAAGAAAAATGTGATGTTCGGGCCGGAGCGCAATGGCCACGGCAAGCATCAGGCCGAACGCGAAGCCCTGCAATGGCTGGAACTGGTCGGGCTGACCAAATTTGCCGATAACTATCCGCATCAACTGTCGGGCGGCATGAAACAACGGGTGGCGATTGCGCGCGCGTTGGCGAATCAGCCGCGCATTCTGTTGATGGATGAACCGTTCGGCGCGCTCGATGCCCAAACGCGGGCCAAGATGCAAACGCATCTGCTGGACATCTGGAAGAACATCGACATCACCATCCTGTTCATCACGCACGATCTGGACGAAGCGATCTTCCTGGCCGACCGGATCCTGGTGTTGAAAGCCAATCCGGGCGAAGTACAGGAAATGATAGAAGTACCGGTGCCGCGGCCGCGCAACGGCGAACATAGAACGTCACGCGAATTCCTGGCGACCAAGGCCCGGCTGGAGGAATTGATTCATCCGCCGACTGCCGAAATCGAAGTCGCGGCGGATGGAGAAGGCCTGGAGGAGAGGCCGAAGATATTCCGCATGACGCACGTGTCGGATGATGTGGAATAAAAATAGTGTGAACGATGTCGATTTCCTCAGGTCTCGTTCGTCGTAGGTATAGGGAGTGGCAATATTTCCCTATTTTTTTAACGCAACAGGAGATCGTCATGTCTTACATAGATGGATTTATCGCCGCCGTGCCTACGGCCAATCGTGAGGCCTACAAAAAACATGCCGCACAGACGTCTGCCCTCTTCAAGGAGAAGGGCGCATTGAAGGTAGTGGAATGCTGGGGAGATGACGTCCCGGAGGGAAAAGTGACTTCCTTCACGATGGCAGTCCAGCGCAAGGATGATGAAACAGTGGTGTTCTCCTGGATTACCTGGCCTTCGCGCCAGGTCCGGGATGACGCGTGGAAAGTGCTGATGGACGATCCACGGATGAAGCCTGATGCGAATCCGATGCCTTTCGATGGGAAGCGGCTGATTTATGGCGGCTTTGAAATGATTCTGGAAGTGTAATTGCCCTAGATAGAAATGCCGGACGCCGACATCACCAGCCATTTGGCCAATCCCAGCAAGGCCGCGTCGTTGTTAAGCCGATCCATGACTTGCAAACCCAGCGGCAAGCCATGGATTTGCATCAGCGGCAGCGTGACGGCCGGCGTGCCGAGATAGGAAGCCGGGACGTTCTGCACGGGATTGCCCGTGGTATCGAAGCCCACCGGCGCCGCGCCGGGGGTAGCCAGCGAGATCGCGCCGTCGAACCCGGCCAGCACGCGGTCGGCCAGCGCGCGGACCGATTCGCGATGCTGCAAGGCTGCGCGGTAATCGGCCACAGTCATGTTGCGGCCTTCGGCCACGCGCGCCAATGTGTGGCTGCTCAGCTTCGGCTCGGGCGCCCTTGCGTACTCGCGCATCGGCCAGAGCGACTCCCACGTAATAAGGCGGCGGCTTTCGTCGAAAGACCGGGCCAGCGCCTGCTCCAGTTGTTCCAGGCCGGCGTGAGCACGCCTGTCGACCAAGGTCACCCCCATCGCTTGCAAGCGGCCGCGCAAAACATCGAAGGCCTCGCGCGCCGCCATGTCCGCCTGTTCGTATCCGGCAAGCTCCAGCACCGCCAGCGTGCGCGGGCGAATGGCAGCCAACGGCGGCAAGTCGACCCCCGCATATCCCGGATCGCCGCCGACTCGCTCGGCAATCCCCGCCGCCACGTCCCGCACGTCTTCAAGAGAAGCGCCCAGCACGCCCATGCAGCTCTGGCTGAGCCCGTCGTAGGAGCCGCCGCGATTGAGCCCGCCGAGGCTGGGCTTGTAGCCATAAACGCCGCAATACGATGCCGGCCGGATGATCGAACCGACCACTTGGGTGCCCAGCGCCGCCGGCAGCATGCCGGCCGAGACGGATGCGGCCGAGCCGCTGCTCGACCCGCCGGGCGTTCGCGTGAGATCGCAGGGATTGCGTGTTGCCGCCGGATACGTGGCGGCGAATTCGGTGGTGACGGTCTTTCCGAGAATGACGGCGCCCGCCTCGCGCAACGCAAGCACCGCCGCCGCATCGCGCCCGGTCCGGGTGCCGGCAAAACGCTCCGAGCCCTGCCCCGTCGGCATGCCGGCGGTTTCGATAATGTCCTTGATACCGATCGGCATGCCGTCGATGGGCGATAGTGGCGCGCCGGCCTGCCAGCGCGCCGTCGATTCGGCAGCGGCCTGTTGCGCCGCCTTCCTGTCGAGCGCAACGAAAGCCATGACCTCGGCATCGCGGCGGTCGATGATCTCCAGGCAGCGCCGCAGAAAATCGGTCGGGCTGTCCTCGCCCTGGGCGAAGGCTTTGCGCAGGCTGGCGAAAGACTGGAGATTGGGCTGCGTCGAACGGGAAGAGGATTGCATGGTTTGCCTATACTGAAGATTATTTCACCGGAAGCGGTTGATTGGCCGGGACTGGAACAGCGGTGACGCTGTTTTTCGGACTGCCTTCGATCACCCGGTCTGAGTACACAAGGTAGACCAGCGTATTACGCTTTTTGTCGGCCATGCGGACTACCCGGACATGCTTGAACAGAAATGAGGACCGCTCCGAAAACACTTCTTGCTCACGCGGGAAGCTGCCGATAAAAGCGATCGGTCCGACCTGCCGGCAAGCCACAGAAGCATCCGACGTGTCCTCGGCAAGGCCAAGACTGCCCTTGACGCCGCCAGTCTTCGCATGCGACAGATAGCAGGACACGCCATTAACCTTGGGATCGTCAAATACATCAACGACGATTTTGTTATTGGCGCCGACCCATCGGAAAGTGGTCGACACATCGCCGACCGTTTCTGCATGCGCGCTCAATGCGGCGACAGCCAAGGTAGCAAATGCGAACAGTTTTTTCATGGCGATGTCCTCTAGCGTAGAGCGAAAAATGTTAACGGAAGCCTCACCCAGGAAAGCCGCCTCCATCGAGAAACGCACGTTCTTCCGGAGTAGTGTCACGTCCCAACACTGCATTGCGATGTGGAAAGCGGCCGAATCTCCGGATGATGTCGCGATGCAGTATAGCGAAACGCAGTGTGCCGGGCTGGTTGAAGCCGGCGCACAATACGACCGAACGCTCCTGAACCGCCAACGACTCCGAATGCATGAAGGGCATGTAGAAGAAAGCACGGAGATCGGTATCGATCTTCATATCCAGACCGGCGGTAATTGCGGCATCTGCGATCGCCAACGCCTTGCCATCGGTCGCAAACATGTGACCGCTGTCGCGATAGGCATTGCGCGGGAACTGATCGAGCAACACCAATAGCGCCAAGGCGCCTTCGGCATTGGCCGACCAGTCATCGAGCGCACCTCTCGCAGCGGCATGATGCATCTCTTCAAAACGCGATTTGAAATCCGCATCGAATGCCGGGTCTTTTGAAAACCATTGCTTTGAACCGGCTGTGCGCCAATAGCTGACGACATCGTGGGCGGTGGGAAGAGAATTCATTATTCTTGCGGCCCAATCCTGATTTTGAATTATTCACTGTGTCAGAAAATCTTAAATGCCCCATCCGAAGGCGCCGCCTCTACGGCATCCTCGATGCTTACATTATGTACCCGAGCGGCGGGCGGGCCTCGCCTTGCCCAAAGGACGATGGCCTCAATCGCCGCCGCTTCGCCATGAACGCAGGCTTCCACAGAGCCATCCCGGCGATTGCGCACCCAGCCGGAAAGGCCCAGAGCCGCCGCCTGGCCGGCAAAGGAAGCGCGATAGCCGACACCCTGCACTCGTCCTTCTATCATCAGCCGCTTAGCCATCGTCAGTCTCGCTTTATCGAATTGAAGTATATTTCAAGAGTACACATTGAAGGGACGTAAAGCGGATGATATAGGGTGGATTTGGGTGGGTTCGGGTGGATCTGAAAAGGAGGTGCAGCATGAGCGTGCAGCTAAATCATACTATCGTCTGGTGTCGCGACAAGCAGAAATCGGCAACATTTCTCACAGAAATTCTGGGCCTGCAATCCGCCACCCGATTCGGACCAATGCTGGTCGTCCAACTCGGCAACGGCGTTTCACTCGACTTCTACGAGAACGATGGCAGTATTTCTTTACAGCATTATGCCTTCCTGATAAGCGAAGACGACTTCGATCAAACCTTCGCCCGCATCCGCGATCGCGGGCTGCAGTATTGGGCAGACCCCGGCAAGCACCGCGCTGGAGAAATCAACCGGAACGACGGTGGCCGCGGGATGTATTTCGAGGACCCCGACGGTCATTTCCTTGAGGTCATTACTCGACCTTATGGGAACGGCGGGTAGGTTGTGGTGGTTCAGGTTGTGGCGGTTCAGGCCGTGGCGATTCATTAACCAATAAGTTTGCATCGCGCGCCAGACGCCATCGCCCATCCGGTTCCTTGTGCATGATGGTGAGCGTATAACCGGAGCGGTAAACGGAGGCGCTTTCTCCGGGCAATGTGGCGGTCATCCAGATATGATTTCGAAGGTAAGCCCATTTACCCATCACTTGAATTTCTTGAATGTCGGATGTTACTTCGAGTTGAATATCCTTCATCCCTTCTAAAGCTAGTACGAACTCTCGTTTTCCGAAGGGCTTCCGGCCAGGGACCATGAAAATCACGTCGTCAGTCATCAAACTCAACAACGTAGAAATATCACCGTTCTTGCTGGCAGAAAGCCAAGAATCAACAACTTCACGAATGGCAGCTTCTTCGCTTTTTATTCCAGTGGATTTCATATAGCGAATGCTCAAGATGTGGCAAATATCAGCTTACTTCATCAGGCTGTTTAGTTTACACCCATAAACCCGGCAAAGTGATCCGAGGACTATTAGGGTGCGAGGGTGCGCCGAACATTTTTCCGGCACTATTTTCTAAAAGCTAAATCGAAGATATCTGTGGTGGGGCAACTCACCCCAAATATTGATTGGCGAGTGGCGCCTCTGTTATCTGTTCCAATTCAGGAGAACCAAAATGGTCAGCAAAAACACGATTTGCCTTTGGTACGACGGCACCGCGCTGGACGCCGCAAAGTTCTACGCCGAGACGTTCCCTGACAGCGCAGTAGGCGCGGTCCATCGCGCCCCTGGCGACTATCCTGCGGGCAAGGAGGGCGATATCTTGACGGTCGAGTTCACGGTGATGGGCATTCCTTGTCTCGGCCTGAACGGGGGCTCCGCGTTCAAACACAGCGAGGCTTTCTCGTTCCAGGTCGCGACCGACAACCAGGCCGAAACGGACCGCTTGTGGAACGCAATTGTCGGAAACGGCGGTCAGGAAAGCGCATGCGGCTGGTGCAAGGACAAATGGGGACTGTCGTGGCAGATCACGCCACGCGCCCTGACGGCCGCGATCGTCGACCCCGATCGCGCCGCGGCCAAGCGCACATTCGAAGCCATGATGGAGATGGGAAAGATCGACATCGCTGCAATCGAAGCGGCTCGGCGCGGCTGATACTCCCGACGCCGAGACGTGTCTTCGATTATTTATGCACTGCCGCCGGGGAAACATTACCGTTCAATGCCAGCGGCAATGCCCTGGCCCATCGATTGGCAGAAAGCGAAAAAGTCAGCGAACGAACCTGGTGATACCACCCGGCCGGTACATACAGGAGCTCACCGGGTTGCATGATGCATTCGATCATTACCGCCTGGCGGGCAAGGGGAAATTTCTCGAAATCCGGCGCCTCGGGATTAAACGGCGAGCCGAACAGGATGGCATTCGCCTCGCGTGGGTAAAGAAATTCGTCGTGGTGCGGCGGCGACAGGAAGAGTCGTTTGGTGCCCCAGATCTGCGCAAAAATATTATCGTCATAGTCGCAATGCAGCGGCGTCACTGTTCCAGCGGGGCCAAGCCAAAAGCGGGGCGGACCCATTTTTTTAAAATAGGCCGGCCAGTAGCATAGCGTATTCAATTGACGTAATTCCAGATTGCCCAGATAGGGCGGCAAATCCTGCGTGTTATGAGCGACAAGCTCAAGATACGCAAGCAATGACATGTCCTGCATTGCCCGGTCAGGCGCAAAAGCGGTGTTGACATAGTCACCCACCCGCGCCCGCACGCGCAGGTCGCCAAAGCGATCGCGCAGCGTTTCCGGCGTAAGGGCGGACAATGGCCACTTGCCGACAAGCCCGTTGATCACGAACGGCAGGCCTTCTACGGCACGCGTGCGGAATCCTGTGGCGTCGAGCACGCCGACGCGCGGCACTGCGGAAATGACCGGGAGGCCGCGTCCGGCGCCCCTTATTGCTTCACGCATTTCCTGTATTGAAGTGACGCCGCGAACCAGCGCATCCCTTCGCTCTCGCGCCTGATTTTTCGCAATGGCGTCCTCGGGCGAGATGCTGGTTGATGACGGCAGAGGCGGCAGCGATCGCGGCGATACGCGCGGCTCGCGCGGTTCTTGATCGGGCGCCGGCGCTTTTTTCATATTTTCCTTGCCATAAAGCTAATTCAAACGCCATTGGCGTTGCCGGTTACCGCGAAAAACTGTCGTAAAACAGTAAAATACACCCATCATCTTATTCAATCGAAGGCAATAATGGGCACATCAAATAACGCCTCAGTCGATCTGGCAGCTTATTGCACGCGGATAGGCTATGCCGGCGAACTCGATCCAACATTAACAACCTTGACCAGCCTGATAGAACACCACGTCGCGGCAATACCATTCGAGAACATCGATGTGCTACTTAAGCGCGGCATCGATATTTCGCCGGCTGCAGTCGACGAAAAACTGATCGAACAGCGCCGCGGCGGCTATTGCTTCGAGCATAACGGCCTTTTCAGACGGGTGCTGACAGCCATCGGATTTCAAGTCGAATCGCTGGCGGCGCGGGTAGTATGGCGCGCCGCCGAGAACGATGCGCCGCGCCCGCGCACCCATTGCGCGCTGCGCGTAACGCTGGACGGCGAAGCGTGGCTGGTCGATGTCGGCTTCGGCGGCTGGGTCGCCACGCTGCCGCTGCGTCTCGCGCAGACCACACCGCAACGTACAGGACATGAAGCATTTCGCGTTGTGCCCGGACCTTCAGGCGGCATCCATATCATCGAAACCGAACTCGACGGCATCTGGCGGCAGCTCTACGAACTATCGCCGGAGCCGCTGCTCGATGTCGATTTCGAACCGCTGAACTGGTTTACCTCTGCGCATCCCTCCTCCGCCTTCCTGAAAAATCTGATGGTGGCGCGCACCACTGGCGATATCCGCTACATGCTGATGAACGGTCGGCTGACAATCCGCCATCGCGACGGCTCGGATGAACGGCGCGTGCTGAATGCCGATGAACTCGGGACTACATTAAGCGAGCTATTCGGATTGACGGTCGAGCCGGCCTGGCAGCCCTTGCTTAAGCGCATTGCCGAAGCCACCGATTAAAACAAATGGCAAAGCACACTAGCCGCCCAAGCGCCACCCTGTGCTACGCTACGCTCCGATCCATGCGTCGGTAAAACAACGCAATATCATCACAATAAAACAGGGGTAGGCAGTGAAAAAATTAACTATGCTGGCGGCATTCGCCATGTTGACCGGTTGCTCTATCGGATGGGTTCGGCCTGACGGAACCGAAGGCAATCTCGACCGCGACCGCTTCGAGTGCCAGCAGCAGATGAGCAAAACATATCCCCCCATGATGATGCAGGTTCAGGTCGGCGGCGGCTACGTGACGCCTTCGCGCACCAAATGCCGCAGCGACGGACCGAATACCAATTGCATTACTTATCCTAGCGTTTATGTGCCGCCGGAATGGGCGCTTCAGGATGTCAACGAACAAAACCGCAGCAACGGTTTAAGCGCCTGCCTGCGGTCGCGTGGATACGAATTTCATATGGGATTCAAGTGATTCCGCGCGCTACCAATCGGTAGCATGGGCAACACCGGCAGCGCCCGGAATACACATTGATCAAGCCGGCCGCAACGACTGTTCCTGCAAAATAATCTTGTCCAGAATGCGGCGCGACTGCACGCCGCCGGCATCGATATTCAGCTTCAGCAGTTGTCGATCCGGATGTGCCGACAGGTTCTTTTGCTGCCGCTCCAGCATCTCCATATCTTCGCTGAAAATCTTGCCCTGGCCTTCTCTGATGGTCTCCGTAAGCGCCGGGTCGTCCGGTTTGAAATTACGCGCCATGCCCCAGAAATACCAGTGCGATGTCTCGGTTTCCGGCGTAATGAAATCGACCACGATACTGGATGCCTTGTAGCGCGGATCGGCGTTATAGCCGCCTTTGCCGGCGTGCGCCACGCCCACTTCGATCAGCACATGGCTGGGCGCGGTAAAGCGGCAGATTTGCCAGCGGTCGACCGGAACATCATCTGCCAATTCGTTGCCGCGCAGCGCTGCGCGCCAGAACGGCGGCGGCATGATGTTTTCCATGAAGCGGCTGGTCACCACTTCTTCGCCTTCGAGCTTGGTGTTCACCGGCGCTTCGTCGATTTCCTTTTGCCCGATGCTGGAACCGTGCACATAAGTTTCATGCGTGAGGTCCATCAGGTTATCGATCATCAGGCGGTATTCGCAATTGACGTGATACATGCCGCCGCCGTAAGCCCATTCGGGATTGACCGCCCATTCCAGATGATGGATCAGCTTGTCATCGGCCAACTGGGCGTCGCCCGGCCAAACCCAGATGAAACCGTAACGCTCCACCGCCGGATAATTGCGCACGCATGGAAAGCCGGCGACGCGCTGGCCCGGCATGGAGACCGGTTTTCCTTCATGGCCCATCACCAGGCCGTGATAACCGCAAGTCAGTTGACCGTCTTTGACAGTACCGAGCGACAACGGCGCGCCGCGATGCGGACAGAAATCTTCCATCGCTGCAACCTTGCCTTCAGGTCCGCGGAAGAACACCATTTTCTCGCCGCAAATTTGACGCCCCAAGGGCTTCTCGCCGATGTCTTCCGGCATGCAGGCTACGTACCAGGTATTTTTTGGGAACATTATTTTCTCCTCACAATCTTTACTCACTAATTCAGGCAAACTAAACGCGCCGGATCAGCGGCGCACCGACCACTTGGCGCAATGCATCGGTATTGAGCAGCGCAAGTTTCAGATTCTTGAGTGCAAGGCGGGCATGCTCCCGCACCAGCGCCTCGGCCCGGCTGCCCGAGCGCGCTTCGATAGCGTCGACGATATCGTGATGCTGCGCTTGCGCGATTTTCAGGATATCGAAGGAACCGGGAATTTTTGCCTGCGCCAGCACAAAGGCGTTCGGCGATGAAAAAGGCAGCGATATCACGCGCGATAATGCGCGCCTGACGATCGGGCTGCTGGCGGCATCCAGCATCAATGTATGAAAGCGTGCATTGCAGGCGCCGTATTGAATGAACAACGGCTCGTCCCAATCTTTTTCCTGGCCGAGAATATGATCGATCTGCGCCAGGCATTGCCGCATTTCATCGAGCACCAGACGCGACACGCCGCGTTCGGCTGCCATGCGCGCAGCGAGCCCTTCGATCGTGCCGCGCACTTCAATCGCATCGAATATATCGGCCTCGGTGAAGCTGCGCACCAGATAGCCGGTCGGCTGCGTCGCTTCCAGCAAGCCTTCTTCTTCCAGACGTTGCAGGGCGGCCCGGATCGGCGTGCGCGAGACGCTTAACCGCGCTGCCAACTCCACCTCGGACAAACGCTCCCCGGCCTTGAATTCACCGCGCAATACCAGCTCCCGGATACCCAGGACGGCGCGTTCGGTTTGCGATGCATCGCGGGCGGCGGAAATTTGCGTAGCCATAATTTGAACAATCGCCAAAAATAATTTGTATACATACTGTATTCAAATATCGGCCATGTCAATCCTCATTTCGCCTACACCACAGGGAGAACCCATTCAGCGCATGATTAAATACTTCGTTCTTGTATACATTTTTATTTACTTGTCTAGTAAATTGAGATTTAATACCCAAAAAAATGACAGCCCATCCCGCGGCCCATCATAAAAATTATCCAGGAGACGACTATGTCGCAAACCTCTCAAGCGCCTATCGGCGTCCAGGCGTTCGTCGATGCGCAAGCGCTGAACCGCTATCACTGGCTGGTCTTCGGGCTATGCGCGCTTTGCCTGATTTTCGATGGCTTCGATGCGCAGGCGATGGGTTATGTCGCACCGGCCTTGCGCGAATCGCTGGGCTTGCCCGCCACCAGCCTCGGTCCGATTTTCAGCGCCAGTTTATTCGGCATGCTGATCGGGGCGCTCGGGCTCGGCATACTGGCCGACCGCATCGGCCGCCGTCCGGTCTTGATCGGCGCGCTGGCATTTTGCGGCGCGATGATGTGCGCCACCGCTTACGTCCAGACCGGGCCGCAATTACTCGCCATGCGTTTCGTCACCGGGCTTGGATTGGGCACGCTGCTGCCGACCGCACTGGCCATGACTTCCGAATTCAGCCCCGGCCGCAATCGTGCCACCATTACGATGTTGATGTCGCTGGGCTTCGTCTCGGGCGCGGCGATCGGCGGCGCGATCGCATCGTTCGTGATTCCGCATTTGGGATGGCAAGGCGTATTCACCCTGGCCGGCGGCGCTTCGCTGGTAACGGCGCTGGTGATGTTCCGTTGGATGCCGGAATCGATCCAATTCCTGGCTTCCACCGAAGGCGGTTCGTTCAAGTACACGACGCGGGTCGCGCGCGCATTGTCGCGTAACCCCGCGATGGCGGAGCAGACTTGGTTCAATGAAAAGAGCATAGAAAAGAACCTGCAGCAGACCGCCGCGGGCACATCGGCATCGGGCGAGGTCGAAGTCAAGCGCGGCTGGTCCCAGTTGTTCAAGAACGGTTTCGCCGTCACGACATTCATGTTGTGGATGCTCAATTTCGCCAATCTCCTCGATCTGTATTTCCTGTCGAACTGGTTGCCGACACTGCTCAAGGAATCCGGCCTGCCGCTGAAGACCGCAATGATCGGCAGCGCCGTGCTGCAATCCGGCGGCATCCCGGCCACCATCTTGCTCAGCCTCCTGTCCAAACGCATCAAACTCACGCATCTGTTGATCGGCAACTTCATCATCGGCGCCATCGCGATGACGGTGATCGGCGTGTCGGTCACCAGCAGTGTGCCTTTGCTGTTCGTGGCGATTTTCTTTGCCGGCTTCTGCGTGGTCGGCGGCCAGTCCGGCGTCAACGCCATGGGCGCGTATTGCTACCCGACCGCGATGCGGACCACCGGCATGGGATGGGCCAACGGCATCGGGCGCTTCGGCTCGGTGGCCGGCCCTATCGTCGGCGGCGCGTTGCTGGCGCTGGGTTGGGGCGTGCATGTGGTGTTTTTCGGCGCGGCGCTGGCCGGCGTGTTTTCAATTACTGCGCTGTTCTTCCTGGGATTCGGACGCGCCGGCGTGCGGCAAAAGTAAATCCGGACAATCCGAATAAGGCAAAAAGCCCTTGACGTTTTAGCGTCAAGGGCTTTTTTCCTGGCTTTTTATTGTCGCGCCGAAGCCGCTTGAATCGCCGGCTCAAGCCGCCGATCGCGCATATTCGAAGTGCTCTGTATTAACGTATGAAACACGGTATTCGACCGGTTGATCGTTATACGAATACGCCACGCGATGCACCTGCAGCAAAGGCGCGCCGGGCGCTACCTTCAACAATTTGGCATACGGTTCCGCGGCCAGCGTCGCGCGCACGCCTTCTTCCAGTCGCACCACGTTGACGCCGTGATCGTTCTGATACTGGTTATAGAGTGGGATCGTTCTGCTGCGCAGTTGCGCTTCCGTCATGCGCGGAAATACCGCTTCCGGCAGCTTGATATCCTCGACCAACAGCGGCTCGTCGCCAAAGCCGCGCACAGTGATGATATTGAAGACTTTGGCGCCGACTGCAATGCCCAATTTACCGGCGCAGACTTTATCCGCCTTCGCCTCGCCGAAGCGCTCGATGACCAGTTGCGGATAATCCTTTCGGCCGTCGTGGCGCACGTAATTGAAGAAGCGGAACAGGCGCGAGCCGCGGTTATGCACCGTCACGAAAGTGCCGCGGCCTTGCTGCCGTATCAGGATGTTTTCCGCAACCAGTTCGTCGATTGCCTTACGCAAGGTGCCGATCGAAACGCCGAATCGCACGCATAGCAATTTTTCCGCGGGAATAGCTTCGCCGGGCTTCCATTCGGAAGCGGACAAGGCCGCCACCATCTGGTTTTTTACCTCCTTGTAGAGCGGGAGGCCTAGGAAATCGGCAGGATGAAGTTCACGCATGGGTCGGAGGAGAGATCAATGGGAGCGACGAATATCCGAAAAAATGGATCGGTATGAATGCGACTGGATTATAGCGGAACATGAAAATCACATGAAGATAATACAGATGACTTTAATAACCGCCCACCCCTCACGTTGGAATGCCGTTCAGTTAAGGCGCCGTCAGGGCGGGCTGAGGCGCCGCTTCAGCCCGCCTCAGCCCGCCCTGACGGCGCCTTAACTGAACGGCATTATCGTCGATACGATTGATTTATGTCATATAGTTGACTTCGCAGGTTTAGAGGTACTACTATCGGCAGACAATTTGAAAGGACTTCGATGACCAAGCCATCTGTTGCCGACGCTGTTCCTGCATCTGGTACCGCTCCAGCCCAAGCTCTCGCTCCCATAGGCAATCACGCCGCGCCGCCGCCGGTCGTGCCCAATGCCCAGCGCTGGGGTTCGGATGTCATTGTCGACCTGCTGCACCAATATCAAATGCCCTACGCAGCGCTGAACCCCGGCGCCAGTTACCGCGGCCTGCACGATTCCATCGTCAATTACGGCCAGAATTATCCCAACATGATGCTGTGCCAGCACGAAGAAACCGCGGTGCAGGTTGCGCACGGCTATGCCAAGGCCAGCGGCAAACCGATGGTTGCCATCCTGCACAATCTGGTCGGACTGCTGCATGCCAACATGGCCGTGTATTACGCCTACGTCGATCGGGTTCCCATTTTCATCGTCGGCGCCACCGGCCCGATGGACGAGTCCAAACGCCGTCCCCATATCGACTGGATCCATACCGCCAACGTGCAGGGACAGGCGGTGCGGGATTACACCAAATGGGATTACCAGCCGACCGTGGTCGACGGCGTGCCGGAATCGTTTGCGCGCGCTTACGGCGTCATGATGACCGAGCCGCAAGGGCCGGTGTACATGTGCTACGACGCGTGGCTGCAAGAGAAGCCGCTGGATCATGATGTGGCCCTGCCGCCGGCCACTGCCATGGCCGTGCCGACCAAAATTGCGCCGGACCCCGCTGCGCTGCAAAGAACCGTCGATCTGCTGGTCGAGGCCGAGCGTCCAGTGATTCTGGTCGAATATGCCGGCCGCGATCACGGCACCTTTCACACGCTGGTGGAATTGGCCGAGACCATGGGTATTCCGGTGTTCGACATCAACGCGCGGCTCAATTTTCCGAGCAATCATCCGCTGAATCTGAGCATGGTCAAAGACGTGTTCCGCGATGCCGATCTGATGCTGTGCCTGGATGTGCGCGACTGGGAAAAGCCGACCGCGGAATTGATCAGCACCACGCGCGAAGTGGCTGAAATGGTGCCCGCCAGTGCGCGCTGGATAGACATCGGCTTCGGCGATATCGAGCTGTCCAGCTGGGCCATGGATTACCAGCGCCTGCTGCATGCCGATGTGCGCATCCTGGGTGATACCACGCTGGCAATTCCCGCCCTCACCGCGATTGCAAAAGAACGCATCGCCGGTAATTCGGCCCTGCAGCAGCGCATCCGCGAACGCACTGAAAAAACCGCGCAGAAGCATCGGGAAGCGCGCGCCAAATGGGCTGAACAGGCGCGCCGCGATTGGGATGCCAGCCCAATGACGGCGCCACGGCTGGCAAGCGAAGTGTGGGATGTCATCAAGGATGAAGATTGGGTACTGACTGCCGGCACGCTGGAAGACTGGACCCGCAAACTATGGAATTTCGACAAGCCTTATCGCCATCCAGGCAAAGCGCTGGGCACTGCCACGCAAATCGGTATTTCACTGGGCGTGGCCCTGGCGCACCGCGATCAGAAGCGGCTGGTGGTCGACATTCAGCCCGACGGCGACCTGATGTTCGATGCCGGAGCGCTCTGGGTCGCGGCCAAACATAAAATCCCGTTGCTGGTCGTCATGTATAACAATCGGGCTTATTACAACGACTGGGAACACCAGAAGCGCATGGCGCATCATCGCGGCACGGATGTCGACAAAGCGTATATCGGCATGGACATGGACGGCCCTGCGCCCGATTTCGCCACCATGGCAAAATCCATGGGCTGGTATGCGGAAGGCCCGATCGAACGCGGCGAAGATGTCGGTCCTGCGTTGAGAAGGGCTATCGCGCGCGTCAAGGCAGGCCAGCCGGCGTTGCTGGATACGATTACCCAGAAACGGTTCGAATATAAGAAATAAGAGTAGCAGCAGAATCAGAAGCAACAGTACCGGTACGGATTCAATTTTTCAATTGCTATGCAGTGAAGGAAATGATGATGTCGAAATTGTTATTCCGTCCGAATTCGTTTTCATCGTTTCTGTTCGCATTGCTGCTTCCGATCCTGACCTTTACCTTGCCGACGCATGCCATTGCGCAAAGCAATCTGCCGCTGACCTACGACGGCCCGGACCGCAACGAAAAACTGATTGAAGCGGCGAAAAAGGAAGGCACTTTATTGTGGTACACCAGCGTCGCGGAAAAAGACGTCGCGCCGCTGGTCGAGCCGTTCGAGAAAAAATACGGCATCAAGGTAAAGACCTGGCGCGGCAGTGCGGAAAAAGGCTTGATGCGCACCATGACCGAAACCGAAGCCGGGCATTACGACGTCGACGCCATCCATCTGGGCGCGACCGAACTGGAAGCGCTGCATCGCGAAAAGATCCTGCAACCGGTCTACTCCCCTTACTTCAAGGATCTGATTCCCGGCTCGGTCCCGGCCTACCGGGAATGGGCCGCCACCTTGTTGTCGGTATGGGTGCAAGCCTACAACACCAATCTGATCAAAAAAAAAGCGCTGCCCAAGAAATGGGAAGACCTGTTGAACCCGCGCTGGAAGGGGCAATTGGGAATTGAAGCCAAAAACCAGGAATGGTATGCCGCGCTGATCACGGATCTCGGCGAAGAAAGAGGTCTCAAGTTGTTCCGTGAGATGGTCGCGCGCAACGGCCTCTCGGCACGTTCGGGACATTCCGTTTTGAACAATATGGTGATCGCCGGCGACGTGCCGATGGCGATCGCGATGTACAGCTACATGCCGCTGGCGGCCAAAAGAAAAGGCGCACCGATCGACTGGTTTTCGATGGACCCGACTATCGGCCGCGCCAACGGCATGGGCATCGCCCTGCACGCGCCGCATCCGCATGCCGCCCTGCTGTTCCTGGACTATCTGCTGTCGCCCGACGCGCAAAACATCATGGTGGATCTGGACTATGTCCCCACCAATTCGAAAGTGAAGTCGCCGCTGGGCGATTTGCATATCAAGCTGGTCGACCCTGTGATGACGCTGGACCAACTGGATAAATGGAATAAATCGTTCGAAGAGGTCATACTGCATCCGGCTAAAAAATAAAATACTATGCAAACGACAATCGCTGCCCGCCTGTTCAGATGTCTGTCGATCGCCGGCGCGATCGCAACCATTATTTTGCCGCAATTGCCGGCGCAGGCGCAGGCATCAACGCCGGCAGCAGTAACGGCATCGGCATCGGCGCCGACGCCGGTGCCGATGTACCAAGGCGCGGACCGCGCGCAACGCCTGATAGCCGGCGCCAAACGCGAAGGAACATTGACGGTCTATACCTCGATGGCAGCCAAGGACAGCGCCCAGATCGTGAGCGGCTTCGAAAAGAAATACGGCATCAAGGTCGCACTCTGGCGCGCCGGCAAACAGACCGTATTGCAACGCGTGCTGACCGAAGCGCGCGCCCGCCATAATGAAGTCGACCTGATCACGCTGCCATCGCCCGAAATGGAAGCCCTGCATCGCGAACAATTGCTGCAGCCGGCGTTTTCGCCATTGCAGCAGGAACTGATCCCGGTGGCCTTGCCGGCGCATCGCGAATGGGTCGGCACCCGTGCCAATGTGTACGTGCAAGTCTATAACACGCAAAAAATCAGCCGCGATGAATTGCCGCGCACCTATGAGGATCTGCTGGACCCGCGCTGGAAGGGAAAGCTCGGCATCGAGGCCAAAGGCCAGGAATGGTTTTATGTGTTGCTGCAGACCATGGGCGAAGAAAAAGGACTGCGCTTTTTCCAGGAACTGGTCGCCAAAAACGGTGTGTCGGTACGCTCCGGCATGACGCTGCTCTCCAATATGATCGCTTCGGGCGAAGTGCCGTTCGGGCTGACGGTGTATAGCTACCTCGCCGAACAAAGCAAGGCACGCGGCGCACCGGTCGATTTCATCACGCTGTCCCCGACCGTCGCGCATACCGACGGCATCGGCATTTCACGCAACACACCGCATCCTTACGCGGCGATGCTATTCTACGATTACCTGTTAAGCGACGGCCAGCGCATGGTGGCAGCCGGACACGGCCTCACCACCAACCGTCGCGACGAAGCCGCGCTGGCGCGCTTCAATCCGACGTTTATCGATCCTGCGCTGCTGCTGGATCACCTGGAAAAATGGACGCAGATGTATAACGACACTTTGCAAGGGCGCACGCCCGCAGCCAAACCATGATCGATGGCCGAATCAAATTCCGCCATCTGCAATGCTTCCTGGCGGTGGTCCAGCATTCAAGTCTCCAGAAAGCCGCGCAGGCTTTATCGCTGACGCAGCCCGCCGTTTCCAAAACCATCAAAGAACTCGAAGAACTGTTGAAAGTGCGTCTGTTCGAGCGTGGCCGCAGAGGCACGCAGATGACGCAGCAAGCTGAAGTATTCGCCACTTATGCCGAGGCCGCCGTGCTTGCCTTGTCGCAGGCGAGCAATTTCCTGGGGCCGATTAAAAACGCCATCAATCCCGTCATAAGGATCGGCGCTACGCCTGGCATGAGCGTCTCTTTCGTGCCGCAGGCACTGATGGCATTCAATCAAGTGGTGCCGGATATTCAGGTCAGCGTGTTGACCGGCACCACCAGTTTTTTGATGGAACAACTGCGCGAGAGCGAGTTCGATCTGGTGTTGTGCAGGCATCTCGATCCGGCAAAAATGGTCGGGCTTTCCTTCGAATATCTATATGCCGATCCACTGGTGGTGGTGGTGCGCCCGGGGCATCCGCTGCTGGAATCGGGCGCGGCGGAAAACAGGGAATCACGCAGGTTTATCACCGTTCTCCCGCCGAAAACATCGATCAACCGCCGCGCCGCAGCCTCCCTCGCAATGGCACTCGATATCCATCTGGCGGCGAATTTCATCGAAAGCCATTCGGTCTCTTTCGGCCGCACCTACACCATGAATAGCGATGCCATCTGGTTCGTTCCATGGTGCGCGGTAAAACCGGATGTCGAAAACGGCAATCTCATTAAATTATCGCCGCCCGGCAACGACGGCGACGAAACGGTCGGCTTGATGGCGCGCTCCACCGGTTTGATGATGCGCTCGGATTTCGTGCCGTCTTCGGAAATAAAGGTCTTGATCGGCGCCATGCGCGAATGCGCGTCGGAAAATCGCATGGAAATTTCCTGAAGGCGTACGTCCAGGCTTATTTTTCGTGATTGTAATTTTCATCCAGATCGCGCGGCTTGTAGCCGGCAGCGCCCGGCGCCGGCTCGCTCGGCCGTGGAATCACCTGCTTTTGAAACAAGAGATTCATGAACAGATACATCGGCTTGGTCTTGATCACCAGCGCCCGCGCCGGCTTGAGCGGATCGGCATTGAAGTGCTGATGCACGCAATTATTGTGCACGATCGCAATGTCGCCGGCCTGCCAATCGTAACGAATCCCATCATGGATTTCATAACCTGTGCCGTCCAGAATATAAAACGCAGCCTCGTTGACGTGGCCGTGCTTGCCCGATTTTCCACCCGGGCCGTACTCTTCCAGATGCAGATGGAAAGTCTGCGTGATGCCATCCTTGGGTTCGACAAAATGACGGCTGAAAACCTGCGTGCCATCGGTGAATTTGATACCGTCGGCCTTGCGCACCCGTGGCATGCTGCGCAGATGCTTCAGCTCATCGCCGAGGTTATAGGCGCCTTCGATACCGCGCACGAAGACACGGTTTTTGTTCGTGTTATAGCTGCTGCTCATGCTTTCTCCCTAATCGATAACCGACATCCGGCATCCGTCACTAGGCGCCGGCCGCTCTGGCAGACTTATGCACGGGTTTATGCAGCGCACCCCGCAGCGCAACAATCCCGCGCTTCGGCGCAAATAAAAACACCATCACGAAAACCGCCGCCTGCACCAGCACGATACAAGGCCCGGTAGCGCCATCGATATGAAAACTGATCAGCGTTCCCAATGCACAGGAAACGGTTGCCACCGCCGTCGCAATAAGCAACATCCGCTCGAAGCTATCCGTCAGCAGATAGGCAATCGCGCCGGGCGCCACCAGCATGGCAACCGCCAGAATGATGCCCACCGCTTTCAGCGACGCGACAATCGAAAGCGACAACAACACCAGCAAACCGTAATGCAGGCGGCGCACCGGCAAACCGACCGCGCGCGCATGGTTCGGATCAAAGCAATACAGCAGGAAATCACGGCGCTTCACCAGCACTGTCAGCAAGGTGCCGCCGGCAATGATCGCCATCTCGATCAGGTCGATGCTGTCCACGCCGAGCATGTCGCCGAACAGAATATGCGTAAGATGCAGATCGGTTTCGATCTTGGCGAACATGACGATGCCGAGCGCGAACATGCCGGAAAATACGATGCCCATCACGGTGTCTTCTTTCAAGCGGCTGTTCTCCTTGAGATAACCGGTCAGCACGGCGCAAGACAGGCCGGCGCCGAATGCGCCGATCACCAGCGGAATGCCGGCCACGGTCGCAATGACGATTCCCGGCAACACGCCGTGCGAAATCGCATCGCCCATCAGCGACCATCCGCGCAACACCAGATAGCACGACAACACCGCACAGACCGCGCCCACCAGCAACGCAACGATCAACGCGCGCTGCATGAATGGATACGATAAGGGCAGCACGATCCAATCGATTATGTTGTGCATCATGCTGCCTTCGCCGGACAGGCGCGGCGGCGCGCCGCCCGCAAACCGTGTTTCGGCGCAAAAATGAAAGCGCCCAGGAAAATCAAGACCTGCACCATCACGATGACGCCGCCGGTCGCTCCATCCAGGAAATAGCTCAGATAAGCGCCGATAAAACTGCCCGCCATCCCGATCGCGACACTGATGACGATTAATTTATCGAACCGGTCCGTCAGCAGATAGGCCGTAGCGCCGGGCGTGATCAGCATCGCCACCACCAGCACCGCGCCGACCGTCTGCAATGCGGCAACGGTGCAGGCGCTAAGTAGCGCAAAAAACAATATCTTTAAAAAAGCAGTATGGATGCCGACGGCGCGCGCATGATTTTCATCGAAAAATACCACCATCAGATCTTTCCACTTCAGGCAAAGAATCAACAGCGAGATGCCCGCGATAGACGCCACCTGCACCACATCCTCATCCGATATCGCCAGAATATTACCCAGCACGATCGACTGAATATTGACCGAAGTGGGATGCAGCGACGCCATCAGCAAGCCCAAAGCGAACAGCGACGTGAAGACCAGGCCCGTCACCACATCCTCGCGCAAGCGGGTTTTCTGCTTGATCAATCCCATTGCGGAAGAGGCCAATATCCCTGCAAAGAAGGCGCCCACCGCGTACGGCAATTGCAGAATATAAGCCGCCGCCACGCCGGGCACCACCGAATGCGATAAGGCATCGCCCATCAGCGACCAGCCCTTGAGTATCAGATAAACCGACAGAAACGCGCAGGCGCCGCCGACCAGCGCGCTGACCCACATGGCCTTGAACATGTAGTCGTAGGTAAAAGGGATCAGCAATTCACTCAAAATTCACTCCGCTCGGACATGGCTTGGCCGTAGGCCATTTTTCCGCCGCCGCCGTACAACCTCACCGGTTCGATCCGCCCCGCTTTCCGCTCCTCTTCTTGTTCCTCTTCTTGTTCCGCTTGCTCGGCTTCCTGCTGCGCCGGCGCATCCTGCTTGAACTGTCGCAACGCACCGCCGAAAGCCTGTTCCAGATTGGCCTGCGTAAAAACGCTGCGAGTCGGCCCGGCGGCCAGCACGGTACGATTCAGCAGTACTACCTGATCGCAAAAATCAGGCACGGCAACCAGGTTATGCGTCGAGACCAGCATCAGATGGCCTTGCGCCCGCAAGTCGCGCATGAGATCGATGATGGTCGATTCGGTCTTCACATCGACGCCGGTGAAAGGTTCGTCGAGCAGGATCACCCTGCCTTGCTGCGCCAGCGCACGCGCCAGGAACACGCGCTTTTTCTGGCCGCCGCTAAGCTCGCCGATCTGCCGCTTGCGCAGTGCCGAAAGCCCCACCCGTTCAAGCGCCGCATCGACTTTATTGCGATCCTCGCGCGAGGCGATACGCAGGAAATTCATGTGGCCGTAACGCCCCATCATCACCACATCCTGCACCGATACCGGAAAATTCCAGTCGACCTCTTCGCTTTGCGGCACATAAGCCACCATATTGCGTTTCAGCGCGGCTGCCACAGGCATGCCGCATATCCGGATTTCGCCGGCGGCGGGTTGCACGAAGCCCATGATCGATTTGAATAAAGTCGATTTCCCGCTGCCGTTTACGCCGACCAGGCCGCAGATGGCGCCGGCGCCGAGTTCGAAGGAGGCATCCGACAAGGCGACATGGCCGTTGCGATAAGTCACCGTCACGCTTTTCACGGATATGCCGGAGACAGACAAGGACTCGGGCAAATATCCGGGCAAGCACCCGGACGACGTTCCGGCCGGCGCCGTTTTAAACATCAAACGCGTTACGTTGTTCATTGTCCGAATCCTTTCGCCACGGTTTCCACAGTTACTTTCAGGAGATCGATATACGTCGGCACCGGGCCGCCGGCATCGCTCAACGAATCCACATACAAGACCCCGCCGTAATGCGCGCCGCCGGAATTTCCGCCGGATTCGCGCGCGACCTGTTTGGCGGCGCGGTCCGAAATCGTGCTTTCGCTGAACACCACCGGAATATTATTTTTGCGCACCAGATCGATCACCTTGCGCACTTGTTGCGGCGTGCCTTGTTCGTCGGCATTGACGGGCCAGAGATAAGCCTCGCGCATCTTGTAATCGCGCACCAGATAGCTGAACGCACCTTCGCTGGACACCAGCCAGCGCTGCGCTTCGGGGATTTTAGCCAGGCGCTGGCGCAGGGGCTCGTCGAGCGCCTTGATCTTGGCGGCGTAGACAGCCGCGTTATGCGCATACACGGCGGCATTCCCGGGGTCCACCCTGGTCAGCGCTTTACGGATGTTTTCGATATAAATCAAGGCATTGTCCGGCGACATCCAGGCATGCGGATTCGGCTTGTTGGTGTACGGCCCTTCGGTAATGCCGATCGGTACGATGCCATCCGAGACCACGGCGCTCGGCACGTTCTTCACGTTATCGAAAAATTTAACGAACCAGCGTTCCAGATTCAAACCGTTCCAAAGTACCAGATCGGCCGACTGCACTTTGACGATATCGAGCGGCGTCGGCTGGTATTCATGAATCTCGGCGCCGGGCTTGGTGATCGAATCCACGGTGGCGGCGCTGCCGGCGACGTTCTGTGCAATATCGCGAATGATGGTGAACGTGGTCACCACGCGAATCGGCTTCTTTTGGGGCGGCGGCGCCTGCTGCGCCTGCGCCTTCGATGTCAGCCACAAACCCGCAATCAGGGCGAACAGGCCCAGCAAGCGCAGCGTTTTCGGTTTGAAGAGAAATGCCATGGCGATTGGTGTCTAGCGTTTGGTGTTCAAAATAGTTTTAAATTGCGCCTCGGATTTTTCCTGATTCTCAAGCAGGGACGCCGCATCCAGATATTTGATCTTGACGCCCTTGAGCGGCGACTCGACTTCGGTGCTGGTCGGCGGGTAGCCGATTTTCGCCAGGATGGTTTGCGCTTCCGGGCTGAGCATATAGTCGTAATACAGGAGCGCCGCATATGGATGCGGCGCCTTCCTGGCCACACCGATGCCGCTCAAGACACTGACCGCCGGCTCGATCGCAAACCAATCCACCGGCGCGCCTTTTTTCCGGGCCTGCTCGACGCTGTACTGATACACCGTCAGCGCCAGCGGCACTTCGCCCGCCACCACCAGCTTGGTCATCAAGGTATGGCCCTGGCGCACCGACATCGCGTTATTGGTCATCAGATCCTTGAAGAACTGCACGCCCTTGGCCGTTCCCATATCGTCGACTACCGAAGCCAGCCAATCGTTGTCGGAAGCTTCGATACCCAACTTTCCCTTCCACTTCGGCTGCAGCAGATCTTCATAGTTCTTCGGCAAATCTTCCTTTTTGATCTTATCGGTGTTGTATGCCTGGACGATCACATATTGCAGATCCGAAGCGTATTTGCGATGCGCCGGCAAGGCAGCGGGAATCAGCGACTTCTGCGCCGGGGAATGAACTTCCTGCAATACATTCTCACGTTGCAGCGCTTCCAGCATGGTCGACGTGCTGTGGATCACATCGACCACGGGATTACTGCTGCGGTCTTCGTTCAATACTTTTTGCAAAATAGTTTCGCCGATCGCCTGCCAGACATTGACCTTGATGCCGTATTTTTTCTCGAACGGCTCATTCAATTGCATCAGGTATTCGCGCGGCATGGCTGTGTACAACAGCAGCGAACCTTCCTTCTTCGCCCCTTCGATCAGCCGCTGCTGCCGGTCCGGGCCTTCATAGCTTGCGATAGCTTGCAAGGTTTGTGAATGCGCCGCCAGGGGAATCATCACGATCAACGACGTCAGCGAAACCAGCGAAATCACCGACAAAGCGCAAACCGAAGCATGTTTGGCCCGGCTTAAATATGGCAGCAAAATAGGTCTCCCGAAGTTATTGGGCTGGATATCGGCATATCTACACCGCTATCTAGCGCTTGCCTTGCTTGATCACTTCATCGAAAGACTTGCTCCATTTTTCGCCCTGATCCAAAGCAACGGCAGGGTCCACCAATTTCACGTGCAGCGAGCGCAACGGAGACGGCACCTTGGCATTGGTCGGCACATAATTCATCGCCAGCAGCTCGGTCTGCGCTTCCGGCGACAACATATATTCATAGAACAGCAATGCCGCGTTCGGATGCGGCGCACGGCGCACCACAGCCACACCGCTGGCAGCCGCCACCGCCGGCTCCAGCACAAACCAGTCGACCGGCGCGCCCTTTTTCTTCGAGGTCTCCGGCATATAGTTATAAACCGTCAGCGCCAGCGGCACTTCGCCGGCCGAGACCAGATTGTTCAGCAATGAATGGCCCTTGCGAACCGATATGCCGTTCTGCCTGACCAGATCGCCGAAAAACTTGATGCCCTTTTCTTCCCCCATACCGAGCGCGACTGTCGAATACCATTCCGATACATCGGCTTCGATACCCAGCTTGCCCTTCCATTTCGGCTGCAGCAGATCTTCGTAGGTTTTAGGCAGATCTTCTTTTTTTATCTTGTCGGTGTTATAGGCCTGCACCCAGACCGCGAGGTAGGTTGCCGCCCATTCCGAATTGTCGCCGAGGGCGCCGGGAATCAAATCCTTTTGATACGGTGAATCGATGGGCTGCAATATCTTTTCCCGATGCAAGGATTCCAGCTCGATCGCCGTCGATTGAATCGCGTCGACGTCGAAGCGATTGGCCGACGCTTCGGTCACCGTCCGTTGCAGCACGTTTTCGGAACTCGATCGCCAGGCGCGCACCTTGATGCCGTATTTCTGCTCGAATGGTTCGATGACTGCGGGCAGGTCTTTTTGCGCAAGGCTGGTGTACAGCGTGAGCGTGCCTTCCTTCTTTGCCGCATCGATCAATTTCTGCGCGCGGTCGGCGCCTTTATAGGTCCATAGCGAAGTGTCCTGCGCGAAGCCGGGCAAGGTCACCGCGGCAAGCATCAAGGCCAATACCGAGCGCCGATTATTCTTGATCAAGTTCATGTCTCCTCATTCTTTATGTTTTTCTTCTGAGAATATTTGAAACGCGTTGAAACTTCGCTTGAAACATCGATGCCGGCCTCAGCCCGAAAGGGATAAGACGGCGTCGATTTAAATCTAACTTCGCCGAGTTTTCTTATATTAATTACTTAGATGCGCGCCAGCTTTTCTGTGAACGGCAGATTGAAAACCCGTTGCGCATTGCCGCCCAGGATGGCGCGCTTCTGGCTTTCCGAAAGAAACGGCAAGTCGTAAATCACACTCGGCGCATCGAAATCCCAATGCGGATAATCGGATGCGTACAAGAGCTGGGTTTCGGCCTTGATGAATTTGAAAGTCTGTTCCAGCATTTCCGGATTCGCCGTCAGTTCCATCGGCTGGCAGCCGTAGAACATATCCGTAATGTATTCACTCGGCAGTTTCTTGAGCATCGGGCACTCCGAACTACGCATCATGTACTCGTTATCCATACGCTGCATGACAAACGGCAACCAGGCCAGGCCGCTTTCCAGCCAAATCACCTTCAGCTTGGGGAAGCGTTCCGGCAGGCCGTTGACCACCCAATTGAAAATGTTCAGCATGTTGTAAAACGTGAAGCCCAGCGCATGCACGGTGATGAAGCGATTGGCTTGCTCGAAATTGCGATCGGTCGCATTGAAACCCGCATGGAATGCGATCGGCAGGCCCGCCTCTTCCATTGCCTGATAGGTCTTCATATACGCGTTATCGTGCACGGATTTATAACGCACGGTGGTCACCATGAAACCGACCACCCCGGGCTTGCCGGTGAATTCCTTGACCATCTTGTAGCAAGCCTCCGGATCGCCGAAAGGCAGATACAGCAGCGACTTGATGCGAGGCTGATCGGCCAGCACTTTTTCAACCAGCCAGCGGTTATAAGCCCACGCCAGACTGACTTCGAATTCGGCTTGCGGATGCAGCCCCAGCGACAGCATCGCGGTAGGAAACAAGATGGCATAGTCGATGCCGAAGGCGTTCATCGAACGCAAGGTCAGCGTGGCGTCGCGATTTGCGCCCGGCTCGGTTTTTTCGGTTTTACGCAACGGATAGCGAACCACGCGGCCGCCCATATCCTGATGCCCGTCGCGGCGCGAGATCACGGCCCTGCCGGTTTGCGAAGCGCTGCGCGCGATCTGCTGCAGAATCGGATCTTCGATGTAATCGATAATCTCGGCGAACCGTTCGGTTTCATAATGATGGCAATCCACATCGACGATCAGGAAGTCTTTGTAATTGCGTTCTATCGCTTGCTGCCGCGCATGTTCCAGATGGCGCGAGGTATCGTAATCTTCGGCAAATGTCTGGGTGCCGCCGCTGGTATATAAATCCACTGATGTCTCCTGTATTTTTGTTCGTGCGCGTGATGTCTGAAGATGCTTAGTGTTTGGACCAGGTTTGAAACATGCCCAGTTCGAACAACTGCACATTGACCACCTTCAGCATCTCTGTGCTGGCAATCATGACGTCGGTTGCGCAGACGCCGTGCCCCGGCCCGAAAAACGGCATCTCCCGGCCCGCGTGATAATTCGAAACATAAAGCCGTATCGCCAGCGCCAGCAGTTTCTGTACGTCTTCCATCGACTCTTCATCGGCTGCGCAATAGGCATCCGGCGCTGCCTCCAGCGCGGTTTCCAGCGCCGCATTCGAGCGCTGCAAACGCTCTTCCAGATAAGCCAGGGTATCCGCCATTTGCGGTGCGGCATCCGGCGTGGTCTTAAGCGAGTACATAGACTGAATCTCCCTCTGTGACGACCTCGAATTTCTTCAGCTTGAGTTTTTTATCGGCAACGCAAACGCCGGTCTTGATGTCGTATTCGAAGCTGTGCCATGGACAGACGATATGCTCCTCGTCCTTGTTGAATCGCATGCCTGCGGAAGTCTTGTCGGCACGAATCACTTCTTCGACTTTATGCATGGTGATGCCCTGGCATGCCGGACCGCCCTGATGCACGCACAGGTTTTTATAAGCGTAGAAATCAGCACCGCGGCGATAGACGCCGATCTCCAGCTTGCCTTCGCTCACCAGTTGGCAAGCGCCATCTTTCATCTCACTCAACTTGCTTACAAAAATTTTGTTCATCCTGTCCTCTCTTCTTTGTTTTCCGAACAATAGAGGTCGCAAAATTCTCTGTAAAGTGACATTTTCGCCCTTCAGATCAAACAAAATGTTAGAGCTGCCGATGCAATGTGCTTTCTTCTGCGGGCATCAAAGAAACCTTTGACGAATTAGATCTCAAGGGCTCTCAGATGGAATCCATCGCAAGGGTTTAATCAAGTCGGTCATATGGTTCGTCGCATATTCATAGTTGAACGGCGGCATGCTTTACTAGCTATTGAGGTATTACTGACGTATTTCTGCGTCGGACAATACAAAATTCTCCTGTTTCCATCGCGGAATTGTTAAACTCCGCCAACGATCATGCTAATCAGCAATGGCGACTCAAAAATAAAATAAACACCGTTTCAGGGGCTAACCAATGAAATACCGTTTTATGCCCTTGCTGGTTGGGGCATGGCTGGCCGCAAGCGCCGCCACAATCGCTGTCGCGGCTGATGCTGCGGATACCGACAGCAATACCATCCATTTCGATATCAATCGCTTCGACATACAGGGCAATACGCTGTTGTCACCGCAATCGATAGACAGTCTGGTCGCACCTTTCACCGGCAAACATCGCGATTTTTCCAACGTGATTAACGCACAGGAAGCACTGGAAAACGCCTATCACGCGCGCGGTTATCAACTGGTCCGCGTCGACTTGCCCGAACAGGAACTCGATCAGGGCGTGATCCGGCTGAATGTCGTGCAGATCAAGATCGGCCGCGTCAAGATCGAAGGCAACAAGTATTTCAACGATGCCAATATCCGGCATTCGCTGCCCGATTTGAACGAATGGCAAGTACCCAATATGCAGAACATTTCAAAAAGCCTGAAGCTGGCCAATGAGAATCCGTCCAAGAAAACCATCATGACGATGCAGACCGGCGCCCAGGACGATGAGGTCGATGCGACACTCGCGATAAGCGACGAATCGACCTGGACCGCCAGCGCCAATTTCGACAACACCGGCAACCAGCAGACCGGCAAAACACACGCCGGCGTGGTACTGCAAAACGCCAACATGTTCGGCATGGACGATGTGTTGAGTCTTCAGTACACCACCACTGTGGAAAAGCCGAGCCAGGTCAAAGTGTATGGCGCCGGTTATCACATGCCGCTGTATTCGCTGGGCGATTCGATGGATTTTTTCGCCAATTATTCGAGTGTCGATTCAGGCACGCTCACGGTAGGCTCGGTTTCCACCGGCACCCTCGATGTGGCGGTGACCGGCAACGGTGCGATGTACGGCATGCGCTATAACCAGAATCTGCCTACCTCGGGCAGCTATGAATCCAAGCTGATCTACGGCATCGACTACAAAGCCTATAAAAGCAGCGAGATGATATTCGGAACCGATTTCGGCAATAGCATTACGGTGCATCCGATCAGCGCCACCTATCAGGGCAACTCTTATCAGGACAAGCGCAATCTGAACGGCGCCGTGACGCTGCTGCATAACATTCCCGGCGGGCAGCGCGGCGGCCAGTCGGATTTCACCGCGGCCAGAGCCGGCGCCGCCGACGATTACAACGCGTTGCGTTTTTCCGCCAGCGCGATGCAAGTGCTGCCGGCCGCATGGCAAGTACGCGCCATTATTAATGGCCAATACACTACCGACGCACTGGTGGCGGGCGAACAGTTCGGCGCGGGCGGCGCCAGCTCGGTGCGCGGCTTCGAAGAACGTGAAGTATCGAACGATTCGGGTGTTGTCGGCAATTTTGAAGTGTATACGCCGCCTCTTTGCAAAAACGCGAACTGGCAATGCAGGATGCTGGCGTTCTACGACACCGCCTACACCAAGCACAACCACGGCCTGCAGGGCGAACCCAACCAGATCTCGATCAGCAGTATCGGGGTGGGCATGCGTCTGGCCTATGGCAAGAGCGTCGATTTTCAGATGGATTACGGTCACGTGTTGCATGCCGAATCGACCCTTACGCAAACCGGCGACAACCGTTTGCACGTTCGTCTCGGCTTGAATTTCTGAGGATGCCATGAAGAATAATTCACTAATGTCCCGAAAATTATCCGGCAAATTCCGGCCGCTGCTGATGGCCTCTGCGTTGGCCTCTGCCCTGGTCGCGGCCGGCATCGGCACCGCCTTCGCCAATCCGCATGGCCATCATGTGGTCAGCGGCGATGTGACGTTTTCCCGGCAGGGCAATGTCTTCACGATCACCAATAGTCCGAACGCGATCATCGACTGGCGAAGTTTTTCGATCCGGCCGGGTCAAACGACACAATTCATTCAACAGAGCAGCAGCAGTACCGTGCTGAATCGCATTACCGGGCAGAACCCCAGCCAGATTTTCGGCACCCTGGCGTCGAACGGCCATGTTTTTCTGATCAATCCCAACGGTGTGATTTTCGGCGCCGGTTCGCAAGTCAATGTCGCCGGCCTGGTGGCATCGAGCCTGGCGATTACCAATGCGGACTTCCTGGCAGGGAAAAATAGATTTACCGCCGGCAGCATGGCAGGCAACGTAAGCAATAACGGCAACATTACGACATCGTCCGGCGGGCAGGTATTCCTGATCGCGCCGAATGTCGCCAATAACGGCGTCATCAATTCTCCGGGGGGCGAGGTATTGCTGGCCGCCGGCCATAGCGTGGAATTGGCCGATTCCACCAATCCAAGCCTGCATGTGGTGGTGTCGGCGCCGGCCGACCAGGCCATCAATCTCGGGCAAGTCGTCACGCAAGGCGGCCAGATCGGCATCTACGGCGCGTTGGTGAATCAACGCGGCACACTCAACGCCAACAGCGCTGTCGTCGGCGAAAACGGCAAGATCGTTTTGCGCGCCAGCGGCGCCACCTTGCTGGAAGCGGGCAGTGTAACGACCGCCACCGGCATCGATACCGGCGGCGAGATCCAGGCGCTGGGCCAACAGGTCGGCCTGATGGGCGACGCCGGCATCGACGCCAGCGGACAGAACGGCGGCGGCACGGTATTGATCGGCGGCGATTATCAGGGCAAGAATCCGGCGGTGATGAACGCGCAGCAAGTGTATGTCGCTAAGGATGCAAGCATCAGGGCCGATGCGATTGTGCGCGGCGATGGCGGCAAGGTGATTGCCTGGGGCGAACAGACCACGCAAGCGTATGGCGCGATATCGGTGCACGGCGGCGCGCAATCGGGTAACGGCGGTTTTGTGGAAACGTCGGCGCACTATCTGGACGTCGCCGGCATTCGCGTAAATGCCACTGCGGCCCATGGCCGGCTCGGCAAATGGCTGCTCGATCCGAGGGACATCATTATTTCCTCGGGAGATGACCCGTCCGATCTGGCGAACTCCGCTACCTTCGCCGCCAACGCCGATGCCACGTCCTTCATTAATCCCGCGCAATTCCTCAATATCGGTGCAAATGTCACGTTACAGGCAACGAATAACATTACATTCGGGAGCGCTGTCACATTCAATACCCCGAACGTAGGCTTGACGGCGCAGGCCGGCAATAACATCGAAGTCAATGCATCGATCACAACCCACGGCGGCGCACTGGTTTTGTCGGCCAACGATAATGGCGGCGGTACCGCCCTCGGCACCGGACGGGTCAATGTGAACTCCGGCGTCATATTGGCAACCAATGGCGGGACTCTCGCGGTACGTGACTCCACGACCCCCGTGATCTCCGCGCCAACGCTGCAATCATGTCTCACCAACCCATCCCAGCCGGGTTGTACGACATCACCGCCGCCTCAGATCGCGGACATTTGCACAATCGCCCCCAATTCGGCGCTTTGCCAGATCCTGAGTCCTACGCAGGCCTCCGAACCCGTAAAGCCGACCCCGGTATCGCAGGCGATCAATACGACGGTCAACGTCATTAATACACAACCTGCCGGCTCGATCACCATTGCCATGTATGGGCCTGCCTCCTTGCAAATCGAGTCAGCGCCGGCAACTCCAAGCGCGTCGTCAACATTATCTTCAGGCGGATCAAGCTCGGGATCGGGTTCGACATCCGCTCCGGCGCCTGACAAAGCCGACGACAAAAAAGTAGCAAGCAACACGCCGACAGACTCAAAATCCGGAGTAAAGAATGAACCCGTTCCAAAAATGTACTGTAATTAAGCCGCTGCTGTTTTTGGCATTGATGTGGGCCGGTGCGTTTGCTTACGCCGGACCGCCGGTCGGCGCCGTCACTCATTTGAGCGGACCGCTGCTGGCCACAAAAACGGACGGGTCGAGCCGCGTTCTCGCAACGAACTCAATGGTGGAACAAGGCGACACCCTGACCACGCAAAGGAACGGCTACGCACAAATCAAGTTCAGCGACGACAGCCTGCTTGTTTTGCAGCCGGATACGATACTGACGATCGATCGGTTTTCTTATGATGCAGATAAACCGGCTGCCGACGACATCGCCCTCACCCTGGTCCAGGGCGGCGTGCGTTCGACTGCGGGCCTGGTCGGCAAGCGCAGCAAAGATCGCGTTACGCTGACGACGCCCGGCGGGATCGTCAATCTGCAAGGCGCCAGCGCGATTATTCAATATCGCAAGCAAAGCGCTGAAGCGAAAACTGCCGCTCTGGCCTTTTTAATGGCCAGTACCGCAGGGCTCGATTCATGGCAAATGACCAGCCGCAGCGATGCGCCGTTACCGTTGATCGCGGCAGTCAACCTGATAACGCCAACGTCTCCGTCTAAGCCACTGTCACTGCCACTGCCACCGACTCCGTCACCGACACAGGCACCGAATGCTACTCTATCGCCAGGTTTATATGTGCAGGTAATCGACGGCCTGATCAACGTAACGAATCACGGCGGCACGCAGAACTTCGCGGCCGGGCAATTCGGTTTTACGCCGAATCCGATACAACCGCCGGTGATTATGCCGAAAGATCCCGGTTTGCAGTTTAAGCCGCCGTCTGCGTTCAGCGCGCTTCCAGCGGGGCCTTCCCCGTCAAAGCCGAACGTTGTCAATTGCGAGGTTCGGTAAGTCTTCGCGAATTACACAGGGATCCGGATACAGTTGCCAAATTTTGCCGGTAATCGAATAGCCGGCAATCGTCTACGATGTGGAAAGTTTAAGGTCCGCGATATTTGATAGCGGGCCTTACGCTTTTCAACCGGCTCCCTCCATTTTCGCTACATCTTCCGTCACTTTTTCCCAGCCTCAGCCTTCCCGCCTAAAAACAAATTATTCCAAAGTCCATTCCACTTATCCCAATTATCAACGACCACAGCCGGAACCATCAGCTCATATTTAAAATCCTTCAACGGGCTATCGACCGCCGTGCTGACCGGCACATTACCGGTACGCTTGATAATCTCCTGCCCCTCTTTCGAGAGAATGAAATCGGCAAACAGCAGCGCGGCATTCGGATGCGGCGCATTTTTCGTCAAGCCGATCGATTGCGTGCGGGCAATGGTCAACGGCAACGGCTTCCAGTCGATCGGCGCGCCCTTTCGCTTCAGCTCTTCCACGCTGTAGTTGAACGCCACCGGGCTGATGGGAATCTCGCCGGCCGATATCAAGGTCGCCAACAGCGTATGGCCATTGCGCATCTGCGGTTTAGCCGCGGCCAATTTTTGAAAATACGCCAAGCCCTTTTCTTCGCCCATCGCCTTCAGCATTGAACCGAACCAATCGATGTCACCGGGATCCATCCCGATATTGCCGCGCCATTTCGGCAATAGCAGATCTTCGTAACTGGCCGGTATCTGATCAGGTTTCACCAGATTGGTGTTGTAGGCCAGGACATAGAAGTAGAAATTATCGGGCGCATAGTAATGGTGCTTCGGTAGCGCCGCCGCCGGAATATCCTTGAAGCCCGGACTATAAAATTCCTCCAGCAAATTCTCGCGATACAACATGTCGATGCCGGAACCGAGCTCCACCATATCGACCAGATTACGGTTGGCCTTGGATTCGGCGACAACCCGCTGGACGATCTGTTCGCCGCTACCGCGCCACATGGTGACCTTGATGCCGTATTTCTTTTCAAATACGTCCAGCAGCTGCGCATAATCGTTGACATTCAAAACCGTGTAAAGCGACAGGCCGCCTTCCCTTTTCGCGTTCTGAATCAATTTCTCATCGCGATCGGCGCCTTGGTAAAGAAAGATATCCCGATTCGCGGATTTCTTTTCCTGCGCGTGGCCGATCGCGGGCAGTCCGCTCATTGCCAGCAGGAGCAAGAACAAGAACAGTGGCGCAATAAAAAACGCCGTCTTTGAATTTCCTGATAAGCGGTTCATGTCGTCTCTCAACTTGTGCCTCTTGGTCTATTTTTTGGACTGTTTCTTGCCTGCTTTTGCTTGCTTTTGCTTACTTCTTGCCGGTTTCCGCCTTCCCGCCCAGGAACAGATTGTTCCAGAGGCCATTCCATTTATCCCAGTTATCGACCACGGCGGCCGGGTCCATCAATTCGTATTTGAAATTTTTCAACGGACTGTCTACCGCGGTGCTTACCGGCACGTTGCCGGCGCGCTTGAGAATCTCCTGGCCCTCTTTCGACAAAATGAAATCGGCATAGAGCAAGGCGGCGCTGGGGTGTTGCGCCCCTTTGGTCAATCCCATCGATTGGGTGCGGCCGATGGTCAGCGGCAACGGCTTCCAGTCGATGGGCGCGCCTTTTTGCTTGAGTTCTTGCACCGCGTAATTGAATACGACCGGACTCAGCGGAATTTCACCGGCCGAGATCAGCGTGGCCAAAAGGGTATGGCCGTTGCGCATTTGCGGTTTCGCCGCGGCGAGTTTCTTGAAATATTCCAGGCCTTTCTCGTCGCCCATCGCCTTCAGCATCGAACCGAACCAATCGATATCGCCCGGGTCCATGCCGATATTGCCGCGCCATTTCGGCAGCAAAAGGTCTTCATAATCGGCGGGGATCTGATCCGGTTTCACCAGATTGATGTTGTAGGCGAGGACGTAAAACAGAAACATTTCCGGCGCATAGTAATGGTGCTTGGCCAGTGCCGCCGGCGGAATATCCTTGAAGTTGGGGCTATAGAATTCTTCCAGCAGATTTTCGCGGTACAGCATGTCGACGCCGGAACCCAGCTCGACCACGTCGGCGTTATAACGGTTCGCTTTTGCTTCGCCGATTACGCGTTGCACCAACTGTTCGCCGCTGCCGCGCCACATGGTGACTTTGATACCGTACTTTTTTTCGAACGCTTCCAGCAACGGCCCGGAGTCGCTTATGTTCAAAACCGTATAGATCGACAACGCGCCTTCTTTTTTAGCGTTCTGAACCAGCCTCTCGTCGCGGTCGGCGCCTTGATAAAGATAGATATCCCGGTTTGCCGCTTTCTTTTCCTCTTTCTTTTCCTGTGCGTGGCCGAGAGCAGGCAAACAGGCAATCAACAGTGCGATAAAAAATACCGGTACACCATTTCTGCATAAGCGCTTCATGTCGTCTCCAGATGTTATTTTTTGTCGTTTCGCCTGATTCCGTACCAATCAAAAAACTGCAATCAATGATCCGAGACATCTATCAAAATTCCATCGACATCGGACATATGATGCGCACCGTAGCGGCAACACGCGAACAGTTTCAGGCGTGCACGGCCTTCCGGTCCGGCGCCAACCGGCATCGGCCGCAAATCCGGATTGCCGTCGCCAAGCGCCAGCACTTTTTCCTTGAATGCTTCGATGTTGTCCACCTTGAAGCCGATGTGATCGGGACCGGGCCGGGCGATGCCGGTATCGTTGAAATCGAGAATGCTCCATGGCATCAACACCAGCGTCACGCGGCCATCGCTCAGATAATGATTCGGGTCGCCGGCATCTTTGGCGAGCGGCTGCAGTTCATAAATATCCTGATAGAACTTCGCCACCGCATCGACGTTCAAGGTTCGCAGGGCGAAATGCGTGATGGCCGGCAGATGCTGTTGCACTACTTCATTCTCGGCATACACCGACGCCCGGTTTTCCATGCCGCGCTGTGAGATATCGAACAGGTTGCCGGCCGGATCGTGGGTGGTAAAGCTGGCGAACGGACGCGTGCTGGGCCGCTGCAAAACTTCAATGGCCGGGTAATGTTCGCTCAGGCGCTTCCTGACCAGTTCGATGTCTTCGACATCCAGGCCGAAATGATCGAGCCCCGCCTGCCGGCCCGCCTTGCGCGGGTTGAAGTTCAACCCGACATAGCCGTCGCTGACAGTAATGGCGCGCGCATCCGACTGCCGTTTGGCCGAGCTGTTCATGCCGAACACTTCCCGGTAAAACGTGCCCTGCAACGCGTATTGATCGGTAATAATTGCGATATGTTTTATTTTGGCGAACATGTTGTCTCCTCATTTAAACCAATTCGTTTTCAGCGCTCCTCAAGCATCCGTACCGTATCCCGGACGCACCCTAATATCCACGACACAAGTCTGCCCCGCCCTGACGGCGGCAATTGCATCGGTCAATACCTGTTCCAGGTCGCCGGCCCGGCGCACCGGCCCCATGCCGGTCGCGCCCTGCGCCGTGGCGATGGCGGCGATATCGATATCGGGTTCGCCGATATGCAGGCCGATCGATTTATTTTCCACCGGCCGGTCGCGCTGAATCGCCACTCGTTCCTGATGAATCTCATCGTTGAAAAACGAACGATTATTGGATACCAGAATCAGCAGCGGAATTTTGTAGCGCGCCGCGGTCCATATCGCGCTGACGCCCATCATGAAATCGCCATCGCCCAATATCGCTACCGGCAAGCGATCGCTGCCCTGCAACGCCAAAGCCGCGCCGATTGCCATGCCGGGGCCGGAACCGACCCCGCCGCCGCCGTCGATCCCCAGGAAATCCAGCGGATGATTGAAGTCGCAATCGGCACCGGCCCAGCCCAGCGGGAGGCGGATCAGGCAGACTTTTTCCGTGGCGCTCATATCCCTGAGCATGCGCTTGATCATCCGGCTGAAATCGCGAATGCCGATTTCCTTATCGACTTCCATTGCCGCCACCTCTTCGGCATGGGCAACCGGCGCATAAGAACGGGATGGCGCCGGGTGATGCGTCTTCAAGGCATCGAGCAAGCCCGGCACCAGCGCTTCCGGTTCGCACATGATCTGCACGTCCATCGGCGCCAGGCCCTGATAATCCATACTCCATCCGCGATGGATATAAGGATCGACCGAGCACTGGATAATTTGCGCAGGCGGTTTGCCATCGGGCCAGGCGGTCTTCAGCGTGCCGGCCAGATCCACCCAATCCAGGCTCAGCACGACATCGGCTTCGCGCAGAACGGCCAGGCTCTGTTTCGATAAGCGCAATCCCGGCGCCGCCGCATGCAGCGGATGCCCGGTGGGAAACGCCGCACCCAGTTTCAAATCGGTCAGCACTCTGGCGCCCAATTGCTCGGCCAGTGCGACGCGCTGCTGCCAACCATCGGTGCTACGCGACACGCGGCCGATCAGAATCACCGGATTTTTTGCGCCGGCCAGCAGCGCCGCTGTTTGCGCCACCTCGTCAGCCGGCGGCAAGGCCGGCGCCGGGACTTTAAAGCGCGACATCTGCGGCAAGGCAATATTTTCCGGCAACGGCGCTTCCTGCAAACTCACATCGAAGCACACATATACCGGCGCGCGTGGCGCGGTCTGCGCAATCATGGAAGCGCGCAGCATCGATTCGGCCGCGGCTTCCAGCGATGCCGGCTGATCGTCCCATTTTGTGAAATCGCGCACCAGCGCGCCTTGATCCTTGGAGGTATGGATCCATTCAATCCAGGGCCGGCGCTTGGCGGCATCGACCGCGCCTGTCGCGCCGAAAACCAGCACCGGCACCCGATCGCACCAGGCGTTGAAGATCGCCATGGTGGCGTGCATCAGGCCGACGTTGGTATGGACGATGGCGCCCATCGGTTTGCCGGTCACCTTGGTGTAGCCATGGGCAATCGATACCGTATGTTCTTCGTGCAGGCACAGCAGCATTTGCGGATCGGTATTGTCCAGATGATTCACCAGACTGTCGTGCAGCCCGCGAAAACTGGCGCCCGGCGTCAGTGCGACGTATTTCAAATCCAGCGCCTTGATGACTTGCGCCAGATAATCGCTGCCCCATGCCGGCCCCGCCGAACTGCCCTTTTCCGCTTTCCCCTTGCCTTTCACCGGCCTTTCAATATTCATCGCTTGCACCCCAAAAATAATCAACAGAAAGTCCGGACCTCGGCTTAACGCCGGCTCAACTTCAACTCAACTTCCACTTAACTCCGAAGATTCTGATCTTTTCCGGTGAAAGGGGCCAATGCTATTCGACATTTCTCCCATCTGTTTTGCTTATTGCGATATTGCACAGCAACATAAGAAATGAAACTATAATCGGCCTCAAATGTACTGTTTACCGTGCAATTCCATCCGGATCAGCCATTCAATCTGTAACTTAGCGATACATTCATTCAGCGCATTCCATATGGATTCAGGTATCAGCCTCCGACATTTAAGGGTTTTCATTGCAGTCGCCGAGTTGGGCGGCGCCACCAAGGCTGCCGAATCGCTTTACCGGGCGCAATCGGCTGTCACACGGTCAATCCAGGAATTGGAAAATTCGCTGGGCGTGCAGTTGTTCGAACGCAAGGCAAATGGCATGCTGCCGACAATTTTCGGACAGACGCTCTTGTTCCGCGCCAAACGCGCAGCACGGGAGTTCGAATTGGCGCGCCAGGAAATCGCCGCCGGCGGTTCCAGGAAATCGGGGCAATTATCGGGACGTTTTGGGTCACTGGAGCAGTTGAGCGCGTCGTTTTCGGTGCTGTTCAACGAGCATCGATTAGCCGCCTTTCTGGCATTGTCGAAATTACGGCACATGCCGACGGTTTCGGTATCGCTGGGCATTACGCAACCTGCCGTCAGCGCATCGATCGGCAAGTTGGAAGCCAGTCTCGGCGTCATGCTTTTCACGCGCACGCCGAGAGGGATGTTTCTGACCGAAGCAGGCGAATTGCTGTTGTTCCGGGCCAAGCGGGCCTTGGCCGAACTACGCAATATCAAGGCGGAAATAGCGGCCTTGAGCGGCACCATGGAAGGACGCGTGACGGTCGGCGTGCTGCCGCTCGGCCAAATGCATATTCTTCCGCGCGCGATCGCCAAAGTGGTGGTCGCCCATCCGCAATTGAAAATTTCAACCATCGAAGGTAATTTCGATCCGCTGGCGACGCAGCTGCGGGCCGGCGATATCGATTTCATCCTGGGCGCCTTGCGTCCTCTGGACGATGCCAGGGATTTGATCGGCGAGCCGCTTTTAAGCGACAAGATGGCCTTGTTCGTTCGCGGCGATCACCCATTGACACGCCTGCCGCGCATTACCGTTGCCGATCTGTTGAATGCACAATGGGTGCTGCCGAGCCAAGGCACCAATGTCCGTAAATTATTCGATCTGTCGTTTACGCAAATGAACGTGAAGCCGCCGGCCCACGTTGTCGAAACGGACTCGCCGGCGATCTTGCGGGATTTGTTGTTGAACAGCGATATGGTCACCGCCGTTTCGCTGCAATGGTTTTATTACGAGAGAATGGCCGGCGAACTGCGCGTGCTGGATTTCGATCTGCAACAGACCGCGCGGATGATCGGGATTACGCAGCGCCAGGAAAGCTATCTGCTGCCCGGTGCTGCCGCTTTGATCGAGGCGATCCGGCAGGTGATTGCCGGGCTGGGCCCGAGCAATACTTACCCGCACTCCTACAAGCGTTGAAGGCTGCGTCCGATAGTGCGCCTACAACGCGATCGTTAAACTCAACGGCGATAAAGCTCTAAGCGAACCCTGTGCATACCAGTGCATGGGGTTCTCCGTTTATTCGCAGCCACTATTCACCGGATACAGCCAATGCCACCAGATTTTCTCAATCGAATTCAAGACGGCTCGCCGTTTCCCCGCGGCGCGACCTGGAACGGCCAGGGCGTCAATTTTGCGCTGTTTTCCGCCAACGCCACCCGAGTTGAGCTTTGCCTGTACGACGCCGAAGGAAAAAATGAAATCGGCCGCATCGACATGCCCGAATATACCGACGAGGTGTGGCATGTATTCATACCGGACCTGGCGCCGGGCGCGGTCTACGGCTATCGCGTGCACGGCCCTTACGATCCGGAAAACGGTCATCGCTTCAATCACAACAAGTTGCTGCTCGATCCCTATGCCAAGCGCCATATCGGCCAATTGACTTGGACGCCGGAAGTGTTCGGCTACACCATTGGCGCGGAAGACGAAGATTTGAGTTTCGACGAACGCGACAGCGCGCCGTTCGTTCCCAAATGCGTGGTGGTCGATCACAACTTTTCCTTCAACGGCGCCAGCGCGGCCCGGGTTCCCTGGGACAAATGCATCTTTTACGAAACGCACGTGCGCGGCTACACCAAGCGCCATCCCGCCGTGCCGGAGGCATTGCGCGGCACCTTTGCCGGATTGGCGGTGCCGGAAGTGGTGAATTACATCAAGGGACTGGGCGTGACATCGGTTGAGCTGATGCCGGTGCATTCATTCGTCAACGACGACTATCTGCTCGAAAAAGGTTTGACCAACTACTGGGGCTATAACACGCTCGGTTTCTTCGCAGCCGATCCGCGCTATTTTTCCAGCGGTGAAATTGCGGAATTCAAAAGCATGATCAAAACCTTCCACGATGCCGGCCTGGAAGTCATTCTCGACGTGGTCTACAACCACACGGCGGAAGGCAACGAAAAAGGCCCTACGCTCTCCCTCAAAGGCATCGACAACGCTTCTTATTACCGACTGCTGCCGGAGCAACGCCGCCATTACATCAACGATACCGGCACCGGCAATACGCTCAACCTTTCGCATCCGCGGGTGCTGCAAATGGTATGCGACAGCCTGCGCTACTGGGTGACGGAAATGGGTGTCGATGGCTTCCGCTTCGACTTGGCGACCATTCTGGGCCGGCTGGATCACGGCTTCGATGAATCCTGCGGCTTTTTGCAAGTCTGCCGCCAGGACCCGATTCTGGCCGGGGTCAAAATGATCGCCGAGCCATGGGATTGCGGACCCGGCGGTTATCAAGTGGGTGGATTCCCGCCCGGCTGGGCGGAATGGAACGATCGCTTCCGCGACGACGTACGGGCATTCTGGACCGGCGAAGACGGCACAACACCGGATTTCGCGCGTCGCATGACAGGCTCGGCCGACAAATTCCAATATCGCGGACGACGTCCGTGGGCCAGCGTCAATTTCATTACGGCGCATGACGGTTTTTGCCTGAACGATGTGGTCTCCTACAACGATAAGCATAACGACGCCAACGGCGAAGAAAACCGCGACGGCAGTTCCAACAATCGTTCGTGGAATTGCGGCGCCGAAGGGCCGACCGACGACGCCGAAATACGTCAATTGCGCGAGCGTCAAAAACGCAATCTGCTGGCATCGCTCATTTTTGCGCAAGGAACGCCAATGCTTCTGGCCGGCGACGAATTCGGCCGCACACAAGGCGGCAATAATAATGCCTATTGCCAGGACAATGAAATCAGTTGGCTGGACTGGGAAGCCATCGACGACGACGGTCGCGGCCTGCAGGATTTCGTGCGCAACCTGCTGACGCTGCGCCGCGAGCTGCCGGTGTTGCATCGCAGCCGTTTCCTGTCGGGAGATGTCGATCCGGAAACCGGCATCACGGATGCCGCCTGGCTTTCACCTTCGGGCACGCCGCTCACGCAAGAACAATGGGATGACGGCAATATGCATACCTTCGGCCTGATCCTCGACGGGCGCGCACATGCCGGCGGCATCAAGCGTCCGGCGGAGGACACCACCTTGCTGATTGTGTTCAACAGTTATCACGATATGGTTAATTTTACGTTGCCGGATGCCGGCGATGAAGCGCGCTGGACTTGCCTGGTCGATACCAATATGCCGGTACGCGCGGAACTGCCGGACTTTGCGCCAAGCGAAGAATTCGGCGTGACCGGCAGATCCGTCGTGCTTTTTTCTTTGGCCGCCAAAGGCGAAACAGGAAGAGTGCTGAAGAAACTGGCGAAAACCCTGACCAGCGATTGACGGATCAGTTCGCGGGTTTTATGCCGCAGGCTGCTCCACGATTTCATCGGCGGCGTCGATCGGTGTCGCCAGCGGCCCGAGAAGATCGAACAGACGAAGGCGGATCGAGTTGAGCAGTTCTGCCAGCGCTTCTTCATTGGCATCCGAAAGGCGCCGGTCGGTGCGCACCATGTACAGCGTGCGCGTCAGCGGCGGTTCGACCACCCGTCGGGCAACCAGCCCGCCGGTGCGCAATTCGGCAAACGCCAACCCATACGGCAGTACGCTGGCCACGGAATGATCGACAATCAGGATTTTCAAAGCCTGCGGAGATTGCACCTGAAAGGCGACGCGCGGTTCGATTTTCAGCGACGCAGACGCCCTCTCGATAATTTTTCTCACGCCCTCCAGCCTGATCGATACCGTCAGTTCTTCTTCAAGGGCTCTGGTGAGCGAAATGGTATCGACAATATCCCAGGAGGAACCGACGGTTTGGGTAGCGCCTGGCTTGGGAGCGGTGACGAAGAGCAACTCTTCGTGCAACCATGGCGTTATGGTGAGGCCCGGGCCATCCGGTATTTCATGCGCCAGCAGCATATCCAGTTCGCCGCGTTTCAATGCATCGAACAGCGGCAAGCTGTGTTCCTCTACCAGGCGCAACGCCACGTTGGGCATTACGGAGTGGGCGCGCATCAGCATGTCGGATGCTGCCAGATGCACTACGCTCGGCGACATTCCCAGTCGGATGGTTTCCGTTTGACCTGTCTGAAAAGCCGCCATCTCTCGCGTCGTCAGCGCGACCAATTCCAGAATCTGCAGTGCACGTTCATACAATGCCTGGCCGGCAGCCGTCACCGCGACACCCCTTGAATGCCGCTGCAGCAAGGGTGTCCCCAATTCGTCCTCAAGCTGGCGCATCTGCGAACCCAAAGCCGGCTGCGCAATGTGCAACTGCTCGGCGGCACGCGTCATGCTGCCGAGTTCCACGATACGCGCGAAATACTGGAATTGCCTGAGCGATGGAATGTGCGTCTCCTGATTGTTCTTGAATTTTCCCGATATCGATTACGGCAACCGGATCGTCCAAACAAAACGATTGGTCTCCCAGACGGAAATGCTTCTGGATTCAAAAATGCGTTCTATATATTATATCTACATAGATAGAACTTAATAAAACATCAAGAGACATCGCAATGCAGCATTATCAACTTTTTTAGGACGGTGATTGCCTGTTCGATAAGGGGCGTGGCGGTATGTTGTGCGCAGTGAGGTAACGGGGGGAGGCGGCCGCAGGCCGCCGGAGGACGCGAACGGAGTACAACATACCGCCACGCCCCTTATCGAACAGGCAATCACCGTCCTAAAAAAGTT